>NZ_JAHLEM010000125.1 GCF_018883605.1 Streptomyces niphimycinicus | reverse complement strand
CTATGGACCGGCGCCGGTGGAGAACCCCGCGCTCGGCGAGGTGTTCGCCCACGCCCCGGGACGCACGCCCGAGCAGCTCGATGCGGTGCTGGACGACGCGGCCCGCGCCTTCCCGGGGTGGGCGGCGACTCCGTTCGACGCCCGCCTGCCCGTCGGCGCCTTCGCGGTCGTGGGCGGCGGCACGGAGCTGGGCGCCCGGCTCACCGTCCACCCCGCGGTCCGGCTGGTGTCCTTCACGGGCTCGGTCGACACCGGACGCGCCATCGTCCGGCAGGCCGCGGCCGACCTCAAGCGGATCGTGCTGGAACTCGGCGGGAACGACCCGGCCGTCGTCCTGCCCGGGGCGGACGTCGGTGCGGTCGCGCGGGAGTCGTCCGCCCGGTCCATGACGAACAGAGGGCAGTTCTGCGCCGCGGTCAAACGCGTCTACGTGCACCGCACCCAGCGTCGCCGCCTCACCGAGGCCATGGCCGACCTGTGGCGGGCGCCGCCGTGGTGGGCGACGGCCTCGATCCGGCCACCGAGTACGGTCCGCTGGTCAGCCGCGCCCAGCGGGACCGTGTCGCGGGCATGGTGGACGAGGCCGTACGCGCCGGGGCCCACGTCCTGGCCGGTGGCCGTGTCCTCGACCGGCCCGGTCACTTCTATCCGCCCACCGTCGCCACCGACCTCCCCTCGCGCAGCCGCCTCGAGGAGGAGCAGTTCGGTCCGGTCGTCCGGGTCATCGCCTACGACGACCCGCGGGAGGCGATCGACCGCACACGCGGCTCAACGTGCACCACATCGCGCTTCGTCAAGCAGATCGGGAGATGTCATGAGGGACACCACAGCGGTCGGCGTCGACGGGACGGAGGGCGTCGATCTGACCGGAGTCAGTGTTTTCGTCGGCGGTCCTATCCAGCACGCCATCCGTGACGACGGTTTCCACCAGCCGTTGCGGCATGCGATCCGGGACGTCATCGACGCGGTCGCGGCGGTGAACGGCACGGTCTTCTCCGCCCATGTCGCCGAGAAGTTCGGTGTGGACACCGCCCTGTTCTCGCCGGAGCAGGTCAGTGTGCGGGACTTCGACTGGATGCGTCGTTGTGACGTGTTCGTGCCGGTGCTGCCGGTGGACGCCGCCGGTGAGCTGATGCGCACCGACGGCACCCATGTGGAACTCGGCTGGGCCTCCGCGCTGGGCAGGCCCATCGTCGTCGTCACGCCGTTGCCCATGGCGCCCAACGCCAGCCATCTGCTGCGCGGGCTGCCCTCCGTGGGCGACGTGACGGTGTTCGACCTGACCGAGGCCCGTGCTCACCCCGCCGAGCTGCTCCGGGTACTCGACAAGGTGGGCCGAGAGGTCGTGATGTCGGAGTGAGCGGCACCGCGGAGACATTGGGACTGCGTCTGTCCTCCCCGGTCGTGGTGGGCTCCGGTCTGCTCACCGACCAGGAAGGCAACATTCGCCGGCTCCTTCAGGACGGGGCCGGCGCCGTGGTCACCAAGACCATCCATCCCGCCCCCGGCCCCACGGGCAACGAACGTCTGCTGCGTCTGCCCACCGGCATGCTCAACAGCACCACGTACTCCCGCCGCTCGGTCGACGGCTGGTGCGCGATGCTCCGCCGGTTCGCCGACGACGGGCTGCCGGTGATCACCTCCGTGCACGCTGACTCACCGGCCCAGCTCGCCGAACTGGCCGACCGGGTGACACAGGCGGGCAGCCCCGCTCTGGAACTGGGCATCTCCTGCCTGAACGAGGACGGCGGGCTGGAGGACACTCCCGAGCGCGTCGCCGCCTACACCGACGCGGTGCGCCGCCGCACGCCGGTGCCGTTCAGCGTCAAGCTGGCGGCCGGGGAGCGGCTGCGCGAGCGTGTCGAGGCGGCCGTTGCCTGTGGCGCGGACGCCGTCACCCTCAGCGACACCATCGCCGGGCTGGCCGTCGACGCCGACACCGGTGAGGTGCGCCTCGGGGGGGCGTTCGGCTATTCGGGGCCCGGGATCAAGCCGCTGGTGCTCGCCGGGATCTTCGGTCTGCGCCGCGCCGGGGTGACGGTGCCGGTGATGGCCAGCGGCGGGGTCGAGAGCGCCGAGGACGTGGCGGAGTACCTGAGCGTGGGCGCCGACGTCGTCCAGGTCTACACGGCGTTGCACCGGAACCTGCATGCCACGCTGCGCGCCATTCGCCAGGGCTTCGACGACTGGCTGGGCGCACACGGCGGCACGGTCGCGGATCTGGTCGGACGCAGTGTCAAGAGGTCATGAGGGGAGAACGATGCGGCAGCGCACCACGAACGTACCCCGTTACGGAGATCTGACCAGTCCGGAGGTACCGCGGGCCATGCGCGGTGCCACCTTGGTGTGGCCGGTGGGAGGGCTGGAACAGCACGGCCCCCACCTCCCGCTCTCGGTCGACATGGACATCCCCGACGCGCTGGCCCGGCAGGTGGCCGCGGAGGTCGGTGGGCTGCTGCTGCCCGGTCAGCCGGTGTCGGCCAGGTCGCTGCCGCAGAGCGGCGGCGGGCTGTACTTCCCGGGCACCGTACACCTGGGCGGCGCCACGTTCATCACGTATCTCACCGACTGTCTGACGGCGTTGTCGCGCCTCCGTCCGGGGCGGCTCGTCGTGATCAACGGCCACTACGAGAACGAGGGCCTGCTCTTCGAGGCGATCGACGGGTGCCTGCCGAGCACCGTGTTCCCGGACACCGAGGTGGTCGCGTTCAGTTGGTGGAGCCTGGTCACCGAGGAATGGCTCGGCGAGCACATCCCGTACTTCCCCGGCTGGCACGCGGAGCATGCGGGCCTGACCGAGACGAGCCTGATGATGTATCTGCGCCCCGACGCGGTGCGCCCGGAGCGCCCCAGCCACGCCTCGCCGCCGCCCGCGGGCGTATACCGGCACCCTGTCGACGTCGAGGAGATCTCCAACCAGGGAGTGCTGTCCTCCGCCACCGGCGCCTCGGCCGAGCTGGGGGAGCGCCTCTTCTGGCACCTGGTCGACGGCATCGTCGAACTGCTCGGCAAACCCGCCCGGGACACCGCCGGGCAGGCCGCCGCACCCACCGGCCCCGAGCACGTCGCCCCTTCCCCGTGAGCAGGACCGCACCCGTGCACCGCGCGCCTTCGACCAGAGGAGAACCCATGCGCCTGCCTCCCCACGAACGCGACGAGTTCGAAGCCCGTCTGGAGAGCCTCTTCGGGGACAAGCTGCGCCCGGTGGAGGAGTCCTTCGACGCCATCCAGCTCTTCAAGGACGGGTCGTTCGCGATGGGGCATCTGGGGCTGATGCTGTACACCAACGGCTACAACCTGCGCGGCACCAGCACCCGCCACCCCAACGGTCTGGTCTACCACGACGGCGAGAACCTCTTCGGCGTCGGCTATTTCAGCAAGGAGGACGCCCCGGCGAAGCACCTGCACATCGTCGCGCCGAAAGGCGCGGGGAAGGTGGCGGCCGTCACCTCCTTCATCGCCGCCGTCCGCGAGGCAGGTCTGGCCCGCACGTCGGTGTACGTCCGTCATCTGCCGCCCGAGGACCACGCCGCCTTCCTGGACGCCGGCTTCGCGCCGGTGACCAAGGATCCGTGGCATCCGGTCGCACCCGAGGAGGACGAGACGCATCCCAACCGCGTCTACTACCTGGACACGATCCTCCACGAGCAGCCGGACGGTGGCCTGCACGTGCGCAACCTCCCGGGTGAGGAGCACCGCCGGTACAAGAGCAAGAACCGCCTGGCCTTCCGCCGGTTCGAGAACTTCCTCCAGCGCAACGACCACCTGGAGTTCCGCATCCGCCCGTACGGCTACACGGAGTCGGAGGCCCGCAAGGCGCGGGCCGTCGTGGAGGGCTACTTCGAGGCCCGCCGTGAGCAGGGCACCCTGGTCGGCTCCACCCCCGAGGACTATCACGCGCTGGTCACCCAGCGTCCGGGCGGGCAGAACGAACAGGACTACTTCGCCTACCTCGGCGGTCTCTTCCTTCCGGACGGCGAGGAGATCCCGGTGCTGTTCTTCGCCGGTGAGCGCACCGGCCCGCGCAGGGCCTCGCTGTACTGCACGATGACGATGCGTTTCCCTGAGCGGCTGACCGGCGTCCTGAAGGATTCCACTGGTTTCACCGCAATTCCCCAGTACGTCTGGCTCACCGTGTTCCAGAAGATGTGGCGGCACGGCATCCGTGAGGTCGACGCGGGCGGATCCGAGGTGAAGGGACTCGACGACCAGAAACGGCAGCTCGGCGGTCAGGCCGAGAAGACCCACTGGGTCGTCGGCTGACTACCGCCGGCCCACCTTCCCACCCGCCGCATCCAAGGGGTTATGTCAATGCCATCGAGCAGGCTGTACGAGGACTACGACGTGTCTGTCGTCGGACTGGGCTACGTCGGCGTCACACTGGCCGCCGCGCTGCTCACCACGGGCAGAAGGGTGCTCGGCTACGAGACCGATCCGGCGGTGGCGCGGGAACTGGCCCGCGGCCGGCTCCAGGTGGCCGAGCCGGGCGTCGAGGAGGCGATCCGGGACGGTGTCGAAAGCGGTGCCTTCACCGTCACAGGTGACCTCGGCGGGCGGACGCTGCCGCCGGTCGTGATCATCTGCGTCGGCACGCCCATCGAGGCCGGCGGCACCGCACCGGACCTGAGCCATCTGCGGGCCGCCACCGAGGCGATCGCGGGGGGCATCGGCGACGGCACTCTGGTCATCGTGCGCAGCACCGTCCCGGTGGGCACCTCGCGCGGGCTGGTCCTGCCCATCCTGCGCCGTACGGCGCCCGAGCCGCTGATCGCCTACTGCCCGGAGCGCACCATCCAGGGGCAGGCGCTGGCGGAGCTGCTGTCCCTGCCGCAGATCGTCGGCGGTCTGAGCGACGAGGCCGGCAAGCGGGCGGCGGAGTTCTTCTCCTCCGTCACCGACCAGGTGGTGCCGGTTTCCTCGCCGGAGGCCGCCGAACTGGTCAAGCTGATCTGCAACTGCCACACCGACCTGATCTACGGCTTCGGCAACGAGGTCGCGCTCCTCACCGAGGAACTCGGACTGGACGCGATGGAGGTCATCGACTCCGCCAACCTGGGCTATCCGCGGCCCACGGTGCACAAGCCGGGTTTCGTCGGGGGCAGTTGCCTGACCAAGGATCCGTATCTGCTCGCTCACTCGGTCGCCGCGCGCGGCCACACACCGACGATGATCACCGCGGCGCGCAGCCTCAACGAGTCCATGCCGCGCAGGGTCGGCGAACGCGTCCTGGCCGCGCTGCGGGAGCGGGGCCAGGACCCGGCCGAGGCGAGGATCCTGCTGTCGGGCTTCGCCTACAAGGGCCGCCCGGAGACCGACGACCTGCGCGGAGCCCCCTACGAGCGTCTGCTGCCGTTCCTCCGGGAGCACGTCGCGGAGATCGTCGGCCATGACTTCGTGGTGCCGCAGTCGCGCATCGAGGCGCAGGGCGTCCGCGCGGTCGGCCTGACCGAGGGCTTCACCGGCGCCCACGCGGCCATCCTCCTCAACGACCACCCCCGCTACGGCGACATCGACGCCGCGGACCTGGTGGCGCGGATGGCGGAGCCGGCCGTGGTCTACGACACCTGGCGGGTCCTGCCGCCCTCGACGAAGGCGATGAGGCTCGGCCATGCGTAAGAAGATCCTGATCACCGGAGGCGCCGGCTTCATCGGCCTGCACCTGGCCCGCCGACTGGCCGCCACCTGCGACGTCACCCTGCTCGACGACTTCAGCAGGGGCCGCTCCGACGCCGCGCTGTCCGACCTGCTCGGCGGCGTCGAGCTGGTCGAGCACGATCTGACCACGCCCGTGCCCGACGGGCTGCTCGCCGACGACTTCACGGAGGTCTACCACCTGGCCGCCGTGGTCGGGGTCGCTTACTCCAACGACAACCCCCGGCGGGTGCTGCGCACCAACCTGCTCACCACCGTCCACCTCCTGGACTGGCTCGCGGGCCGGAGCGGCGCCACCCTCTGCTTCGCCTCGTCCAGCGAGGCGTACGCGGGCAGTGTGGAGGCCGACCTCGCCGACGTGCCCACCGCCGAGGACGTGCCGCTGATGCTGCCCGATCCGACGGTGGCCCGCTCCTCCTACGGCTTCAGCAAGATCGCGGGGGAGGTGCTGTGCCGCACCTACGCGCGCGCCCACGGCTTCCCGCTGCGCATGGTGCGTTTCCACAACGTCTACGGCCCCCGCATGGGCTACGACCACGTGATCCCGCAGTTCGTCGAGCGGCTGCTCAGCGGTGTCGACCCCTTCGCGATTCACGGCGCCGATCAGACCCGGGCCTTCTGCTACGTCGACGACGCCGTCGACGCGATCACCGCGCTGACCGCCCTGCCGACGAAGGAGCCGCTGCTCGTCAACGTCGGCAACGACCAGGAGGAGATCCCCATCAGGGAGCTGGCCCGGATGGTCTTCGACACCCTGGAGCGCCACCCGGCCATCGACGTCCACCCGGCGCCCCCGCTGTCTCCGCAGCGGCGCCTGCCCGACATCACCCGCCTGCGCAGACTGACCGGCTACCGCCCCGCGGTGCGCCTGGACGAGGGGCTGCGCCGCACCTGTGCCTGGTACGCACAGGACATCGCGGCCCGGGGAACCGGAGCGTGAGCGGCGTGCGCGTACGGTACGTCCACCGCGGCTACTTCCCGGCGCGGGCCGGCGCCGAGCTGATGACGCAGTACCTGGCGGCGTCGATGAGCCGGCTCGGCTGGGATGCCGGGGTCTACGCGGGCCCGATCGACCAGGACACCGCACGGTTCATGCGGGCCACGGGGGTGAACGTGCAACCGTTCCCGGCCACTCCCGACGACACCGACCCGGCGGACCTGGTCCACGCCGTCGACGCCTACCGTCCGCAGGACCTGGCGGCCGGTCTGCGACTGGCACGGGCCTGGGACGTGCCGTTCGCCGTCACGCCCGCCTCCGCGCCCGAGGTCTGGCCGGACCGGGCGGCCGTGCTCGACGTGTGCCGGCGCGCGGACGCGGTCTTCGCGCTGTCCGGTGCGGAACGCGACATGCTGCGCAGCGCCGGTGCGCGGGGGCCGACGCTGCACATCGTCGGCCAGGGGCCGCACCTGCCAGGCACCCCGGATCCCGCCGGGTTCCGCCGCGAGCACGGCATCGAGGGGCCCATGGTGCTCTTCCTCGGCCGCAAGATGCGCTCCAAGGGCTACGTCACGCTCCTGGAGGCGACCCGGTACATCTGGCAGGACCATCCGAGGACCTCCTTCGTCTTCATGGGGCCCCGCTGGGACGAGGACTGCGCACAGCGGTTCGCCGAGTACGCCGACCCCCGCATCGTCGAGATCGGTCTGGCCGACGAGGACGCCAAGCACAGTGCGCTCGCTGCCTGCGAACTGGTGTGTGTGCCCTCCACCGTCGACCTCTTCCCTCTCGTCTACGTGGAGGCGTGGGCCTGCGGCAAACCCGTTGTCGCCTCCACCTTCCTCGGCAGCGAGGAGGTCATCACCCCCGGACGGGACGGCCTGCTCGCCCAGCCCGCCGCCCGGCCCGTCGCCGAGGCGGTCAGCCGGCTCCTGGCCCGGCCCGCGGAGCGCCGCGCCATGGGACGGCACGGCCACGACAGGGTGCGCCGTGAACTCGGCTGGGACGCGGTCGCCGACCGGGTCCACACCGTCTACCGCAAGCTGATCGCCGCCCGGAACCAAACGGAGAAGGCCCGATGAGAGCAGTGATACTGGCCGGAGGTGAGGGCCGTCGGCTACGGCCCGCCACCCTGACCGTCCCCAAACCGCTCATGCCGCTGGACGGCATACCGATCCTGCACATCATCCTGACGCAGCTCAAGGGCGCGGGTTTCACCCATGTGACGCTCTCCCTCGGCTACCGGGCCCACATGATCAGGGCCAGTTTCGGCGGTAACCGGTGGTCGGGTCTGGAGCTGGACTTCTCGCTGGAGCAGGAGCCGCTGGGCACCGCCGGTCCGCTCGCGCTGCTGCCGCCGTTCGAGGACTCCACCCTGGTGATGAACGCCGACCTGCTCACCGACATCGACTTCGCCGACCTGTGGAGCCGGCACAAGAAGTCGCAGGCCGCGGCCACGATCGCGCTCAGCCGCCAGGACATCGACATCGCGCACGGCGTGGTGGAACTCGACGACGAACGGCGCGTGACCGACTTCCGTGAGAAGCCGCGGCTGAGCTTCCTGGCCAGCGGGGGCATCTACGTCCTCGAACCGTCCCTGCTGCGGTTCGTGCCGCCCCGGGGGCGGCACGACATGCCCGCCCTGCTCGACCGGGCCCGCGCGGACGGTGAGCGCATCGAGGGCTATGTCATCGAAGGCGACTGGCGGGACATCGGCACCCCCGAGCAACTCGACCTCGCCACCGCGACGTTCCGCGCCGACCGGGCCCGCTACCTGGACCGGCGTGCCGCGGCCGAGCTGTACGCGGCCACCAGCGCGTCGACGGGGGCGGTGGGCGGATGACGGCCTTCGACATCCCACTGTACCGTCCGGCGTTCGGGCCGGCCGAGATCGAGGCGGTCACCGAGGTGCTGCGCTCGGGCTGGCTGTCGGCCGGGCCCGTGACCGAGGACTTCGAGGGCAAGTTCGCCGCCGCGCTCGGCGTCGAGTCCTGTGTCGCCGTCAGCAGCGGCACCGCCGCCCTGCATCTGGCGGTGCTGGCTCTGGGCCTCGGACCGGGCGACGAGGTGGTGCTGCCCTCGCTGAACTTCGTGTCGGCCGCCGCGACCGTCGCCCTGTGCGGTGCCACGCCGGTGTTCGCCGATGTCACCGGCGCGCACGACCTGTGTATCGACCCCCAGGACGCTGCCCGCCGCATCACCTCGCGCACCCGGGCGATCGTCGCGATGCACTACGGCGGTCATGCCGCCGACCTGACGGCGCTGGCCCGGCTGGCCCACGCCCACGGGCTGGCCCTGATCGAGGACTGCGCGCACGCCCCCGTCACGGACTCGGCGCACGGGATGCTGGGCACGGTCGGTGACATCGGCTGCTACAGCTTCTTCGCCACCAAGAACGTGGCCATGGGCGAGGGCGGCATGGTCGTCGCCCGCGATCCCGCCCTGCGCGAGCGCGTCCGGCGGCTGCGCTCGCACGCCCTGACCGTCAGCGCTCAGCAGCGCCACCGCGGCGGGCCCTCCGGGTACGACGTGGACGCGCTGGGCCTCAACTACCGGCCCACGGAAATCGCCTGCGCCGTCGGACGCGTCCAGCTCGACGCCCTGCCGACCGCGCAGGCCCGCCGCCGGGACGCCGTCCGCGCCTACCGCGAGCAGTTGGCCGGGCTGCCCGGACTGACCATGCCGTTCGCCGACCGGCCGGTGCAGGAGGGTGCCCACCATCTCCTCGCGATGGTGCTGCCTCCGGGGACCGACCGTGAGGTGTTCCAGGACCGGCTGCGCGCGGCGCGGGTCCAAAGCGGTGTGCACTATCCGCCCACCCACCTGTTCACCGCCTATCGGGAGCGTTACGGCCTCGGTCCGGGACAACTGCCCGTGACCGAGGATGTGACGGCGCGTCAGCTCTCACTGCCGCTGTACCCGGGCCTGGGCGCGGCGGAGGTCGGACGGATCGTGGAGGAGGTGAGCCGCGCATGGCAGCCGGCGCCGTGAGTGACGGCCGTGTCACGCTCGTCGACGGTGTCCCGCACCGCGACGGGCGGCCCTTCTTCAGCGTCGGCGTCAACTACCATCCCTCGCCCACCGGGTGCGACTACTGGCGGGAGTGGGACGGCGCCCGCATCGACGACGACTTCGGCCGGATGGCCGCGGCGGGCATCGGCACCGTGCGGTTCTTCGTCTTCTGGGCCGACTTCGAACCCGAGGAGGGCGGCTACGACTCCGTGATGACGGACCGGCTGCGGGAGCTGGCCGGGGCCGCCGGCCGGCACGGTCTGTCCTGTCTTCCCTCCCTGCTCACCATCTGGATGAACGGCCAGCGGTTCGACCCGCCGTGGCGGAGCGGCCGGGACCTGTGGCGCGACGCGGAGCTGCTCGAACGCCAGCGGGCGTTCGTCCGGCACATCGCTACCGCGCTGCGGGACGCGCCCAACGTCCTGGCGTACGACCTCGGGGACGAGGTCATCCACGTCGACTCCGCGTCGTCCGCGACGCTGGGCGCCGACGAGGTCCGCGCGTGGTGGGGGACGCTCGCGGACGCGATCCGCGCCGCCGACCCACAGGCTGTGGTCCTACAGGCCAACGAGGCGTCCGCGGTCCTCGGCGGCCACGCCTTCCGCCCGGAACGCGCCGGGCCGCTGGACCTGGTGGGGCTGCACGGGTTCCCGGTGTGGACGCCGTTCCACATCGAGTCCGTCGCCGCCCGCAAGGCCACCGCGTTCGTGCCCTATCTCGTGCGGCGCGGCAGTGCCCACCGCCCCGTGTACGTCGACGAGCTGGGCAGCTACGGCTGCGACGAGGCGACGGCCGCGGGCTATCTGCGGGCCGCGGCGCACTCCGCCTTCGCGGCCGGAGCCGTCGGCACGGCCGTGTGGTGCTGGCAGGACTTCACCACCGACCGCAAGCCGTACGCCCTGCGGCCGAACGAGCGGCGCGTGGGGCTGATGGCCGCGGACGGCCGCGAGAAGCCCGCGCTGGCCGAGTACCGCGCGTTCGCGCGGCGCGTCACCGGCGAGCTGGCCGGGTTCCGGCCGCTGCCCGCACCGGTGGGCGTCTTCGTCCCCGAGGGCGAACCCGGGGACGACGCCGGCTATCTGACGCCGTCGGGAAGCGACGCGCCCGCCGCCTTCTACGCCCATCTGCTGCTCCAGCAGACCCACCTGCCCTACGAGTTCACCCACCGCACCGCACGGCTGGAGCGCCACGCCCTGGTGATCTGCCCGTCGGTGCGGCAGCTCTCGCTGCCCGAGCGGCGCCGCCTGGAGCGGTACGTCACCTCCGGCGGCGTCCTGCTCTACTCCACCGGCAGCCTGCTGGACGGCGCCGGCGACGAGGAGTTGTTCGGCATCCGTATCCGCGACTTCACGCTGGCCGCCGACACCCACGCCGACTTCACCTGGGCGGGCGTACGGTACCCGCTGCGCTGGGAACCCGGTCCCGTCCCGGTGATCGACGCGGTCGATGCCGAGGTGCTGGCCGCGTTCGCCGACGGCTCGCCGGCGCTGACCCGCAGGCGCCTGGGCGAGGGCGTCGTCCACTACCTCAACGCCCCGCTGGAGGCCCAGCTCAACGCCCCCTACCGCCTACAGGAGGCGGCCTGGCACCGGCTGTACGCGGCGGTCGCCGAGGCGGCGGGCGTGCACGCGCCGCTGACCGCCGACGACCCGGCCGTGGAGACCACCGTGCTCGGACGCGGTGACGAGCGCTGCGGTGTGGTGGTCAATCATGCTCCCGAGCCGGTGCGCACGACCGTACGGCGCCGGTCCGCGGACGGTACCCAGCAGGCCACCGAGCGGTTGCGGCTGGAGGCCAAGGGCGTGCGCCTGCTGTTCTGGCAGGCCGGGGCCGCCGCGTGGGCCTCCGGTCACCGGGAACGGCCCGAGGAGCGGCAGGCATGATCATCGACGCGCATGTGCACGCCGGGGAGTACTACCGCCACTACTCGGCCCGGTTCGCGCAGGAGATGACCGCCACCACAGACAGGCCGCCGGAGGCGCTGTCCGCTCCGGAGGAGAAGCTGCTCGCCGAGATGGACGCCGCGGGCGTCGACCGGGTCGTCCTGCTCGCCTTCGACGTACGGCGGGTGGAGGGGTTCTCGGTACCGAACGAGTTCGTCGCCGAGCTGTGTGCCCGCCACCCCGACCGGCTCACCGGCTTCGCCTCCGTGGACGCGGGCACGCCGGGCGCGGCCGGGCGGCTGCGCCACGCGGTGAGCGGACTGGGACTGCGCGGGCTGAAGACCGCCCCCTGCTACCAGCATATGTCCCCGGCGGACCGCCGCTGGTACGACGTCTACGAGACCGCCGAGGACCTCGGCATACCGGTGCTGATACACACCGGGTACACGCCCTCCCGCAACGCGGACCCCCGCTACTTCTCCCCGCTGCTGGTGGAGCAGGTGGCCAAGGACTTCCCCGGCCTGACCGTGATCCTCGCCCACCTCGGCACCCCCTGGACCCGGCAGTGCGTGGACCTGCTCGCCCGGTATCCCCGCCTGTACGCGGACCTGTCCATCTTCGGCTCCTACCAGCCGCCCGCGACCGTGGCCTCGGCTCTGGCGCACGCCCGCGACAGCGGCGTCCTGGACCGCCTCATGTGGGCGACCGACTTCCCCTTCGCCTCCATGACCGAATCCGTAACCCGTATGGCGAGGCTGGCCGAGGATCCCGGCCCGTGGCCGCCGGGCAGCGCTCCGCTCTCGCCGCAGGAGTACCGGCTCCTGATGGGCGGTACGGCGCGGCGGCTGCTGGCCGCCGCCCGTCCGCGCCACCACCACCGTCCGTCCGAACCGATGACTTGAGGTGCGATGACCTTCGTCCACGGCTACGAGTTCGACGCCATGTCGCGTCGCCCCCTGTACGGCGACGTGACCCAGCGTCTCGTCGACATCTGCGAGGCACCCGCCCGCGGCGTCGTCGCCGATGTCGGCTGCGGCTCCGGCCTCGCCACCGAACTGCTCCTCGCCCGCTCCGCGCACGTCGGCGCCATCGTCGGCATCGACCCCTCGAGGCACGAACTGGCCATCGCCCGCGCCCGGCTGCGCGACCCCAAGGTGAGCTTCGTCCACGGGCGCGCCCAGGATGTCGAGTCGCTGACCGGGCCCGTGGACGTCGCCGTTCTCAGCAACGTGATGCACCAGATACCGGCGGCGGAGCGCGGCGCCGTGGTGGAGGGCTGTCACCGGCTGCTCGCGCCGGGCGGGCGCTGCGCCCTGAACACCTTGTTCTACGAGGGGGCCGTGCTGCCGCGGACCCGGCCCTTCTACGCCCAGTGGCTGCGGGCCACGCGGGAGGTCCTGCGCGAGGCCGGCAGCGACCTCGTGCTCGCCCGGAGCAGGCCGGTGGCGATGGAGACGCTCACCCCGGCCCAGCACGAGGAGCTGTTCGCCGCGGCGGGGTTCTCCCGGATCAAGTCCGAGGAGGCCGTGTACGCCTGGACGCTGGAGGACTGGGAGGCCCTGTGCCGGTACTCGGTGTTCGTCGAGGGCGCCACCGGGATCGACGACCCGGCCCTCGGTTCCGAGGCCCTCACCCGGGGCCTGCGGGCCACCTTCGAGCGGCTGGAGCTGACCGAGGTGCCGCGCCGCTGGCTCTTCGTGTGGGGCGACAAATAACCGGGGACCGCGGGGGGCCGCGCATGGACAGCACTGCCGCGACGCCGCGGCGCGCGGCGCCGTGGGACGGCGTCGACCTGCCCCTGTCCTACGCCCAGCAGGGCATGTGGTTCCTGGAGCGGCGGGCCGGCCGGACCAGGTACGCCGACCCCATGACGTTCCGCCTCGTCGGCGAGCTGGACGCGACGGCGCTGCGGGAGAGCATCGAGGAACTCGTCCGCCGCCACGAGGCGCTGCGCACCAGCTTCCCCGTCGTCGACGGCCGGCCCGTGCAGCGGGTGGCCCCGCACACCGCGGTGCCGCTGCCCCTGACCGACCTGGCCGCGCTGCCCGCGGCGCAGCGCGAGGACACCGCCGCCCGGTTCCTGGCCGAGGATCAGCGCCGCCCGTTCGACCTGGCCGACGGGCCCCTGGTGCGGGCGGCGCTGCTCAGGCTGGCACCGCGCGAGCACATCGTGCGGATCACCCTGCACCACCTGGTCTCCGACGCCTGGTCGTGGTGGGCGGTGCTGCTGCGGGAGCTGGAACGGCTTTACACCGCACGACTGTACGGGCGCCCCTCGCCCCTGCCGCCCGTGCGAACCCAGTACGGGGCCTTCGTGCGCTGGCAGCACGACTGGCTCGCGGGGGCGGTGTACGCCGAGCACCTCGCTCACTGGAAACGGGCGCTGGCGGACGTGACCCCGCTGCCGCCGCTCGCCCTGGCCCGCCCCGCGGCGCCCAGGGACGAACGGCCCCCGCGGACCCGGTGGCTGACCTTCCCGCAGCCCCTGTACGACCGGCTGCGGGTCGTCGCCCGGCGCGAGCGGGTCACCCTGTTCATGCTGCTGTTCGCCGCGTTCACCCGGGTGCTGCGCCGGTACGTGGACACCGACGACCTTCTCGTCGCCACCCGCGGCGGGTTCCGTACCCGGGCCGAGTTCGAGAAGGCCGTCGGCTTCTTCGTCAACCTGCTGCCCGTACGGACCAGGGTGCCGGAGCATGTGGAGTTCCGTGACCTTCTGCACCAGGTCCGCCGCAACCTGCTGGGGGTGTACGCCCACCGGGACGTGCCCTTCGAGCGGCTCACCGCCGACCTGGGGCTGTGGCGGCCCGGGTTCCGGCCGGCGATCAGTGTGTGCGTCTCCTTCCAGACCACGCCGGAGGTGCCGCCCGCCCTGGAAGGGCTCGACGTCACACCCATCGACCACGATCCGTTCTCGCCCTACCCCCTGGACCTCGGCTTCTACGAGGACGCGGGCGCGCTGCGCGCCCTGCTGACCCATCACCCCGGCCAGTACGACGACGCCGCCGCCGGGTGTCTGCTCGACGACCTGCACCAGATGCTCGAGGCCGTCTGCCGCGAACCGGAGGAGACATGAGAGCGCTGAAGTGGCACGGAACACGCCAGGTGGCACTCGCCGACGACGTGCCCGTGCCCCGGATCGAGGACCCCGGGGACGCCGTCGTCCGCGTCGTGCGCAGCGCGATCTGCGGCACCGACCTGCACCCGTACCGCGGGGAGATCGCCGGGTTCACGCCGGGCACGGTCACCGGTCACGAGTTCACCGGCGTGGTGGAGGCCGTCGGGCCCGCGGTGCGCGGCCTGCGGACCGGCGAGCGGGTCGTGGCGTCGGACATCATCGCCTGCGGCCACTGCCGGTCCTGTCGCAGCGGCCGGCACTACCAGTGCGACCGGGTCGGCCTGTTCGGCTACGACACCGTGGTGGGCACCCGGGCGTACGCCGGAGGGCACGCCGAGTACGTGCGGGTGCCCTTCGCCGATGTCGTGCTGTTCCCGATCCCCGACGACGTGGACGACGAGCGGGCCCTGTTCATCGGCGACGTCCTCGCCACCGGCTACGCGTGCGCCGTGGGCGCCGGGGTTCGCCCCGGGGACACGGTCGCCGTGGTGGGCTGCGGCCCCGTGGGCCTGCTGGCCCTGGAGGCCGCCTGGACGCTGGGCGCGGCCCGGATCCTCGCCGTCGATGTGCTGCCGAGCCGGCTCGAACGGGCCGCCGAACGCGGCGCCCACCCCGTGCCCGGCGGGCCCCACACCGCCCGGGAGATCGCCGGCCTGACCGACGGGCGCGGCGCGGACGCCGTCCTGGAGGCCGTTGGCACGGACGCCGCGCTGCTGACCGCGCTGGACGTGGTCCGGCCGCGCGGGGCGGTGTGCGCCGTGGGCGCCCACGCCTCCGAGGCCATGCCCATGCCGACCCGGCTGGCGTTCGCCAAGGAGGTCACGCTGCGCTTCGCCGTCGGCGACCCGATCAGCGATGGGGAGCCGCTGATGAACCTGGTGCGCGGCGGCCGTATCGATCCCACGGTCGTCGTCACGCACCGGATGCCGCTGTCCGAGGCCCCGGAGGCGTTCCGGCTGTTCGACTCCGGGGCCGCCGGCAAGGTGGTGCTGATCCCGTGAGCACCTCCACGACCGCCCCCGCGGTGGCCGGGGAGGCGGCCCGCCGGGAGGAATGCGCCCACGAACCAGTGGAGCGGCACGCCCGCGGCACACCGGACGCGCCCGCCCTGCTCTGCGGCGACCGGCGGCTGAGCTACGCGGAACTCGACCGCCGCGCCTCCTGGCTGGCCGCACGCCTGCGCCGCCTCGGCGTGGGCCCGGACGTGCCCGTGGGACTGCACCTGAGCCGTTCCGTCGACCTGGCCGTGGCGGTACTCGCCGTGCTCAAGTCCGGCGGGGCATGCCTTCCCCTGGACCCCGCCCATCCGCGCAAGCGGCTGGCGCTCGCCCTGGAGGGCAGCGCCGCACCGGTTGTCCTGGCTCAGCGGCGGCCGGCCTTCGACGCCACGGCGTACCCGGGCACCGTCCTGTGCCTGGACGACATGGACGAGGACCTGAAACAGGCGGCCGGGGACCTGGAGGACGCGAGCGGGGTGCGGCTCCCGCCGTCCGCCGCGCCCCGCCCCCAGAACCTGGCGTGGATCGCCTACACCTCCGGGTCGACGGGAACGCCCAAGGGCGTGGCGCTCGCGCACGGTCCGCTCGCCAACCTGGCCCGGCAGATCGGGCACCGCCTCGGCATGGGGCCGGGCGAACGCGTCCTGCAGTTCGCCTCCATCGGCTTCTCCGTGGCCGCCGAGGAGATGCTCGCCACCTGGGCCGCCGGGGCGTGCCTGGTCATCGATCCGGACGAGGCGCTCGCCGACAGCGCCCGCCTGACCGCCGTCGTGGAGCGGTACGGCGTCACCGTCCTGCAACTGACCCCGGCGTACTGGTACGAATGGCTGCGGGAACTGGACCAGGACGGCACACCGCGCCCGCCCGCCTCGCTGCGGCTGCTCGTCGTGGGCAGCGAGCAGGTCGCCGTCCACCGCGTCGCCGACTGGCTGCCCACCGGGGTGCGCCTGGTGCAGGAGTACGGCGCGACGGAGGGCACGGTCTCCCAACTGCTGTACGAGGCGCCCGGCGACGCCGAGCAGGTGAGGACCTGGCCCCGGCTGCCCGTCGGGACGCCGCTGGCCGGTGTGCAGGTGCGGGTGCTCGACGAGCGTCTGCGCCCGGTCCCGGACGGCCGGATCGGCGAACTGTACCTCGCCGGGGACTGCCTGGCGCGCGGATACCTGGGCCAGTCGGCGATGACCGCGCAGCGCTTCCTGCCCGACCCGTACGCCGGCCGTCCGGGCGCCCGGATGTACCGTACCGGCGACCTGGCGCGCCGCCGGGACGACGGCGTGCTGGAGTTCCACGGCCGCGCCGACCACCAGATCAAGGTCCACGGCGTACGCATCGAGCCCGGCGAGGTCGAGTCGGCGATCGGCCGGTACCCGGGGGTTGCCGCGAGCGCCGTCTTCGCGCGTACGACGGCATCCGGAACGGCCCGGTTGTGGGCCTGTGTCGTCTGGGAGGGCGGCCAGGATCCAGCGGGCCTGCGCGCCCACCTTGCGGCCGTTCTGCCCCGGGCGCTGGTGCCGGCCCGCCTGTGCCCGGTGCCGGACCTTCCGCTGAACCCCAACGGCAAGGTGGACCGCCGTGCCTTGCCGCATCTGCCCCTGGCCGAGGAGACGGACCCGCCGCCCGGCACCGCGCCGGGTACCGCGCTGGAGGCGGCCGTCGCCGGAGTCTGCGCGCTGGCCCTCGGCGTCCCGCGCGTCGGTGTCGACGACGACGTCTTCGCGCTGGGCGGTGACTCCCTGACGGCCACCCGCATCGCGGCCGGTCTGCGCGAGGCGCTCGCCCTCGACGTACGCCAGCGCACCGTGTTCGACGCGCCGACGGCGCGGGCGCTGGCCCGGATGGCGGGGGAACTGCGGCGCACGCGCGGTGCCGAGGGCCCGGCGGATGCCGGGGCGGGCCCTGGGACCGGTGTGCGGGGCGGCGCGGACAGGGAACCGGAACGCGCGCCCCTGACCTCCTCGCAGCTCCGCATGTGGCTCCAGTACCGGATGGAGCCGGCCGGCGCCGCCTACAACGAGCCGGTGGTGCTGCGCCTTCGGGGCGACCTCCGGCCGGCCGCCCTGGAGCGGGCGCTGCGGCAGGTTGTACGGCGGCACGGGGCGCTGCGCGTCACCATCGGCACCGAGGGCGGGCAGCCGGTGCAGCGCGTGGCACCGCCGGGCGCGGACGCCTTCACGCTGCGGATCGGCGACCTGTCCGGCGCTTCGTCACCGGAGGTGGACCGGGTCCTGGCGGAACGGGCCACCGCCCCCTTCGACCTGGCACGCGGGCCGCTGCTGCGCGCGGACCTGCTGCGCGTGGGCCCGGCCGAGCACGTCCTGGCGCTGGTCTTCCACCACATCGTCTTCGATGGCTGGTCGATCGACGTGCTCTTCCGGGAACTGTCGGAGCTGTACCGCCAGGCCGTGACCGGCGCGCCGGCCCACCTGCCGCGGTTGCCGGTCTCCTACGCCGAGTACGCCCGGCGGCACGGCAGGCCGGACCCGGCCGGGACGGACGGGCAGCTCGCCTACTGGAAGCGGGCGCTGGAGGGAGCCCCGGCCCGAACGGTGCTCGCGCCCACGCGTGACGCGGCGGGCCCGCGCTCCGCGGGACTGGCGTGTGCGCTGTGCGTCGGCTCCGGCGTCGCGCAGCGCCTGCGCGAGCTGGCCGCGGCCGAGCGCGCCACGGCGTACACCGTGCTGCTCGCCGGCTTCCTGGTGCTCGTGCACCGCGAGAGCGGGGCCCGTGACCTGGTCGTCGGCTCGCTGGTGTCCGGTCGGGACCATCCGGAGACCGCCGGGATGATCGGGCTGTTCACCAACACGGTGGCGTTGCGGGTGCGCCTCACACCGGGTATGACGTTCCGTCAGATGGTGTGCCGGGTCCGGGAGGTCGTGCACGGGGCGCTGGAGCACCAGGACGTGCCCTTCGACCGCGTCGTGCGGGAACTGAAGCCGGTCCGCGAGCGGCGGCGCACCCCGCTGTTCCAGATGATGTTCTCCTACGGCGGCCTCTCGGCGCGCGCACCCGACCTGACCGGGCTGGACGTGCGGCCCGTGCGGGTCGAGACCCGCACGGCGAAGTTCGACGCCACAGTCGTCCTCGAGGAGGCCGCGGACGGCGGCTTCACGGGCGTCCTGGAGTACGACCTCGCCCGCTACGACGAGGCCACCGCCGGCCGTCTCACCGCGGCGTTCACCGCGCTGCTCGCCGCGCTGGCCGAGGATCCCGATGCCGCACTGTGAGACGGGGCCCGGCCCCGTTCGCGGCGACCGCTTCCCTACCGCAATCCATGGAGGAACTGTGAAGGACAACATGGCCGATCCCACGTCCCTGGTCTCCGCCCCCCGGACGGACCCCAGGACCCCGCACCAGCCGGGCGACGCGGCAGCGGCGGCGGAGGTGGTGCGCAGCATCTGGGCGGAGGTGCTGGAGGTGGACGTCGAGTCGATCGACGTGCACCGCGGCGACTTCTTCGAACTGGGCGGCTACTCGTTGCTCGCCCTACAGGCCATCGGCAGGATCCTGGCGCAGTACGGGGTCGGCGAGGTCGAGTCGGTGGAGTGGGAGGGAGAACTCCTCAACCGCCTCTTCGAGAACGCCACCCCCCTCGCCCAGGCCGAGTTCCTGGCGGAGCGGGGCTACGGCAGGCCGGGCCGGGCCCGCTGAGCCGCGTCGCCCGAGCCGGCCGGGGCGCCGGACGCCCCGGCCGGGCT
>NZ_JAHLEM010001246.1 GCF_018883605.1 Streptomyces niphimycinicus | reverse complement strand
GCCCGGCGCGGCCGTCCGTCCGGCACCACCGGCGCTGCCCGCGGGGCGGCTTGCCCGCTGGGCCGGACACCGTCTCCACCTCATCACCTGGGGTGGAGCGGTGGGACCTGCCGGGTTGCCGGCGAACACTCGCACGCATGTGGCGCCCGCGTCGATGGGTTGGGCCGCCACGGTCTCCCTGATCGCCCAGCTCGAGCTGGCGCATCAGCCGCAGGCCGCGCGGGTGGCCTTCGACGCACTGTCGGACACGGCGCGTGCGTGGTCCCGGACACCGGGCGGCGCTCCGGTCTGGTGGCTGCGCCCGGATCGTGCGGCGGCGGCCGGGCAGCGGCGTGCGGTGCACCGCGCCCTCGATCAGCCCGCGTTGGGGTCGTTCGACGAGAAGCTGGTCATCGAGTCGGTCAGGGTGGCGGGTTCGCTCAGCCGGATCGAGATCGCCGAGCGCACGGGGCTGACTCCGCAGGCGGTCTCCCGGATCACCCGCGACCTGCTCACCTCCGGGATCCTCGGGGCCGACGAGCGGCGCTCGACCGGCACCGGCAAGCCACGGGTGCCGCTGCGGCTGCGTCCGGAGGCGGGCTGCGCGATCGGCATCCACGTGGATCCCGAGTTGATCACCCATGTGCTGGTCGATCTGTGCGGCACCGTACGGTCGCGTCACACACTCGCGGTGCCGCAGCGCGGCGACCCTCAATCCTGCATGGAGTGGATGGAGCGCACGACCCGGCACACACTCGCTGCCGCGGGGCGGCTCGGGCGAAATCTGCTCGGGGTCGGTGTCGCGGCGCCCGGCCCGTTGGACGCGCGGCAGGGCGTGCTGCTCAATCCGCCGCTGTGGGCGGCGTGGGGCGAGGTGCCGCTCCGCGCCGAGCTGGGCAGGATGCTGGGTCGGCCGGTGCTCCTGGAGAAGGACGCGACGGCCGCGGCCATCGGCGAGCAGTGGCTCGGCGCGGGCGAGAGCGGCACCGACTTCGTGTATCTGTATCTCGGTGCGGGGGCGGGCAGCGGCGCGTTCCTCAACGGCGATGTGTTCCGGGGCGCTTCGGGCAACGTCGGCGAGTTCGGCGAGCTCGCCGCCTACGCGCTCGGCCAGGTGACTCCCGAGGGCGGCCCGTTGATGGTTCCCGAGTGCGCGCCGATGTCCGCGGTGGTGGCCCGCGCGGCCCGGGCGGGTCTGCGTGCGGCGCCGGGCGAGCACGCCTACGGCGCGGTGTGCGCG
>NZ_JAHLEM010001245.1 GCF_018883605.1 Streptomyces niphimycinicus | reverse complement strand
GTGCATGGCAGCGTCGAGGAGTGCCGGATGCAGTCCGAACCCCGCCGCCTGGACCCGATGCTCCTCCGGCAGCGCCACCTCCGCATACACCGCACCATCCGACCGCCACGCCGCCCGCACCCCCTGAAACACCGGCCCATACCGATAGCCGACCCGCTCCAGACCGTCGTACAAGCCCTCCACTTCCGCCGGATCCACCGCCACCGCACCCACCGGAGGCCACACCGACAACCCCACCTCGGGGGCGGAGATCCCCTCCTCCACAGGACGCAACGTCCCGGTAGCGTGCCGCACCCACGCAGCACCCACACCGGCATCCTCCGCCCGCGAATACACCCGCACCCCACGCCGACCCCCCTCATCCGCCTCCCCCACACACACCCGCACCTGCACCGCCCCATCCTCCGCCAACACCAACGGAGCCTCCATCACCAACTCCTCCAACCCACCGCACCCCACCTCATCCCCAGCCCGCACCACCAACTCCACAAACGCCGCACCCGGCAACAACACCGCACCCGCAGCCACATGATCACCCAGCCACGCATGCGACCCCAACGACAACCGCGAAGCGAACAACACCTCACCCGACCCCGGAACCTCCGTCACCGCGCCCAATAG
>NZ_JAHLEM010001244.1 GCF_018883605.1 Streptomyces niphimycinicus | reverse complement strand
CCCACCGCACCCCACCTCATCCCCAGCCCGCACCACCAACTCCACAAACGCCGCACCCGGCAACAACACCGCACCCGCAGCCACATGATCACCCAGCCACGCATGCGACCCCAACGACAACCGCGAAGCGAACAACACCTCACCCGACCCCGGAACCTCCGTCACCGCGCCCAATAGAGGATGGCCGACGCCCACCAACCCCGCGGACGCCACATCACCCACACCCTGCCGCTCCCCCACCAACCAGTAATGCTCCCGCTGAAACGCATACGTCGGCAGGTCAACTGAAGCGGTCCGCGTTCCGCCCAGCACGGTCGCCCAGTCCACGTGCACACCACGCGTGTAGCAGGTGGCCAGAGCCGTGACCAGGGCACGGGTCTCGTCGCCCTCCCGACGGAGGGCCGGTACGAAGACGGCGTGCCCCTCGTCCAAGCACTCGCGGCCCATCGCGGACAGCGTGCCATCGGGGCCCAGCTCCAGATACGTACTCACCCCATACTCGGCCAGCGCCCGCACACCATCCGCGAACCGCACGGCCGAACGCGCATGCTCCACCCAGTACTCCGGCGAACACACCGCCTCCGCGTCCGCCAAC
>NZ_JAHLEM010001243.1 GCF_018883605.1 Streptomyces niphimycinicus | reverse complement strand
GGGTCCCGGCTGCACGAGGCGGCCCGCGCGGCCGGGCTGCCGGTGATCGCCGAGGCGTTCGCCGACCGCGCCTACACCGCCGCCGGGACCCTCGTACCGCGCGGCGAGCCCGGCGCCGTGGTCTCCGACCCGGACACGGCGGTCAAGCGCGCCCTCGGCTTCGCCCGGGACCGCGCGGTGACCTCGATCGACGGACAGCGCATCGAGGTGGATGTGCGCTCGCTGTGCGTCCACGGCGACACCCCCGGCGCCGCCGACCTCGCCCGCCGGGTGCGGGACGAGCTGACGGCCGCCGGAGTGCGCGTGGCGGCGTTCATATGACCCTGCGGTCCCTGCCCGTCGGCGAGCACGGGCTGCTCATCGAGGTCGACAGCGGCGAGGCGGCCGAGGCGCTCCACGCCGAGCTGCTGCGCCGTGCCGCCGCGCGGAAGCTGCCCGCCGTACGCGAGATCGTGCCCGCCGCCCGCACCGTGTTCCTCGACGGGCTCGCCGACCCCGGCCGGCTCGCCGCCGAGCTGCCCGGCTGGCGGATACCGCCGCTGGAGCGCGGCGACAGTGAGATCGTCGAGGTGTCCGTGCGCTACGACGGGCCCGATCTGGCCGAGGTCGCGAAGCGGTGGGGGGTGACGCCCGAGGAAGCCGTAAGGATCCACTCGGGCACCGAGTTCCGGGTGGCCTTCTGCGGCTTCGCGCCCGGCTTCGGCTATCTGACGGGGCTGCCCGAGCGGTTCCATGTGCCGCGCCACGCCACGCCCAGGACCCGGGTGCCGGTCGGCTCGGTGGCCCTCGCGGGCGGGTACACGGGCGTCTATCCGCGTGCGTCCCCCGGCGGCTGGCAGCTCATCGGCACCACGGACGCCGTGCTGTGGGACACCGCGCGGGAACCGGCGGCGCTCTTCACCCCCGGCACCCGCGTCCGCTTCGTCCCGGTACGGGGTGCGGCGGGCCCGGAGCCGGACCCCACTCCGGGAGGGACGGCGCCATGACCGACAGCGCCTTCGTCGTCGTACGGCCGGGAGCCCTGACCACCGTCCAGGACCTGGGCCGGGTCGGCCACGCCCATCTGGGGGTGCCCCGCTCGGGTGCGCTCGACCAGCCCGCCCACCGGCTCGCCAACCGCCTGGTGGGCAACGCCGAAGGGGCCGCGACCCTGGAGACCACGCTGACCGGCTGTGCGGTGCGGCTGCGCCGCCCGGCGACGGTCGCGGTCACCGGCGCGCCCTGCCCGGTCACGGTCGACGGCCGCCCCGCCGCGTGGGG
>NZ_JAHLEM010001242.1 GCF_018883605.1 Streptomyces niphimycinicus | reverse complement strand
TCGCCGGTGCCGTGGTTGTAGAGGTCGGTCATCGGCTGGTCTCCTTGTGGTGTGTGGGGTTGTGCTGGGAGTGGAACTGGCGGAGTGCTTCTTGGTGGGCGGGGCGTGCGGCTCGGATGTCGGCGAGTACGTCGTCGGCGGGGCGGACGACGTTGCGGGGGTTTTTGAAGTGGGGGATGACGTATTTGCCGAAGAGTTCGATCGAGCGCAGTAGCTGGTGGTGGGGGAGGCTGTCGACGCGTAGGACGAGTGCGTCGACGCCCATGTCGGCGTATCGCTGTACGTGTTCGATGCAGTGGTCGGGGTCGCCGACCATGAAGCCTTGGGAGCGTTCGAACATGTACTCCTGGTCGTTGAAGTCGATGTTTTTGACGGCGCCCATGTAGGCGTAGTCCTGTGAGAGCTTGGAGAGCCGTTCGTAGGCGTCGGTGGAGAGTTTGGCCATCTCGAAGAGGGGTTTGGCCTCGGTGCGGGCTTGTGCTGTTGTCTCGGCGCAGTGCATTCCGCCTGAGACCGCGACCATCTTGCGTGGTGTGATCGGGTGGGGGTGGTCGGTGGCGGCGAGTGTTTTGTCGTAGAGCTTCACCATGTTTTCGACGAGGTCGAATCCGAGGTAGAGGCCGCCCATGATGGCGCCGATGCCCATGGTGGCCGCGGTTTCGACCGAGCTGGGGCTGCCGGCGGCGGCTGAGATGGGTGGGTAGGGCGTTTGGAGGGGCTTGGGGACCAGGCTGCGGGGCGGGATCTTGTAGTGCTCGCCCACGTAGGAGAAGGGGTCGTCGAGGAAGGCGCGGCGGATGAGTTCGACGCCTTCTCGCCACTGGGACTTGTTCTCGGACGGGTCGACTTCGAAAGCGCGCAGGGCGAGGGTGGTGTTGCCGCGTCCGGTGCCGAGTTCGACGCGGCCGTTGGAGAGGATGTCCTCGGTCGCGACGCGCTCGGCCACGCGCAGTGCGTGGTTCATCCGTGTCGGCAGCAGCGTCACGAGGTGGATGAAGCGGATCCGGCTGGTGAGAGCCATCAGGTACGGGTAGAGCACCTCCGGAGCGGAGACCGAGGCCGTCCCGAGGGCGACGTGCTGCTCGGAACTGCCGAAGGCGTCGAAGCCGACGCGCTCTGCGAGCAGCACCTCCTCGACCAGTTCCCGGTAGCGGTGCTCATGTGTGAGCCCGACCGGGGTGTCCCCCTCGGTCATGAGGATGAAGTCCATACCGACCCTTCCGTCGAATGTTATTCGTCGATAACGTAGGGCGCAGCACAGCCCAGGTCAAGGCC
>NZ_JAHLEM010001241.1 GCF_018883605.1 Streptomyces niphimycinicus | reverse complement strand
GGCGCGCGCGGCGGCGCGGTGTTGAGCCCCGGAAGGCGGGGGCGCGGCGTGCGCGGTGCTCGGCCCGAGATGCCGGGGGAGTGAGGCGCGGCGGCGCTCAGCCCGAGAAGCCCGCCGGGCGTGGGGGCACGGGGCCCGAGGCGTCCAGGGGCGAGTCGTGGCGCGGCACTCAGCCGGAGATGTGCAGCCGCAGGGTGCCGTCGGGCAGGGGCTCGACCCGGACCTGCTCCAGGTCCCGTACATGGGCGTCCGGAGTGTGCGCCGCGGCGCGCGGGCCGACGCCGACGACCCGCATTCCGGCCGCCCGGCCCGCCGCGATGCCGACCTCCGAGTCCTCGAAGACGATGCAGTCGGCGGGGGCGAAGCCCAGCTCGGCCGCGCCCTTGAGGAAGCCCTCCGGGTCCGGCTTGCTCGCGCCGACGCACTCCGCGGTGACCCGCACCTCCGGCATCGTGAGCCCGGCGGCGCCCATCCGCGCCCCGGCGAGCCCCTTGTCGGCGGAGGTCACCAGGGCGTGCGGAAGTCCGGCCAGCGAGGCCATGAAGGCGGGCGCGCCGGGCACCGGCACGACGCCGTCGAGATCCTTCGTCTCCCACTCCAGCATTCGCTGGTTGTCGGCGAGGTTCTGCTCGACCGGCCGGTCGGGGAGGAGTACCGCCATCGTCGCGTGGCCCTGCCGCCCGTGGACGATCTGGAGCACACTCTCCGCGTCCAGCCCCTGCTCGGCCGCCCACCGCCGCCAGCAGCGCTCGACGACGGCGTCGGAGTTGACCAGGGTGCCGTCCATGTCGAGGAGGAGTGCGCGGGCGGTGAGCGACATCGGGTCTCCTGGGCGCGAGCGCGGAAAGAAACACAAGCGGCTCCGCCCGCCGGTCAGGGGAAGCGGGCGGAACCACTTTGTTCCTTCACGATACAAAGCGTGGCCCGTATGCGCCAGGGGGGTGCCCCATGGCTTGTCTCCACGGCTTGTCTCCACGGCTCGTCTCTACGGCTCCTTGGTTCTGGATTCGAGGTCGCGGCGGGTGTTCTCGCCGTAGACACCGTCCGGATCGCCCGTGATGTCGTGCTGGTTCTGGTAGCTGGAGACCACCCTCCGCACCCCGGCGTCGTAGTCCCCGTCGGCGATGCCGATGTAGAGCAGTAGTTGGGACAGCCGCTTCTGTAGCTCGGCCACCTCGGGCCCGCTGTCGCCCTCGCGCAGCGCGGGCGGGCCGGTGGGCCCGGGGGGATCGGACGGGGTGGAGGTCGGCGCGCCGGACGCGCTGGGCCCGGGCTTGGTCGCCGAGCCGGCCGCGGAG
>NZ_JAHLEM010001240.1 GCF_018883605.1 Streptomyces niphimycinicus | reverse complement strand
CTGTGCGGTGCCCGTACGGCCGCCGGGCGCGCCGCCCCTGCCCCACGGCAGCGCGGCCCTGAGGACCGGCCGAGGCGATCACCCCGCCCGTCGTGCGCAGCGCGGTCACGGCCGCGTCCGCGACGTCCGCCCCGCGCAGCGACTCCTCCCGCATCCGGTGCATCAGGAAGATGCCGTAGTCGACGCCGAGGGCGACCAGGAAGACGAAGGAGAGCAGCGGCAGCCCGGGGTCGACCCCGGCGAAGCCGAAGACCGGGTCGAAGACGAGCCCGCCGACTCCCATCGCGGCGCCCCATACGGCGACCACGGCGACGACCAGGACCAGCGGCGCGACGAGGCTGCGCAGCAGGGCCGCGAGGATCAGCAGCACGGCGATCAGCACCAGCGGGATGACCAGCATCCGGTCGCGGGCGTTGGTGTCCTTCAGATCGAGCTGCTGGGCGCTGGGCCCACCGACGACCGCGTCGGCGTTCTCGACTCGTACGAGACCGGAGCGCAGGGCGTGCAGGGTGGCCGTCTCCCCGGCCGACTGCGGGGCGCCCCGGGGGAAGACGTCGACCTCCGTCCAGCCGCCGCCGCTGCGCCCACGGTCCGCCCGCGCGACCCCCTCCGTGTCGCGCGCCCGCCGCAGCACCTCGTCCGCCCCCGCGGTGCGCGCCATCACGCTGATGGGCTGGCTGCTGCTGTCCGGATAGGCGTGGGCGAGGGTCTGGGTCGCGGCCACCGACTCGGGCTTGTCGGTGAAGGTGTCCTCCTGCTTGAGGTCGCCGGGCAGATTGAGCACGCCGATGGCGAGGGCGCCCAGCAGTGCGGCACCACCGAGGAGGACGGCTCCGGGCCGGCGGCGGGCCGAGCCGCCCATCGCCTCGAAGAACCCGCGCCGGGTCGCCCGCGGCTCACTGCCGTAGGCCGGGATCAGCGGCCAGAACACCCGCCGCCCGAGCAGCACCAGCACCGCGGGCAGCAGCGTCATCATGGCCGCCAGCGCGCAGACGACCCCGACCGCGCCGACCGGGCCCAGTCCGCTGCTGCTGTTGAGGTCGGCGGCGAGCAGGCACAGCAGCCCGGCGGCGACGGTGCCGCTGGAGGCGAGCACGGCCGGACCGCAGCCGCGCAGGGCCTCACGCATCGCGTCGTAAGGGGCGCGGTGGCGGCGCAGCTCCTCGCGGTAGCGGGAGACGATCAGCAGGGCGTAGTCGGTGCCCGCGCCGAAGACCAGCACCGTCTTGACTTCCTCCCCCGCCTAAAGGTGGGGGGTTCCAGCGGTCGCCCGCTGGGGTTCCTGCTTCACCGACGACCGCCCCGTCCGGGAGGACTCCCGTTGAGGTCTCACACCGTCTCCACAGGCAGA
>NZ_JAHLEM010001239.1 GCF_018883605.1 Streptomyces niphimycinicus | reverse complement strand
AGGACTGACAGTGAGGATGTGACGTGGCTTCTCCGACGGGTCTGACTCACGGACTGACCGACGTCTCGACTGTCTTGTACTGGATTTGTCGATCCGCTCGGAGGAGCCGCCTCGCACGCGACCGGACGGGCGTCCGTGACCTCATAGGAGCTTGGTCAAGAAGCCCCGCCACTGTCCTGTCCGCCCGCCCGGCCGGCGCGTGCCGCCCCACCGGGATCAGCGAGAGGACGGCAATGACCAGCATGACGGACCAGGCCCTGGAAGTCACAGGCGGCGTCGACACGCACGGCGAGACCCACCACACGGCAGTGGTCGACCGCCTCGGCCGCCACCTGGCCGACCAGGAGTTCGAGGCCACCGGGGCCGGATACCGCAAGCTCCTGGCCTGGCTGCTGGCCCAGGGCACCGTGATGGCGGTCGGCGTGGAAGGCACCGGCGCCTATGGAGCCGAACTGGCCCGCGTCCTGCGGCAGGCGGGGCTGAGGGTTGTCGAGGTCGACCGGCCGGACCGCAAGACCCGCAGGCTGAAGGGCAAGTCCGACCCGATCGACGCCTATGCCGCCGCCGTGGCGGTGGCCTCCGGCCGGGCGAGCGGGACGCCCAAGACCCGCACCGGTGTCGTGGAGGCCGTGCGTGCCCTTCGCGTGCCGCGCCGCTCGGCCGTCAAGTCCCGCACCCAGGCGGTCAACCAGGCCCGGCAGCTGCTGGTCACCGCGCCCGAGAGCCTGCGCGCCGGGCTGCGCGGGCTGACCGCTGCCCAGCTCGCGAAGGCATGCGCGCGGCTGCGGCCGGGTGACGATCTCGCCGACCCGCTGGACGCGGCCAAAGCCGCCCTGCGACGGCTGGGCCGGCGGATCCTGGCCCTGACCGAGGAGATCGACGAGCTGGAGGCCGAGCTGAAGACGCTCACCGCCCAGGCCGCCCCCGAGCTCCTGGCCCTGCAAGGCGTCGGCGCGGACGTGGCCGGGCAGCTGCTGGCCACCGCCGGGGACAACCCCGACCGGCTGCACTCCGAAGCCGCCTTCGCCCACTTGTGCGGTGTCGCGCCGATACCGGCCTCCTCCGGGCGCCGGGACCGTCATCGCCTCAACCGCGGCGGGGACCGGGCGGCCAACCACGCCCTGCACACCATCGTGCTCTGCCGCCTGCGTTGGGACGACCGCACCCGCACCTACATGGAACGACGCACCCAGCAGGGCCTGTCGAAGAAGGACATCATGCGCTGCCTCAAGCGGCATGTCGCCCGCGAGGTCTACCGCGTCCTCATGCGATCCCTGGATCACCGCACCACCACCCGGCAAACCACACAAAGCGACCTCACTGAAGCCGCTTGACATCCATAGGAGCATCC
>NZ_JAHLEM010000124.1 GCF_018883605.1 Streptomyces niphimycinicus | reverse complement strand
CGCGGTCGCGGGCGCGCTGCGCCGCCGCCGGCTCAAGGTGGCCGCGATCACGCTGGCCGCCCTGGTCGCGGTGGGGCTCGGCGGCTGGCTGGTGGCGGGCGGCGACGACGGCGGCGACTCGCCCAAGGGCGGCGAGCACTCCGTCTCCCAGGACCCCGGTACGCCATGACCGGGGACGGCCAGTCTTCGGTAGCGGTTACGCTGGTCCCGTGGCAGTCGTCGATGTATCCGAAGAGCTGAAGTCCCTCTCCTCGACCATGGGGTCGATCGAGGCCGTCCTGGACCTCGACAAGATGAGGGCCGACATCGCCGTGCTCGAGGAGCAGGCGGCGGCCCCGTCCCTGTGGGACGACCCGGAGAACGCGCAGAAGATCACCAGCAAGCTCTCCTATCTCCAGGGGCATCTGCGCCGGGCCGAGGAGCTGCGCGGCCGGATCGACGATCTCGAGGTGCTGTTCGAGCTCGCCGACGCCGAGGGGGACGAGGACGCCCGCGCCGAGGCCGAGGCCGAGCTGGAGGCCGTGCGCAAGGCGGTCGACGAGATGGAGGTGCGCACCCTCCTGTCCGGCGAGTACGACTCCCGCGAGGCGGTCGTGAACATCCGCGCCGAGGCGGGCGGGGTGGACGCCGCCGACTTCGCCGAGCAGCTCCAGCGGATGTATCTGCGCTGGGCCGAGCGCCACGGCTACAAGACCGAGATCTACGAGACGTCGTACGCGGAGGAGGCCGGCATCAAGTCGACCACCTTCGCCGTGCAGATCCCGTACGCCTACGGGACGCTCTCCGTCGAGCAGGGCACCCACCGCCTGGTGCGGATCTCGCCGTTCGACAACCAGGGCCGCCGCCAGACCTCCTTCGCGGGCGTCGAGGTGCTGCCGGTCGTCGAGCAGACCGACCACATCGAGATCGACGAGTCCGAGCTGCGGGTGGATGTCTACCGCTCCTCGGGCCCCGGCGGCCAGGGCGTCAACACCACCGACTCCGCGGTGCGGTTGACCCATATCCCCACCGGCATCGTCGTCTCCTGTCAGAACGAGCGCTCGCAGATCCAGAACAAGGCGACCGCGATGAACGTCCTCCAGGCCAAGCTGCTCGAGCGGCGCCGCCAGGAGGAGCAGGCCAAGATGGACGCGCTCAAGGGCGACGGCGGCAATTCCTGGGGCAACCAGATGCGTTCGTACGTCCTGCACCCGTACCAGATGGTCAAGGACCTGCGCACCGAGTTCGAGGTCGGCAATCCGCAGGCGGTGCTCGACGGTGAGCTCGACGGCTTCCTGGAGGCCGGAATCCGCTGGCGCAAGCAGCAGGAGCAGGGGAAGTAACCTTCCCGCTCGCCCCCCAACGGGCCCCGTACACCACGGTTTTGGTCACAGTCCTGTACCCATGCATGCCGCATCCACTTCCATAGCGGACATCTCGCATGCAATGGCCTTGACGGTGATCTGAAAACTGGGAAGGCTGACGCGCGGCATGCGTATGACTGGGGCGCGTGTGAACGGGGGCCGGCGGACCGCCTCAGAGGGATGGGGACCGCGGAGAATGCGACACCCCGAGCCGTTGCCCCGTGCATAGCTGCTCCATTGACGAGTACAGCTACTGGGGGTAGCAGGCAGATGACGAAGAAGACGCGGCTGCGCGTTGCGCGCATAGCTGCCGGTGCGGTGATCGCCGCCGGCGCATCGCTCACCGCCGCCGGCGCCGCATCGGCCGTTGGTGTTGACGTCGGTATCGGCGGCGTGAACGTTTCGGCGAACGCGGACGAGAAGGGTCTGGGCGTCGGCGTCGGCATCGGCAAGGACGACCCGACCGAGGACCCGACCGACGACCCGACCTCGATCCCGACGGGCGAGCCGACGGACGAGCCGACTCAGCCGCCGACCGGTGAGCCGACGGATGAGCCGACTCAGCCGCCGACCGGTGAGCCGACCGACGAGCCCACCGGCGAGCCGACGGATGAGCCGACTCAGCCGCCGACCGGCCAGCCGACGGACGAGCCGACCGGCGAGCCCACCGGCGAGCCGACCGGCGCGCCGAGCTCGCCCGGCCAGGGTGGCGGCAGCGGTGGTGGCGACAGCACCTGCACGGTGGACCTCGACAGCACCAACTGCGACGACAACACCGGCACCGACAACGTCGGCTCCAAGCCGGTGGAGCAGGGCAAGGCCAAGGAGCAGTTGGCCGAGACCGGTTCCTCCGAGACCACGTTCCTGCTGGTCGGCGCCGCGACGATGATCGCCGGCGGTATCGGCTTCCGCTTTGTGCCGCGTCTGGTGAACCGCAACAACGTCGCCTGATCGCGCGCTACGCACGGTAAGGGGCCCGGAGCTCTCCAGAGCTCCGGGCCCCTTGTGCGTTCAGAGGGTGCGCCGTGCGTTCAGAGGGTGCGCCACACCCGACGTACAATGTGCGTAACGTTGCGTTATGCCGTCGCCATCTCATGCGCGAGCACGGCCACCGTGATGAGCGCCACCAGCAGCGCTATCAGCGCGGCCGGCGTCAGCCCACCGAAGATGCCGTCCTGCTGGAGGCGCTCCCTGCTGGCCCGGCAGACCGGGCAGCGGCCCTCGCTGACGGGGCCCGCGCAGTTGGCGCAGACGAGCCTGTCGTACGTCATGCGCTTTCTCCTCCCGCGCGGCGGTGCCGCAGTAGACACGGGACCAACGCCCAGCGAAATGGGTTGGTTCCCCTTCCACTGTGCCAGCTTCCGTCCGGTTCGGCGCGCCCCGCACGATTCCGTGCCGCATCCGCACCGGTTTCGTGGCCGTTTCCGCCGCCACGACAGGCGGTTTGTCAACCGTTTGACCCCAATAGTGCAGTGAAGAAACCCACCCGTGCCGGACGGCGACTGCGCGCCCGCGTGCGCTTCGCGTATGGTCACGCTCACCGACGGGAGCCGCTTCGGCAGCCCGTACCGCTACCCAGGTCACCGTGGTGCTCCAGTGATCCGATTCGACAACGTATCCAAGACATACCCCAAGCAGAACCGTCCCGCACTCCGGGATGTCTCGCTCGAGATCGAGAAGGGCGAGTTCGTCTTCCTCGTGGGCTCCTCGGGGTCGGGAAAGTCCACTTTCCTCCGGCTGCTCCTCCGCGAGGAGCGCGCCAGCCATGGCGCGGTCCATGTGCTCGGCAAAGATCTCGCGCGGCTGTCCAACTGGAAGGTGCCGCAGATGCGCCGCCAGTTGGGGACCGTCTTCCAGGATTTCCGGCTGCTCCCCAACAAGACGGTCGGGGAGAATGTCGCCTTCGCGCTCGAGGTGATCGGCAAGCCGCGCACCGCCATTCGGAAAACCGTCCCCGAGGTGCTCGATCTGGTGGGACTGGGCGGTAAAGACGACCGTATGCCCGGCGAGCTCTCCGGTGGTGAACAGCAGCGGGTGGCCATCGCCCGTGCGTTCGTCAACCGTCCGATGCTGCTGATCGCCGACGAGCCGACGGGAAACCTGGACCCGCAGACGTCCGTCGGCATCATGAAGCTGCTGGACCGGATCAACCGGACCGGCACGACCGTCGTCATGGCGACACACGACCAGCAGATCGTGGACCAGATGCGCAAGCGCGTGATCGAACTTGAGAAGGGCCGCCTCGTCCGCGACCAGTCCCGCGGCGTCTACGGCTACCAGCACTGAAAGGACGCCATGCGCGCCCAGTTCGTCCTGTCGGAGATCGGCGTCGGTCTCCGCCGCAATCTCACGATGACCTTCGCGGTCATCGTCTCCGTCGCCCTCTCGCTCGCCCTGTTCGGCGGGTCCCTGCTCATGCGCGAGCAGGTGAGCACGATGAAGGGCTACTGGTACGACAAGGTCAACGTCTCGATCTTCCTCTGCAACAAGAACGACAAGGAGACCGCGGCCAACTGCACCAAGGGCGCGGTCACCGAGGCCCAGAAGCAGGAGATCAGCTCCGAGCTCAAGCGGATGAACATCGTCGAGTCGGTGCAGTTCGAGACGAGTGAGGAGGCGTACAAGCACTACAAGGAGCAGTTCGGCGACTCGCCGCTGGCTGCCTCGCTGACCCCGGACCAGATGCAGGAGTCCTTCCGTATCAAGCTGAAGGACCCCGAACGCTTCGACGTCATCTCCACCGCCTTCGCCGCCCGCCCCGGGGTGCAGGAGGTCCAGGACCAGAAGAAGCTGGTCGGCGACCTGTTCAACCTGCTCAACGGCATGAACTTCGCGGCGCTCGGGGTGATGACGCTGATGCTGATCGTCGCGTTGATGCTGATCGTCAACACCGTGCGGGTGTCGGCGTTCAGCCGCCGCCGGGAGACCGGAATCATGCGATTGGTCGGCGCGTCCAGCTTCTATATCCAGATGCCGTTCATCATGGAGGCCGCCATCGCGGGGCTGCTGGGCGCGGGCTTCGCCTGTGTACTGCTGGTGAGCGGGCAGTACTTCCTGGTCAACAACTGGCTGGTGGACAAGATCGATGTGATCAACTTCATCGGCTGGGACGCGGTGCTCGCCAAGCTGCCGCTGGTGCTCGCGATTGGCCTGCTCATGCCCGCGCTCGCGGCGTTCGTCGCGTTGCGCAAGTACCTCAAGGTGTGACATTCGCCTACGGCGCCGTACCGGACAACCCCCGGTACGGCGCCTGTTGGTGCCCTACACTCACCGGCATGTCGGGCCCGTGTTTGTTCGTCCAGCCCCGCCGCGTTCGCCGCGGGGCCGCCCTGACATTGGTCTTCGTGAGCGTGCTCGCCACCGGGGCGGCCGTCGGTTCCTGGGGCGCCCAGCCCGGACCGCGCCACAACCCCCAGCCCGCCGGGATGCCCGCTCACGCCTATGTCGGCGCGGTCGAGAGCGACCAGGTCAAGGCGGCCGCGGCGGCGGCCGAGGAGGACGGGAAGTCCGGTTCGAAGGCCGCCCGCGAGGTGGTCAGCCGCAGCGGAGACCGATGGGGCGCGGTCTACAGCGCCCGTGAGTACGAGGGCTTCCGCCAGAACCTCGACGGTGCGTACGTCGGCGTCGGCATCTCCGCCCACCGGGACGCCCACGGTCGGATCGCGGTCGAGCGCGTCGAGCCCGGCAGCCCCGCCCAGAAGGCCGGGATCCGGGCCGATGACCGGCTGCGCACGGTCGACGGCGAGAACGTGACCGGGCGACCGGTCACCGAGGTCGTGGCCCTGCTGCGCGGCCCCGCCGACGGCTCCCCGGGCACCCGGGTGGAGCTCGGGCTGCGGCGCGGCGGACAGAACTGGACGCAAGAGCTCCGCCGGGCCCGGCTGACCACGGACCCGGTGACCGTCGATCCGCTCAGCGGTTACGACGACCACAGACCCGGCGCCGTGCGGATCAAGGTCGACTCGTTCACCAAGGGCACCGGGGAGCGGATCCGGCGGGCGGTGCGCTCCATCCCCCCGGGCGACGGCATCCTGCTCGATCTGCGCGGCAACTCCGGCGGGCTGGTCTCCGAGGCCGTCACCGCCGCCTCCTCCCTCCTCGACGGCGGCCTGGTCGCCACCTATGACGTCCGTGGTGACCAGCGCGTTCTCGACGCCCGGCCGGGCGGCGACACCGACAGCCCACTGGTGGTGCTGGTCGACGGCGGCACCATGAGCGCCGCCGAACTGCTCACCGGCGCCCTCCAGGACCGCGGCCGCGCCGTGGTCGTCGGCTCCCGCACCTTCGGCAAGGGCTCGGTGCAGATGCCCAGCGAACTGCCCGACGGCTCGGTCGCCGAGCTCACCGTGGGCCACTACCGGACCCCGGCCGGGCGTAACGTCGACGGCGAGGGCATCGCACCGGATCTGAGGGTCAAGGGCGACGACGGCCCGTCGGCCGAGGCGCGGGCGCGCACAGTATTGAGTGGCCTCGGGGGTGGGTCCTAGTGCGAGAATGGCCTGGCTATGGCTAAAGAGACGGGTCGCAAGCTGATCGCGCAGAACAAGAAGGCGCGGCACGACTATCACATCCTGGACACCTACGAGTGCGGTCTGGTGCTGACCGGGACCGAGGTGAAGTCGCTGCGCCAGGGGCGTGCCTCGCTCGTGGACGGCTTCGCCCAGCTCGACGGCGGCGAGGCATGGCTGCACAACGTGCACATCCCCGAGTACAGCCAGGGGACCTGGACCAATCACTCGGCGCGCCGCCGGCGGAAGCTGCTGCTGCACCGGGCGGAGATCGACAAGCTGATCGGCAAGACCCAGGAGACCGGGCACACCCTGGTGCCGCTGGCCCTGTACTTCAAGGACGGCCGGGCCAAGGTCGAGATCGCGCTGGCCAAGGGCAAGAAGGAGTACGACAAGCGCCAGACGCTCCGCGAGCGGCAGGACCGCCGGGAGTCCGATCGGGCGATCTCCGCGGCACGGCGGCGCCAGCGCGCCTGACGGGCTTGACCAGCGGGGCACGCGCCCCCCGGCGACGGGAATGATGTGGCCCCGTCGCGCGTTGTTCACCTATGATGGCGCTGTGCCCCTCCGAGGGCGCGGCACCACCTTGAAAACACCACATGGGGATGATCGGTTTCGACAGCGGCTGTCGAAGCAGGAGAAGCGAGCCGAGGAAGCGGCAATGATCTCGTTAACCATATGTCGCAACCAATAATCGCCAACACCAAGCGCGATTCCTTCGCCCTCGCTGCCTAAGTAGCGACTTGCGAAGTGTCAGCCCGGGGCTGTTCCCGACCCGGATCCTGGCATCAGCTAGGGAACTAAACCACTAAGCCCGGTCACGGGGCGTAGTGGGAAATCAAACAGTGACTGAGCCCGTCGGAGACTTGTCCGCGTGATCTCCGGGGCCGAGAAAATCACAGCGGACTGCGCTCGGAGAAGTCCTGATTCCACACCGGTGGACGCGGGTTCGATTCCCGCCATCTCCACTCATCCCATGTACGACGAGGGCCCCGCCATCCGGCGGGGCCCTCGTCGTTTTGCGTGGCCCGGGCCGTCAGGGGCAGGGGTCCCGATAGCGGAGATCGGAGAAGAGCCGGTGCCAGCGGTCCCCGGAGGTCGCCGTGCGGCGGACCGAGCAGAGCCTGTCGCTCAGCCGCGGGAAGTCGACGCTCACCAGGACCGTCCCCGCTCCCAGCGCGGGCATCGGGGAGAATCCGGCGCTCGGCGAGACGACCATGGCGTCCCCCTGCTCGGTGAAGTCCTTGACGGACGCGTTGCCGAAGCCGGGGGAGAGGGCGAGGAGTTCCGCGTCTCCGGGAGGTGAACCCTCCGGTGCCAGCCGCCAGAGCCCCAGCCCTCCGTCCTCCGCCCACGCGACGAGCAGGTTGCCGTCGGAGGCCATTTCCTTCATGGCGTCGATCGGGCCCGGGAGGGGGACCGTGGTCCGCAGGCGGTCCACGGACCACAGGGCCGGTCGCCCGGACGAGGAGATACCCGCCAGCAGACGGCCGGAGACGAGGCGCAGTCGCAGGGCATCCGCGTCGACCGTGCCGAGCTTGCGCGCCGTGGCCCGCGCGGATACGGACCACACGCCGGACCGCTTCGCCCCGCCCCTCTCGGCGTCGGTGACCAGGACCCGCTGCCCGTCGCTCGCGCTGATCCCCATGGGCACCTCTTTGGACTTCGTGCCGACGCGGGACGTGCGCCGCGGATGCCGGGGATCGGTGAGATCCCAGAACTGGGCCGTATAGGACAGCACGGCGAAGACCCGGCCACCGCCGGAGAAGGCCAGGTCGTACCCGTCCTCGGGCACGGGCACGCGCCCCAGGCGCTTCGGCCGCGCCGGACGGTGGATGTCCCAGATGGTCGCGGCGCGGACGGATGGGTCCGCCACGGCCAGCAGACCACCTCGGGAGGCGACGGCGAAGCTCAGGGAGTGCTCCGACTGCGCGGCGGGGCGGAACTCGTATCCGGGGCGCAGCCGGCCGTCCCGGAAGCTCCACAGCCGCAGCCGCTTCCAGTCCGCGCTCTGGGCGATCAGCGTCCGTCCTCCGGGCAGGAAGCGCGCCTTGTTCCAGGGCCGGGGGAAGACGGCCGCCTCGACCGGAGGTGTGCCCGGTTCGCCGAGCCGCCAGATGTGCGCGCGGTCCCTGGTCGTGGTGGCGATGAACCGCCCTTGCGGGCCGGACGCGGAGCCGCTGACCGACCCCGCGGCGTCGGTGGTGCCGGGGACCGAGTCCGGGGGCGGGTTCCACAGGTGGATGAGGCCGTCGGAGCCGCCGACGGCGATACCGCGTCCGTCCGGGCGGTAGGCGAGGGACAGGTCCTTCTTGGCGGCCTTGCCCGTGCGCGGCAGCGCGGTCGACTCCAGCAGCGGATCGGAGTACGTCTCGTCCCGCACATTGAACAGGTGCGGCGTACCGTCCCATGAGGAAGCCGCCGCGTACTGTCCGTCCGGGCTGAAGGCGATCGACGTCAGGACCTTGCTGGTGATCGGTCCGGTACCGAGGGACCGGTGGGGGCGTGCCGGGTCGGTCACCTTCCAGACGGCGACCTCCCCCGACGCCCCGCCGCCCGCCAGCAGTCGTCCGTCCGGGCTGAAGGCCAGGGACAGGACGAGGGCGTCGCGCAGCACCTTTCCCGGCTTCGGGTGCTGGACGTCCGCGGTGTTCCACATCTGTACGGTGCCGTCTCCCACTGCCGTGGCCATGACCTTGCCGCCGGGTGCGAAGGCGACGGCCTCCACGGGCTTTCCGCGCCTCGACCCCGTCACCACGGTGCGTACCGGACGCCGGGGGTCGCGCAGGTCCCACAGCCACACCCGGCCGTGCTCCGCGCCGACCGCGAGGGTACGGCCGTCCGGGCTGAAGGCCGCCGCGAAGACCCGGCCGTCGCGCACCGGCACGCGGGCGACGCGCCGGGGATGCCCGGCGTCGCGGACGTTCCACACGTACAGCGCGTCCCTGGTGCTCGCGGTGAGGTACCGGCCGTCCGGATGCCAGGCGAGGGCCGCCGGTCTCCCGACCCTGAGCACGGAACCCGGCGACGGGCGATAGGGATTCGCCGTGCGCCACAGGCGGACCGTGCCGTCGGTCGACGAGCTGGCCAGTATCTTTCCGCCCGCCCGGTACGCCAGGTTGATCACCTCGCGGGAGTGCCCCCGCAGCGGTACCGGCGGCGTGGGGGACAGCGCCGACCGCAGCAGGGCCGAGCGGGCTTCGACGGTCGGGGAGCGACGGTAGGCGGCCAGGCTCAGATCGAGCGCCGTCGCCGGGTCCTCGTCCCGCAGCGCGTCGGCCTGGGCAGCGACGCGCTTGGAGGCCAGCTCGTCCGCCCGCTTCCTCGACTCGCTCCGTTCGACGTACGCCACCGTGCCGATCGCGACGAGCAGCAGCGCGACACAGGCGGCCACGCCGCGCCACAGCATGCGCAGGCGGCGTCCGCGCCGTGCGGCCTGCGCCCCGGTGGCCAGGAACTCCCGCTCGACGCCGGTGAGCGCGATTCCGGGGGTGTTCGTGGCGAGGGCCGGATCCAGGCGTGCGCGTGCCTGGGCCAGTTGCGAACCGGTGTAGAGATAGTGGGGGTCGCGGTCGTGCTCCTCCCAGACGGCGGCCGACTCCGCGAGCCGCTGGTGCTCCAGCAGATCGGCGTGGGCGTCTCGGATCCACGACCGCAGCTTGGGCCAGGCGTGCAGCAACGCGTCGTGGGAGAACCGCGCGCCGTCGTGATCGACCGTGACCAGCCGGGTCCGGACCAGATGGTCCCAGACGGTCCGTACGCCCTCGGCGCTTCCTTCCTTCAGCAGGTCCGACGGGGCGACCTCGCGGCGCACCACCTCACCGGCCGGGGTGAGGTGCACCATGCTCAGGAGCAGACGGCGCAGGATGTGCCGCTGGGGTTCCCGTAACGCCTGGTACAGCGTGTCGGTCGAGGTGGTCACGGACTGCCAGATCCCGCCGGTGCGCTGGTAACCGGCCAGGGTCAGGGCCGTTCCGCTGCGCTCCCGCCATGTCTCCACGAGGACATGGGCGAGGAACGGGGCCGCCGCGTCCCGCGCCGTTCCGGCCCCGCCGCCCCGGCGCAGGTCCGACAGCAGCCGGTCGACGAGCCCGTCCTCGAGGGCGAGGCCCGCCCGCGCGGCCGGGCGCTCGATGGCGGCGCGGAGGGTGTCCAGGTCCATCGGCGCCACGGTGAACTGCCCGTGGTCCAGGGCGTCCACGAGTTCCGGGTGGGCCAGACAGTCGCCGTAGTGGTCGGCGCGCAGCGCCAGGACCACTGTGGGCCGGTCGCCCGGGTCGGACGGCCGCCCGCACAGCAGCCGGATGAAGCGGCTCCGCAGCCCGGCGTCCTCGCAGCGGGTGAAGACTTCCTCGAAGTGGTCGACCACGAGCAGCCGACAGGCCCGGTGGCCGGGCGCCGGACCGGGGAACCGGCCCGCTTCAAAGGCTTCCCGTATCTCCTCCGGGCGCCGTCCCGTGGTCCGCGCCCAGCGTTCGGCGAGCGACTGAACCGGGTCGGAGCCGGGGGCGGGCAGCAGCAGTGCGGGCCAGGGGACCGTGGCGTGTCCGGCACCGTGCCGGGCCTCCAGACTCGCCAGCAGCCCCGCCCCCAGCAGCGACGACTTGCCCGAGCCCGACGCGCCCACCAGCACGACCGGGTGGCCCGGCGCCGGATCGCACACCGTGGCCACGAGCTGCTCCGTCAGCTCTTCGCGCCCGAAGAACCACTCCTGGTCGGCCGCCCCGAATGACCGCATGCCCGGGTACGGGCACGGCACATCGGCCGGTGGCTCGCCGGTGGGCACCGCGTCGGTGCGGTAGGCGGCGTTGCGGGCCACCACGAGCCCGCCGAGCCTGCCCTCGCTCTGCCCGTGCGGACGTACCGGGCCGTCCCGGAACGCACGGTCCAGTGCTCCGTGCAGGTAGTCGACCGTCAGCCAGGGCGGGCCGCCCGGGTCGCCGTCCTCCAGCAGCCGCAGCAGCCGCCCGCTGAACAGCGTGTGCCGGGCGCCCTCGGGGGCGAAGGAGAGCGCGAACTGCGAGGCGGAGGTGAGCAGGAAGCTGCCGTCCGGGCGCGCGGAGGCGTACGGGGCGCGTTCGCTTCCGTCCGGGGCCGTGGCACGGCCGGAGAAGCAGCAGTCGAGCACGACCACGCTGCCGCCCAGGGCGTCGCCGAGCAGATCCTTGACGGTCCGATAGGGAACGGCCCCGGAGACCCGGTCGTCGGCCAGGCTGGCATGGGTGGCGAGGTACAGCTCGTCCCCCGGGCCGAGGATGCCGTGGCCCACGTACGCGAAGAGCACCGGCCCGGTGGCCTCGGCGACGGCGTCCTCCACCGCGGCCACGACCTCCGCCTGCGCGGCGCCCGCCGGGACCCGGTGGACGTGGGACATGCCGCAGACGTCGTGCAGCACCCGCTCCAGGTCGTCGAGTGTGGTCCCGACGCTCGGCAGGGCCGGGAGGAGGGATTCCGGTACGTGATCACCGGTACCGATCAGCACCGCGCGGGCCCCCGGCGCGGCCAGCCCGGTCGGGGACGGCGGCGTATCGGTCATGACGCCGGTGACGTGCCGTCGGCCTCCGAGCCCCCGTCCTCCGTGGCGTGCCCGTCCTGCTCGAGGGCGATCGCCAGCCGCTCCGCCAGGTCGACCGCCTGTTGCGCGTCGAGCGGTTCGACCTCCGTGGAGCTGATGGTGATCTCTGTACCGTCGGGGCGCGTGAGGGTGACGGTCCGGCTCCCACGGCGGGTCTGCAACCAGGCCACTACGGCTCCGGCCAGCACCGTGGCGACGCCGCCGGGCTCGAGCAGCGCGAGGACCACGTCCGTCCCCGCACCCATGGTGCCCGGCGGCGGGGCGGATGCGGGGGCTCTGCGCACCCTGCCGCGCAGTTCTGGCTGACCGGCCAGCCAGCGCCGTAGGTCATCCGGTCCGGCGGCGTCCGCGCCCGGAGACGGGTCCTGCTCGTCGGCACGGACGGTCAAACTGATACGCATGGACTCCCCCGGTGGCCTGGTTCGCGCAGGTTGCCCCGGGATGGTAGTGGCAACGGCGACTGAAGAGAGAGGTCTTTTCACGCCGACCATCGGTTGTTCGCTCAGGCGAGGCGGTGTTCCCAGCGCAGCGCGGGCGTGTCGCCTATGCGGTATGTGTGGGAGCGGCGGGTGACGCGGAGCCGCACGGTGCCGATGCCGGGGCATCCGGCGTCCCGCCAGGCGATGAGTGCTCGCTCGATGTCGTCCCACAGCGCCACCGGTCCGCCTTGGCGGACGGTCCAGCCGGAGCCGTTTTCGGCGAACGCGGCGAAGGATTCGCGGGCGGCGTGAGGGGCGGTGCTCCGGGCGGTCGTTCTAGTGGATCTCGTACTCCTCGTGCGGGATACCCCGCTCCCACACCGCCTCGAACGCCGACGCGCACAGCTTCGCGACCTGTGGGTCGTCCGTCTGCTCTGGCTCCGTCACCGCCCCGTCACCGGAGAAGTGGTTGAACCGCACCAGCTTCTCGTCGATCAGCCAGAAGTCCGTGCCTGGCAGAGCGAGATCGGCGGCACGCCGGCGTGGCAGCCACCGCACCCGCTCGCCTGCTACGACGTTGGTGAAGGTGTGGTGGTGTTCGTACCGGATGTAGTCGGTGACCGGTTCCGACACGATCCGTGCCCGCCGTACGACGACGCCCCGAGCAGTGATCTCCTGGATGAGGTCGAGCCACGGACGCCACCAGGAGGCCCGGTCGTCGGGGTCGAGACGATGTCCCTGCTTGAACTCGGAGAATTCGTCGGCTTCCTCGTCGACACCGTAGGAGTCGCGCAGTTCCAAATGCACGGCTGAGTGCTCGGCGGACCTCAGCAGCGCCTCAAAGCTGAGCACGTTCTGCGGCATCGCACGCCTCCCTGATCAAGGGCACCATCCGCGCCGGGATACGGATGATCGCTTCGCTGTGGGGCTTCGGGCTCTTCTTCGCGCACTGGGCCTCGGTGGCCCTGTCCGCGACCCAGTCCTGAAGGACGAGTTCGGGCTCCGGCTTGGTGTCGGTGTCGACCCACACGGCAGGGCAGTTCCCGTCCTTCGTGTCCGGGTCGATCCCGATGAACTGTAGATCCATGACCGCCTCCAGCGTCCGGTGAGTTGCGCTATGTTGCACACCCCGCGCACGTGGACTTACCCACTCGACCACGTTCCGTGACAGGCAGGTTCGAGCCAAGGCGGCAGTGCGGATGCTTTCAGCCAGCACGCCGTAGCTCAGCGGGGCCCTGTGGCCGAGCCAGTACGTGCCACATGACGGCGGCCCCTGTGATCGCAGGGGCCGCTGTCTGTGGACGTTACGTGTGCGGGTCAGGCGGTGGGCAGCTCTCCATCGGCGACGGCGGTGACGAAGGACGCCCAATCGGCCGGCGACACCAGGAGCGCCGGGCTGTTCGGGTCCTTGGAGTCGCGGATGGCGATCCCGCCGTAGGCGGACGTCGACAGGTCGGCGACCTCCACGCAGTTGGTGCCGTTGTCGCTATAGGAGGACTTGAACCAATTGGCGTGGACGAGGTCTCGGGCTATCAAGGGGGTGGGGACGTCGGTAGTCATGTGGTGATCTCTCGGGATAGTTGGTGCAGGAACCTTGGCGTGTCCTCGGGAGGCAGGGCGGACCTCGACAGGGCGTCGAACTGCCGTGAGAACCGGCCGACCTCCCGGCGCTTGTCGGAGATGGATGAGGTACCGAATGCGGTGTCGACTTGGATGGTCGTCGGCATGGTGTCGCCGAGGAGCAGGATGCTGAAGTTGTGCGCGAACAGGTACCCACGCATCGTCTGGGGGAGTACCTGCACGGTCACATTGTCGAGTGCGGCCAGCTTGGCGATCTCGTCGTACTGCTCGCGCATCAGGTCGGCGTCGCCGACGATGTGCCGCAGGGCCGGTTCGTAGAGGATGGCCCAGAACCTGAGCGGGTCCTCGTCGCGGGTCAGGGCCTCCTTGCGCCTCATCCTCACCTCGACGCTCTGCTCCACGAATTCAGTCGTGGTCTCGTCGAGGGGTTTGGCGCTCACGTGCCTCGTGCGGGCGTATGCCTCGGTCTGCAACAACCCCAGGATGAGGGTCGGGTTGTAGGCCCGGATCTCCTGTGCTGCCGCCTCGATGCCGAGGAACCGCGGCATGCCTGGTGTCAGCTCCGTGGCGAGAGGTGTCCACCACTCCCGGCTGGACGCTTCTCGCTGGACCGCCACCAGCCTCTCCACTTCCTCCTCGTCGGTGACGCCGTAGAGGGTGAGCAGCTTGCGCAAGTCACTCGCGCTGCGAAGGTCCTGAAGCCCGGTCTCGACCCGTTGCAGCTTCGTATCGCTGAACGAGAATCCTTGCACTGCGTCCTGGATGCTGAGCCTTGCCCGCTTGCGTAACTCGCGGAGTTCATGGCCGAGTGCGATGCGTCGTGCTGTTGGCCTGTGCGGTGCCGCCATTGTTCTGCCTTTCTGGGACAACTGCCCCTGTTTCGCGGCGATATGGGCAGCATGGCACAACAACCCTTCGCTGTACCAGTTGTTGCGTTGGTTCTGGCATGTGCCATTTTTCGTTGAGTGGGTGATTCATCGCAGAATCTGTTGTCTGCTCGTCGAGCGGGACACCACAGTGGTTGTGCCGGGAAACCGGGTCAGCAAGCAGCACAACCACCGGCCACATGCAGGACCCCCGCGACGCGACTTGGAGGGAGCGTCCGGGGGCGTGGCCATCAACCCCCAGGAGGTTGACGACATGGCGCACGCTATCGCGTGGATCTTCAAGGCGCTGTTACGGCCGTTGTTGCCGCCGTCGGGCCGTCACCGTGCGGTCGGCGCTGCCAACGGCCGTCCCGCAGCGGAGCACCGGAACGTGCCACCTGTGCGCACAGCACGCGCGCAGCGGAGCAAGAGCCGCCCGTACATGGAGTTGGTGTGTGCGCCGTATGGGATGGTGATGGCTCGGTGACCACCGACGGCTGGATCACATCTGTCCCGTCCCGGGCGTGCGCGCTGTGTGCCGCCCCCGGCGACTTTGGGCCCCGTGACCGCGCCGTACCGCGCTCGGGCCTGTGCCCGGCGTGTATCGCGGCCGCAAAGCCCACCCGTGAAGGACTCGAGCACGCTGTCGTGATCGTGGCTGGACAGACCCTCGCTGGTGCCGAAGCCCTCGACCTGACCGACGCCGCGCCGGAAGAGCTGGCCTACCACCTGGGCGCGGTGAAGCGGAGCCTGTACAGCCTGCTCCAGCTCATCGCGCCGGTCGGGGGAGGGGACGGCCGCTGATGATCGGCAACCAGTCGGCTCGGGACGAACGGCCGAAGATGACGATGCGCGTCTACACCATGGCGCACGACGGGATCGTCACCGCGCGGAGAGCGATAGTGGCCGTCCTCGCAGGAGAAAAGAGCGACATCTACTCGATG
>NZ_JAHLEM010001238.1 GCF_018883605.1 Streptomyces niphimycinicus | reverse complement strand
GCCCCTGCCGGTCAGGGCCTGTTCCAGCCGCCGGGCCTCCTGGCGCCAGCGGGCGGCGTAGGGGTCGCCGCCGTGGCGGGCGGTGCGCCAGGCGGCGGCGAGGTCGTCGCCGTACTCCCTCGGGGGCTCCTCGCTCAGCAGGGCCACCACCTCGGCGGCCCGGCGTGCGCCGACCTCCATCGCGCCGTCGATGAGCGCCCGCGCGAGCCGGGGGTGGAGGCCGAGGCGGGCCATCCGGGTGCCGCGTTCGGTGGCCCGTCCGGCGGCGTCCACGGCGCCGATCGCGGTCAGCGTCTCGCGGGCGGCCGTCATCGCCCCGGCGGGCGGCGGATCGAGCAGGGCCAGCCCCGAGGCGTCCGGATCGCCCCAGCACGCCGTCTGGAGCGCGAAGGCCGTAAGGTCCGCGCCGGCGATCTCGGGGGACGGGAAACGCGGCAGCCGGGCGTCCTCCGCCTCCGGCCAGCAGCGGTAGACCACCCCGGGAGCCTCACGCCCCGCACGGCCCGCGCGCTGCCGGGCGGCCGCCCGTGACGCCCTTACGGTCGTCAGCGCGCTCAGCCCGCGTGCGTGGTCCATCCGGGGCTCACGCGCCAGCCCGCAGTCCACGACGATCCGCACGCCCGGTACGGTCAGGCTCGACTCGGCGACCGAGGTGGCCAGCACCACCCGCCGCCGTCCGCCGTCCGCGCCCGCCAGCACCGCCTCCTGTACGGCGGCGGGTGCCCGCCCGTGCACTTGCAGGACCTCCGCCTCGGCGAGCCCGCCCAGCTTCCCGGCCACCCGGGCGATCTCCCCGACGCCCGGCAGGAAGCACAGCACATCGCCCTCCCGCTCGCGCAGCGCCCGCCGCACCACGGCCGCGACATGGGCCAGCAGGGCGGGGTCCACCCGCATCCCGTGCGGCGGCCGTACGGGGCGCTCCGGCGGCGCCCACACCACCTCCACCGGATGGGACACACCCGGGGCCGACACGACCGGTGCGGGCCCCTCAGGGCCGCCCCCGCCGTCCCTCGCCCCTTCCCCGCCGTCCGTCCCGCGCTCGCCGCTCTCCCCGTCGCCGAGCAGCCGCGCCCAGCCCTCCGCGTCCGTGGTCGCCGAGGCGGCGATCAGCCGGAGGTCGGGGCGCAGGGCGGCCCGGACGTCCAGCAGGAAGGCGGCGGCCGTGTCCGCGTCCAGATGGCGCTCATGGCATTCGTCGAGCACGACCACATCGACGCCGGTCAGCTCCTGGTCGCGGTGCAGCCGTTGCAGCAGTACGCCGGTGGTGACCACCTCGACCACGGTCCCGCGGCCGGCCTGCCGCTCCCCGCGCACGGTGAAGCCGACCTTCCCGCCCGGCCGCTCGCCCAGCAGCCACGCCATCCGCCGCGCGGCGGCCCGTGCCGCGATCCGCCGCG
>NZ_JAHLEM010001237.1 GCF_018883605.1 Streptomyces niphimycinicus | reverse complement strand
GGTGGCCGCCACCCCAGGGGCCGCCGCGCCGGTGGCCGCCGTGTCACCCGCATCCGCCCCGCCCGCGCCTGCCACCGGGCCCGATGTGCTGCGCGCGGTCTCCGAGATCATCAGCGAACGCACCGGCTATCCGGTCGACATGATCGAACCCGACCTCGATCTCGAAGCCGATCTCAGCATCGACTCGATCAAACGCGCCGAGATCGCGGGCGAGTTGGCGCGGCGCCTCGGCGTCGCGGGCGCGGACACCGCCGCCCTGGGCGATGAGGAGCTGGAGGAGCTGGCCAAGGCCCGTACCACCGCCGCCGTCACCGACTGGCTCACCGCCCGCCTCGAGCCCGCCCCCGCGCCCTCCGCGACACCGCCCGACGAACCGGAGCCGGTGGCGGAGGAGGTGGCGGCCGAGCCCGTGGCGGTGGCCGTGGCCGAGCCCTTGGCCGTGGCCGGTGTGGCGCCCAAGCGGCTGCGGCTGATGCCCGTGCTCCTCGGCGCACCCGGCGACAGTGCCGCCGCACCGCCCGATCTGACCGGTCGGCGCTTCGCCCTGCTCGGCGGGGAGAGCGACGGGGTGGCCGAGGCGGTGGCCGCCCGTCTCGGCGAACGCGGCGCCGAGGCCGTCCGCCTCGCCGCCGGGCATCCGCTCACCGAGGACGACGGCCGGGTGGACGGTGTGCTGCTGCTCGACCCGCTGGCCACCTCCGGCGCGCCGGTGCTGCCGGAGGCGTTCACGGCCCTCCAGTCGGCCCTGCGGCGCGCCCCGCACTGGCTGCTGGCGCTCCGCCGAACCGACCCGTTTGCCGCACGCACGGCCGGGCTGCGCGGGGTCTTCCGTACGGTGGCCAGGGAGTACCCGGACATGGTCACCAGACTGGTGGAGTTCCCCGCTGACGCGACCGGGTCCGCACACGCGGCCGGTACCGCCGACGCATCTGGTGCCGCCGAGGTGGCTGGTGCCGCCGACGCAGCGGGTTCTGCCACCGAGGTGGCCGGTTCCACCGACGCGACCGGGTCCGCACACGCGGCCGGTGCCGCCGACGCATCTGGTGCCGCCGAGGTGGCCGGTGCCGCCGACGCGACTGGGCCCGCACACGCGGCCGGTGCCGCTGACGCACCTGGTGCGGCCGACGTGGCTGGTTCCGCCGCCGTGGCCGGGTCCGCCGAGGCCGGCGGTTCTGCCGAAGTGGTCGGTCTCGCCGAAGTGGCCGATTCCCCAAGCGCGCCCTGCTTCGCCGACATCGTGGCCGACGGGCTGCTCGACGAGTTGCTCGCCCCGGACCGTACGCCCGTCGTGCTGCGCACCGCGGAAGGGCGGCGCCACCGGCTGGACCTTGTGGAAGCCCCGCTGGGCGCGCTCGCCGCTTCGGGGGCCGGGCCCGCCGGGGACGGCGCGGCGGAGGCCGCC
>NZ_JAHLEM010001236.1 GCF_018883605.1 Streptomyces niphimycinicus | reverse complement strand
GCGGTCGGCGCCGGGCGCGGCGGTCGCCGCGGGGACGTCCGGACGGGGCCATGAGCTGCCGGTTCCCACCGTGATCGGCCACCGCGGCGCCAGCGGCTACCGGCCCGAGCACACCCTCGGCTCCTACCAGCTCGCGCTGGACATGGGCGCGGACATCGTCGAGCAGGACCTGGTCCCCACCAAGGACGGCCATCTGGTCTGCCGCCACGAGAACGACATCACGGCCACCACGGATGTCTCCGCGCACCCGGAGTTCGCCGACCGCAAGACCACCAAGACGGTCGACGGCACCAAGCTCACCGGCTGGTTCACCGAGGACTTCACCCTCGCTGAGCTGAAGACGCTGCGCGCCAAGGAGCGCATCCCGGGCAACCGCCAGCGCAACACCCTCTACGACGGCCGCTGGGAGGTGCCCACCTTCGAAGAGGTGCTCCAGTGGGCCGAGCGCGAGGGCCGCAAGCGCGGCCGCCGGGTGTGGCTGTACGTGGAGACCAAGCACCCCACCTACTTCCGCAAGCTGGGCCTCGGCCTGGAGGAGCCGCTGGCCAAGCTGCTGCGCCGGTACGGCCGCCACAAGAAGGACGCGGCGCTGTTCCTCCAGTCCTTCGAGCCGAGCAGCATCCAGCGGCTGCGCAAGCTGGTCGGCACCCCGTCCGTCGTACTGCTGTCCACGATGGACAGCCGGCCCTGGGACTTCGTCGAGGCGAACGACCCGCGTACGGTCGCGGACCTGGTCAAGCCCGAGGGGCTCAAGTGGATCGCGAGCTACGCCCAGGGCATCGGCCCCGATCTGTCGGTCATCATCCCCCGGACGCCGGACGGCAAGCTGGGCACGCCGACCAGCGTGGTGAAGGACGCGCATGCGGCGGGGCTGATCCTGCACCCGTACACCATGCGCAACGAGAACACCTTCCTCCCGGCCGACTTCCGCCGCGGCACCGACCCCAACGCCTACGGTGACGCTTTCGGTGCGTTCAAGGCATACTTCGCGACCGGAATTGACGGCATCTTCTCCGACAACGCGGACACCGCCCTCCTCGCGGCGGCGGACTTCCGCAAGTAGTTCCGCACCTACGGGTGGGTGACGGCGGGGCCGCGCGAGCGTCAAGGCGCGGCCCCGCCGCTTACCCGGTCGGGTGAGAGCGCGGTCACCCGGCAACCACCCCACGACCCGGGCTCGTCCCGCCCGGCATGGACCTTGTGAAACGACTGGGCCCGCTGCTGGCCGCCGAAGCGGCGGCCGAGGCATACGGCGTCGGCGTCGAGCCCGCCGAACTCGAACAGGCCGTCTGGCTACGGCTGCTGGAACGCACCCGGGATGCCGGACCGCCGCCCCACCCCGCCCGCTGGCTGCGCTGCGCCGTACGGGCCGAGGTGCGCGGGGCCAGGCGCCGGGCGCGCCGCGAGGTGCCGTACGACCCGATGGCCG
>NZ_JAHLEM010001235.1 GCF_018883605.1 Streptomyces niphimycinicus | reverse complement strand
GCCCGCGGGCGTCGCGGCGGCCGGCTCGGCCTTCGCCGAAGCACCGGACTTCGCCCCGCCGGACTTCGCCGTACCGGACTTCGCAGCACCTGCCTCGGCAGCGCCAGCCGCGCCGGACTTCTCCGCCGGCTCCGCCGCGCTCCCGCTGTCCGCCTTCTTCGTGGCCGCCGCGGCCGCCGCGTTGCGCACGGACTTCAGCGCACCGCGCCTGCGCTCCGAGACGCCCGACTCCTTGGCCTCGGCGGCCTCGTCCTTGGCCGGCGGGGCGGGCGGCAGGCTCATCGTGCGCGTCGCGTCGGCGGGGGCCTTGGTCTCCTCGGGGGCGCTCACCGCGTGTTCCAGCAGCGCCCGTGCCCCGGCGTCGTCGAGCCGCAGGGCCGGATCCTTGGTGAGCAGACCGTAGATGACCTCCTCCAGCGGGCCCGCGTTCTTCGGCGGCTCCACCGGCTCGGTCATCACGGCGGTCAATGTCGCTATGGCCGTGCTCTTGTCGTACGGCGGCACACCCTCCACCGCCGCGTACAGCAGCCCGCCCAGCGACCACAGGTCGGCCGGCGGGCCCGGCTTCTGGCCGCGGGCCCGCTCCGGGGAGATGTAGGAGGGCGCGCCGACGAGCATGCCGGTCGAGGTCACCGACGGGTCGCCCTCGACCTGGGCGATGCCGAAGTCGGTGAGGACGACCCGGCCGTCGTCCGAGATCAGCACGTTGGAGGGCTTCACATCGCGGTGCAGGATGCCCGCCTGGTGGGCGGCGCGCAGCACATCGAGGACGGCGAGCCCGACCTCGGCGGCGCGCCGCGGGGTCAGCGGGCCGTCGTCGCGGACGGCATCGGCGAGCGAACGCCCCTCGATGAGCTCCATGACGATCCACGGGCGGTCGTCCTCGTCGACCACGTCGTACACGGTGACGGCGCCGTTGCTGCGGATCCGGGCGATCGCCTTCGCCTCGCGCAGCGTACGGGTGATGAGCCGTCTCTTCTCGTCCTCCTCCACACTGGACGGGAAGCGCAGCTCCTTGACCGCGACCGTACGGCCGAGGGTCTGGTCACTCGCCCGCCAGACCGTGCCCATGCCGCCCTGACCGAGGATCTCTCCGAGCCGGTACCGCCCGGCGAGGAGGCGCCCAGTCGAACCCTGCGTCTTCTCAGCCTCCGACATGCGACCCCTCTGCGAATCTACCCACCCTGAACCCACCCTGGGAGAGCGTCCATTGTCTCTCATCCGCGGACCCGGAACCGCCCGGGGTCCGGGGCGCGGCGTGGCGGCCACCGCGGTACCTGCGACCATCTGGAGGTACGCAGGAAACGGAGGTCCGTGTCATGCCCATCTCCGCCATACGATGGCACAGGCGGAGCCGTATGCCGACCGCCGTGGCGCTCACGGCGGCCCTCGGACTCGCCCTGTCCGGCTGCGGAACGGGGGCCACGGAAGCGGGCCGGGACGCGGGCCCGCGGGCGACCACGGGCACGGCCGGCGGTCATGGCG
>NZ_JAHLEM010001234.1 GCF_018883605.1 Streptomyces niphimycinicus | reverse complement strand
GTGGCCGCGACGGGCTGCGACTCCTCCGGACGCGATGGCCAACGCGCCCGCCCCTCCCGTCGCGCCGACGCCGCGCGCCGGGCGGAGGAGGCGGAACGGACCCGGCCGGGCAGTGCCGACTGGCGCATCCGCTCGACGGGGCCGCCCGACGCCATCGAGGGCTACACCGACCGGGTGAGCGTGCTGCCCGACGAGGAGGTCGGCCTCTACGTGTCGACCACCGCCCCCGCCTTCCGCGTATCGGCCTACCGGATCGGCTGGTACGGCGGGGCGCAGGCGCGGCTGGTGTGGCGGTCGGGCCGGGTGGACGGCAGAAGGCAAGGCGCGCCCCTGTTCCTCGACGCCACCCGCACGGTGCGGGCCGACTGGGACCGTTCACTGCGCATACGCGCCCGGAACTGGCCCGAGGGCGCGTATCTGCTGCGGCTGGACGCCTCGAACGGCCATCAGCGCTATGTGCCGCTGATCGTGCGCTCACGGCAGGCGCGGGGCCGGACGCTGCTGATGCACGCACCGGCCACCTGGCAGGCGTACAACACCTGGGGCGGCTACAGCCTCTACCAGGGCCGGGACGGTTCGTACGGGAGCCGCTCGCTGGCCGTCAGCTTCGACCGGCCGTACGCGAAAAGCGGGGCGGAGAAGTTCCTGGTCTACGAGCGGGCCATGGTGGTCCTCGCCGAACGGCTGGGCCTTCCGCTCGCGTACACCACGGGCGTGGACGTCCATCTGCGACCGGCCGTGCTGAAGGGCGCATCGAGCGCCCTGTCGCTCGGTCACGACGAGTACTGGACCCCGCAGCAGCGGCGGTACGTGACGCGGGCCCGGGACGACGGCACCAATCTGGCCTTCCTCGGCGCCAATACCTGCTTCCGCCGGATCCGGCTGGAGCCCGGCCCCGGCGGTGCCCCCGCGCGCACCGTGGTCTGCTACAAGACCGCCTACCGGGACGACCCGTACCTGGTGAACCGTCGCGACCTGGCGACCACCGACTTCCGGCAGCCCCCCGCGCCCGATCCCGAGTCCTCGCTGACCGGCGTCCTCTACGAGGGCTACCCGACCGACGCCCCGTACGTCGTCCTGGACAGCGGCCACTGGCTGTTCGCCGGGACCGGGGTGGACGACGGCGACTCCTTCCACCATCTGGTGGGTGTGGAGTACGACCGGGTCACCCCGGGCTATCCCACCCCGGCGCCGCTGCGGATCATCGCCCACTCCCCCCTGGTCTGCCGGGGGCGGCACAGCCACTCGGACTCCGCGTACTACACCGTGGCGAGCGGGGCGGGGGTCTTCGCCTCGGGGACGATGCGCTGGGTGGAGGCCCTGATGGCGGGGACCCATGAAAACGGGCGCGATCACGGGATGGACGCACGCACCAGGGCCTTCGTCACCCGCACCACGGAGAATCTGCTGCGCGCCTTCGCGGCGGGGCGCGCCGGGAGGGACAAGCCACGGCCGGCGGACAATGTCCGCGCGGTGTACGGGACCGGGGCGCGGACCGGGCCCGGGACCGGG
>NZ_JAHLEM010001233.1 GCF_018883605.1 Streptomyces niphimycinicus | reverse complement strand
CCGGGCGGCCGGCGAGGTCAGGATGCGGCCGGGGCGCGGCCCGCCAGGGCGTCGAGTTCGGCGCGGCCCAGACCGGTCAGCCGCTCGACCTCGGCGCCGTCGAGGGCCCCGCAGTCCAGCCCGCGCACCAGATGGCCGCTGAGCGCCTTCGCGGTGGCCGGTTCGTCGGCGATGCCGGTGCCTCCGGCCGTACGGGCCGCATACGCGGCGAGCCGTTCCGCCGCGGCCTCCAGGCCCTCGCGGTAGAACGCGTAGACGGCGGCGTAGCGGGTGGGGAGGTGGCCGGGGTGCATGTCCCAGCCCTGGTAGTACGCGCGCGCCAATGACCGCCGGACCAGGCGGTGGTGGAGCCGCCAGGCGTCGTGGACCCGCTCGGTGGGGCCGACGGGCAGGACGTTGGTCGAGCCGTCGGAGAGCCGTACGCCGGTGCCGGCGGCGGCGACCTGCATCACCGCCTTGGCGTGGTCGGCGACGGGGTGGTCCATGGACTGGTGGGCGGCGCCGACCCCGCAGGAGGCGCTGTAGTCGAAGGTGCCGTAGTGCAGCCCGGTGGCCCGCCCCTCGGCGGCGTCGATCATCCGGGCGACGGTGGCCCGGCCGTCGGAGCCGAGGATGGCCTGGGTGGTCTCGATCTGGATCTCGAAGCCGATGCGGCCCGGGGCGAGCCCCCGCGCCTTCTCGAACTCCTCGCACAGCCGGACCATCGCGGTGACCTGCTCCGCGTACGTCACCTTGGGGAGGGTGAGCACCAGGCCGTCCGGCAGTCCGCCCGCCGCCATGAGCCCGGTGAGGAAGATGTCGAGGGTGCGGATGCCCCGGTCGCGTACGGCGGCCTCCATGCACTTCATGCGGATGCCCGCATAGGGCGGCACGGTGCCCTCCGCGCAGGCGGCCGCGAGGAGCGAGGCGGCGCGGGCGGCCGCGGCGTCCTCCTCGGCGTCGGGGCGCGGGCCGTAGCCGTCCTCGAAGTCGATGCGCAGATCCTCCACCGGCTCGCGCTCCAGCTTGGCCCGCACCCTTGCGTGGACGGGTTCGGCGAGGTCGTCGGGAAGGCCGAGGACGGCGGCGAAGGAGTCGGCGTCGGGGGCGTGCTGGTCGAGGGCCGCCAGCGCCTGGTCGCCCCAGTCGCGCACGGTGGTGGCGGTGAGGAGATCGGCGGGCACGTAGACGGTGTGGACGGGCTGACGGGTTCCCGGGTCGCCCGGATAGCGGCGGGCCAGCTCGGCGTCGACGGCGGCGAGGGAGTCGGCGATGGATGCCCGTACGGCGCCGGGCAGGCTGGTCGGCACGGTCTCCCGAGGCTTCATGTCCGCTTCTCCGCCCTTCCCACCACAGCCAGCTTGTTTCCACGTTACGGAAACGATGATCCGCACCGCGAAGTTATCCGGACGCTCGACGGCTGGTCAACACCCCCTTCGGCAGACGTGTGGCCCCGTACGCGCATCGCGTACGGGGCCACACGGAATGCCCTGAGGGGATCGCGGAGGATCAGCCCTTGCGGGTCTTGACCTCCTCGGTCAACTGCGGGACG
>NZ_JAHLEM010001232.1 GCF_018883605.1 Streptomyces niphimycinicus | reverse complement strand
CGCCCGGGCCCCGGCCGGACGGTCACCCGGCCGGGCACGCCCGCTGGCCGGGGGCCGCCTCCCCGCCCACACTGGGAGGGATGCGCCTGCGGACAACGGCGGTCGCGGCCGCCACCACCTTGCTGGGTGCCGGCGTGGCCGCGGTGGCGGCCGGACGGTACGCCACCGACGCTGCGCTGAAACCGGACTCCGACCGTCCGCTGCCCAACGAGCCCCCGCTCACCGTGCACGCGACCGCAGCCGGCCAGATCACCCTGACCCGCTCGCTCGCCTCGCTGCGCCCCGGCGTCTACGGCCTCACCGGCCGCTCCTGCCACGCTGTCGTCGGCCCCGTCATCGAGGACGCCCCGCACCCCGCCGACTGCGTGGTGCGCCGCCTGGAGCGGGTCACCCACGGCGACCTCACCCCCGGCACCCGGGTACGGCTGACCCCCCAGGTGTACATCGGCGATCCGCGGGACGCGCTCGGCATCGACCACGCCGACGTCGGCGTGCCCGGCGAACTCGGCCCGCTGCCCGCCTGGTTCATCCCCGGCGAACGCTCCACATGGGTGATTACCACGCATGGCCTCGGCACCACCTGTGAGCACCCTATGGTCGTCATGCCCTTCCTACGGCAGTTGCGGGTGCCGGTGCTCGACCTCGCCTACCGCGGGGACCCCGGCGCCCCCCGGCCCGATGACGGCATATCCCACCTCGGCGACACCGAATGGCGCGACCTGGACGCGGCCCTGCGCTACGCGGTGGCGTACGGGGCGACCGGGATCGTGCTGCACGGCTGGTCCATCGGCGCCTCGATGGCCCTCCACGCCGCCGCCAACTCCGCGCTGCGCCACCGCGTCCGCGGCCTCGTCCTGGACTCCCCGGTGCTCGACTGGCAGGCCACCCTGCGCGCCCTGGCCGCGGCCCGCGGCATCCCCGCGCCGCTGCTCCCGCTTGCCCTGCGGGCCGCCGAGGGGCGCACCGGGCTCCACGACCGCGTGCTTCCGGAGGTGGCCGATCCCGAGCGGTTGTCCGTGCCCACGCTCGTCGCCCACGGCCCCGACGACACCCTCGCGCCCTGGCACGCCTCGCGCGAATTCGCCGACCTCAGACGCGATCTGGTCACCCTTCATACGGTGCGGCGGGCCCCCCACGCGGCCATGTGGAACGCGGATCCCAAGGGGTACGAGGAGGCTCTGCGGCGCTTTCTGATACCGCTCCTGTAGCGCCCGTAAGACGATCGCGGAAGCGCGTGCGAGACGGCGCGGGAAGCGTTCGCGGGGCGGCGGCGCAGGCGTCCGTAAGTTGGCGCGAACCGTTCGCGGCGACCGCCGGACGGGTGCCGATTGGGCTTTCGGGCCGTCAGCGGCGAGACTGCTTCCGTGACGTCCCGTACTCCGCGCGACTCCCGGCTCCGACTCGTCCGCAACCGGCCGATGGCCACCGCCCGCCGGCCCGCGGTGAACCGCGGCTCAAGACCGGCGCCCCGCCCGCCGGAGGGCACTCCGCCCCCGGCGGAGCTGGCCCGGCGGGCCAGGGCGGGGCTCACCGGG
>NZ_JAHLEM010001231.1 GCF_018883605.1 Streptomyces niphimycinicus | reverse complement strand
GGAAGTGGCGACCGGTGGGGCGCACACCACCCCGGCGCGCCGCGCCGCCAGGGGCTCGGCGGCCCGGTCGGAACCGGCGGAACCGGCGGAACCGGCGGAACCGGCAGAACCCGCGGGAACGTTCGGAAGACCGCGGCCGGCGGCGGCAGGGGCGGGGCGGCGCTCGGCGAGCGGGACGACGGGCGGCAGCAGTACGTGGCGCTCGCCGAGGAACACCCGGCGCACCACGCGTTCGGCCGCCCGCCCGTCGTCGTACGGGCAGAAGCGGGCCCGGAACGCGGCGCGCAGCGCGGCCGAGCGCGGACCGCACCAGGTGCCGTCGGCGAAGAGGGCGATCAGCTCGTCCTCGGTGCGGGAGACCGGGCCGGGCGGGGCGGCGGTGATGTCGAAGTAGGTGCCACGGGCGGCGCGGTAGGCGTCCCAGTCGTCGGCGTGGATGACGATGGGGCGGTCGAGGTTGGCGTAGTCGAACATGAGGGACGAGTAGTCGGTGAGCAGCGCGTCGGCCGCCAGGCACAGCTCCTCCACCCGGCCGTACCCGGAGACGTCGAGCACCCGCCCGTGTCCGGAGACGTCGAGCACCCGCCCGCGCCCCGGGACGTCGAGCACCCGCCCGCGCCCCGGAACGTCGAGCACCCGCCCCCGCCCCGGGGCGTCCACCCCCCGCCCGCCGGAACTCACCACGCCGGTGGCCGGTACATGGAAGTAGTGCGCCCTGACCAGCAGGGTGAACCCGGGACCCAGCGCGCGGGCCACCCGCTCCACATCCAGCCGTGGCACATAGCGGCGCTGGTAGTCGCGGTGGGTCGGCGCGTACAGCACGGCGACGGTACCGGCGGGGATGCCCAGCCGGGCGCGCAGCCGGGCCACCTCGTCCTCGGTGGTGTGCTGGAAGACGTCGTTGCGGGGGGCGCCGTAGGGGAGCGTGGTGTAGCCGGAGGGGTAGACCCGCTGCCAGATCAGGGTGGTGTGGCGGTTGGCGGAGAGGCTGTAGTCCCAGCGGTCGACCCGTTCCATCAGCTTGCCGAAGTCCATGCCGCGCGCGGCGGCCGGGCGGTCCCGCAGATCCAGGCCCATGTGCTTGAGCGGGGTGCCGTGGTGGGTCTGGAGATGGATCTGACCGGGCCGTTTGCGCATCCCCTGGGTGAAGTTGACGTTGTTGACGAGGAAGCGGGCGCGGGCCAGTGCCGTCCAGTACGCGGCCGAGCCGGGGTGCAGCCGACGCACCCCGGGCGGCAGGGTGTGCGCGTACTCGGGGGTGGTGATCCAGGCGGTGCGCAGCCCCGGCGCCAGCTCGCGGACCTTCGCCTCGATGGCCGCCGGGTGGCAGGCGTAGCCCCGGTGCCAGTACGCGGCGAAGACGGCGAGCCCGGGATCGACGGACCGGCACCGCTGCACCCGGTAGTGCAGCCACAGCGCCGCGCGGCGCGCCCTCGTAAACGCCGTAAGGCCGCATTCGGCGGTGCGGCGGCGCAGCCGGTCGGCGCCGCGCAGCAGGTGGTACGCCCGGCGGGCGCCCAGCCGCAGCAGCAGACCCCGCCATCGGGC
>NZ_JAHLEM010001230.1 GCF_018883605.1 Streptomyces niphimycinicus | reverse complement strand
CCGGGCGCGCCCGGCGCCTGGCCGCCCGTCGCCCCGGCCGCGAGGTCCGTGCGCCCCGGTGCGCGCCCTGTGCGCTCCCCATCGTGTGCGACATGCACCGGCTGGATTTCATCGTTCTTCCCGTACAGCGCGGCTTGCCGGAGCACCACGGACCCGCCCATCGAGAAGCCGACCGTGGCGACCCGCCGATGCCCGAGGCGCCGCGCCCAGCGCACCGCGGCGGCCAGGTCCAGCACCTCGCGATCGCCGACCGTGGACCGTCCGCCGGACCGGCCATGCCCCCGGAAGGAGAACGTGATCACGGCCGTACGCTGGGCAAACGCCGACGCTACCCGGCGCAGCGCGGGGCGTTCCAGGGCACCGGTGAACCCATGCCCGAGCACCAGCACGAGGTGGTCGGAGGGTTCGGTGCCGGGCGTCGGGGAAGGCTCGTACAGCGCCTCGATCGAGACGCCGTCATCGGTCAGCAGCGTGGCCCGCCGCTCTCCTGTCAGTTCCGTGAAAGGACAACGGGGAGCAGATTGAGCCTCTCGGGCACATGTCATGTGGGTTATTCTGCTGTGAAGAGGATCCGGGCAACGTAGCCCCCGGGTCCTTTTGTGCTTTCGGGGCGTGATGCGCGTTTGAGCGCACCGTCGCTCCAAGGGTGCGGAGCGTGACCGTACGAAGTAGTAGCCGCAGACTCCCCCGGGCGCTGCCCGGGAGGTGCCCCTCTCGCAAGGGACCGAGGAGGAACCGACGTAATGGGCGAGCGAAGCGTGCACAACCTCGAGAACATGGCCGGGGCGGGTGGTGGACGATGAGTTCCCTCCTGCTGCTGACCAACGCACTCCAGCCCTCGACGGAGGTGCTTCCCGCCCTCGGCCTCCTGCTGCACGGCGTGCGGGTGGCTCCCGCCGAAGGCCCGGCCCTGGTGGACACGCCGGGAGCCGACGTCATCCTGATCGACGGCCGCCGCGATCTGCCGCAGGTGCGCAGCCTGTGCCAGTTGCTGCGGTCCACCGGCCCCGGCTGTCCGCTGATCCTGGTGGTGACCGAGGGCGGGCTGGCCGCCGTCACCGCCGACTGGGGCGTCGACGACGTCCTGCTGGACACCGCGGGCCCGGCGGAGGTCGAGGCCCGGCTGCGGCTGGCCATGGGCCGCCAGCAGATCACCACCGACGACAGCCCGATGGAGATCCGCAACGGCGATCTGTCGGTCGACGAGGCCACCTACAGCGCCAAGCTCAAGGGGCGTGTGCTCGATCTCACATTCAAGGAGTTCGAGCTGCTGAAGTATCTGGCCCAGCACCCCGGCCGGGTCTTCACCCGGGCGCAGCTTCTCCAGGAGGTCTGGGGTTACGACTACTTCGGCGGCACCCGCACCGTGGACGTCCATGTCCGGCGGCTGCGCGCCAAGCTGGGCCCGGAGCACGAGTCCCTGATCGGCACCGTGCGGAACGTGGGCTACCGGTTCGTCGCGCCGGAGAAGGTCGAGCGCGCCGCCGAGGAGGCCCGGGCCAAGGCCGCGGCGCGGGACGCCGGAGCGGGCGACGCGGCGCGCGGCGAGCACCCCGGCGGG
>NZ_JAHLEM010001229.1 GCF_018883605.1 Streptomyces niphimycinicus | reverse complement strand
GGGGCGGCCTTGGCCGCGCCCGCCCACGACACCCCTGTGCCACCACCGATCCGGCGCCGCCCCTGCGGATCCGCGGCGCCCCGAACCACCTGCGCAACCCACGCCCAGCCCCCGGGAGGCAGCAGTGAGCACCCGCCCCGACGACATCACCCCACCGCGCGACGCACCCCGTACGGGGGTCTGGCTCATCGGCGCTCGCGGCTCCGTCGCCACCACCGCCGTGGCGGGCTGTGCCGCCGTCGCCGCGGGGTTGCAGCCGGCGACCGGAATGGTCACCGAGACCGCGCCGTTCGCGGACAGCGGCCTTCCCGCACTCGCCGACCTCGTCTTCGGCGGCCATGACACCGCCACGACCCCGCTGCCCAAGCGGGCCGAGGCGCTGGCCGCCGACGGGGTGCTGCCGCATGGGCTGCCCGCCGCCGTACGCGCCGAACTCGCCGCCGCCGACGCGGCCGTCCGCCCCGGCGGGCCGCAGCCCGGCGACGGCCGCGGTGAGGAGGAGCTGATCGCGGCCTTCGCGGCCGACCTCACCGACTTCCTCCATACGCACGGGCTGGCCCGCGCCGTCGTCGTCAACGTGGCCTCCACCGAAGCGGCCCCGGAGGACACCGGGACCCTGCCCCCCAGCTCCCTCTACGCCGCCGCCGCGCTGCGCGCGGGATGTCCGTACGTCAACTTCACCCCGTCCACCGGGCTCCACCATCCCCGGTTGCGCGAGCACGCCGAGCGCTCCGGACTGCCGTACGCCGGGCGCGACGGCAAGACCGGGCAGACGCTGCTGCGGTCCGTCCTCGCGCCGATGTTCGCCCAGCGGGCGCTGGCCGTACGGAGCTGGTCCGGTACGAACCTCCTGGGCGGCGGCGACGGCGCCGCCCTCGCCGACCCGGGCGCCGCGGCGGCCAAGAACGCCGGGAAGGCGCGGGTCCTGACCGACACCCTCGGCGAACTCCCCGACGGCCAACTGCACATCGACAACGTGCCCGCGCTCGGCGACTGGAAGACCGCCTGGGACCACGTCGCCTTCGAGGGCTTCCTCGGCTCCCGAATGGTGCTTCAGACCATCTGGCAGGGCTGCGACTCGGCCCTCGCCGCACCGCTCGTCCTCGACCTGGCCCGGCTGACCGCCCGCGCCCACGAGGCCGGCCTCGCCGGGCCGCTCCCCGAACTCGGCTTCTACTTCAAGGACCCGGACGGCGGCCCGGCCGCCCTCGCCGACCAGTACGCGGCGCTGGCCGGCCTCGCCGGACGGCTGCGGGGCCGCTCATGACGCGGGCGGCGGGAAAGCGCGGGAGCTGGGGGAACGTAGGCGACTGGGCCGAACTGCTCCGGGTCTCGGCCCTGTTCACCGTGCCCGGTGACGCCCTGGCGGGCGCGGCCGCGGCCCGCTGCGGCCCCAACCGGGGCACCGCGCTCGCGGTCTGCGCGTCGCTGTGCCTGTACGAGGCGGGCATGGCGCTCAACGACTGGGCGGACCGGGACATCGACGCCGTGGAACGCCCTGGCCGCCCGCTGCCGTCGGGCCGTATCGCCCCGGGCGCCGCGCTGACCGCCGCGACCGGACTG
>NZ_JAHLEM010000123.1 GCF_018883605.1 Streptomyces niphimycinicus | reverse complement strand
GCTCGGGACGAACGGCCGAAGATGACGATGCGCGTCTACACCATGGCGCACGACGGGATCGTCACCGCGCGGAGAGCGATAGTGGCCGTCCTCGCAGGAGAAAAGAGCGACATCTACTCGATGGGGCAGGCGTGGCCGCCGTGCCAGTGCCCCCGCCACCGCGACCACAACAATCCCCACCGCTTCAAGCGGTCCTGAGGTCGCCGTCCGCCTCGTGTCCTGATGCTCAGGGGCGGGCCGGGGCTGGACCGACCTGGGGCCCGGTCGTCTGCTTCCTCCGTGGCAGACGACCGGGGCCGTCACTGACGCGCTTCAGCCGATGTCCAGGACCGCCTTGCCGTGGAGGCGGCGGTCCAGCAGGGCGGTGACGGCCTCCTCGGCCCGGTCCCAGCCGCCGCGCCAGGTGATCTGGGGGTCCAGGTCGCCCGTCGCGACGCGCTCCGCGAGCCAGCCGAGGTCGGGGCCGATGTCGGCGCCGTCCAGTAGGTAGAAGGTGACGATCGAGCGGTCGTGGCGGCCTTCGTTGCCGGAGAGGGCGCCGAAGGGGAAGGTCTCGGGCTGGCCCGTGACATGGCCGACGGAGACCAGGGTGCCGTGTGCGGCGAGTTTGTCGTATGCCGCTACGAGCTGGGGTCCGCCGACGTTGTCGACCACTCCGTGCACCGGCTCGTCGATCTCCGTCGGGTCCTTGACCACCTGGTGGGCGCCCAGTGTCCGCAGGCCGTCGCCGTGGGTGGCCGGGTCGCCGGTGGAGGCGATGACATGGGCGCCGCCGAGCCGGGCGAGCTGGACGGCGTAGCGGCCGACGCCGCCGGTGGCGCCCGTGATCAGGATGCGGCGGCCGAGGGTGTCGCCGATCCGGCGCAGGGCGCGCAGGGCGCTGCCGCCCGCGACCGGGATGGTGCTGATCGCGCCGGGGTCGGCGCCGGTGGGCGGGACGCCGAGCATCGCGGTGTCCACCGCGCGCAGTTCCGCCCAGCCGCCGTCCGCGCCCAGGGTGACGACGGGGGTTCCGGCGGCAGGTCCGGAGCCGTCGGCGGCGGCGCGCTCGACCACTCCGGCGGCGTCCCAGCCCAGCACGGTGCCCTCGGGGGCCTCGGTCCGGTGGGCGACCTCGCCGTAGTTGAGGGAGGTGGCGGTCACCCGGACCAGGGCCTGGTGGGGGGCGGGTTCGGGGTCGGCGGCCTCGCCGAGGCGGAGGCCGGAGGGGGCGGAGTGGTCAACGAGCAGGGCGCGCATGGCGGTTCGCCTTTCGATGAAGGGTGGCGATCACAGTTATGCCACTGAGTGGCAAACGCGCGCAAGTGGCGTCATCGGTGACGGTTACACTTTCCGCCGTGACTGCCGCTCCCAACTCCTCACTGCGCGAACGCAAGAAGCGGCGCACCCGTCAGGCGCTGATAGACACCGCGCTGGAGCTGTTCACCCGGCGCGGCTTCGGCGGGGTGACGCTGGATGAGCTGTGCGAGGAGGTGGAGGTCTCCAAGCGCACCTTCTTCCGCACCTTCACCAGCAAGGAAGATGTCGCGATGGCCCCCGACCAGGACCTGTGGCGGGCCTTCCTGGAGGAGCTGGAGACAGCGGACCCGGGCGCGCTGCCGGTGGTGGAGCTGGGGCGGGACGCGCTGCTGGCCGCGCTGGAGCGGATGGACGACGAGGGCTGGGCCCGGCGGATGCTGCTCAGCAGGCGGCTGGCCGAGCGGACGCCCTCGATGGGCGCGCACGGCCTCCAGTTCTGCGAGGCCACCACGCAGGAGGCGCTGGCGATCCTGCACCGCCGGTTCGGCCTCGGGGCGCGGGGCGACCTCCGGCCGCGGCTGGCGGTGGACATGCTCGTCGCCGCGTTCCACGGGGCGCTGGCGAGTTGGGTGGCGCAGGCAGGTGAGGTGGCTGACGCGGTACGTGACGAGCCGCCCACCACGGAGGAACTGGCCGCCCGCCTCCGCCAGGCCGTCGCCGCCCTCCCCGAAAGCCTCGCGCTCACGACGACGCCCGCCTGACGGCCGGCCGCAGCGCCGCGCCGTTGGGCGACGGTCAGATGAAGGCGATCACCAGGCCGAGGCCGAAGAAGATCGATCCGATCAGGGTCATGCCCAAAGCCGGGCCCACCATCTGGCGCCGCATGTCCACCCGCGCCTTGTGCGAGCTGCCCGGGAGGTACACCACGCCCACTCTCCGGCCGGTCGCCAGCCCCATCCCCACGCCCTGGATCGCGGTCTTGAACTCCACCAGGTAGCCCTGGTGGTCGTGGAACCGAATGACCGGCGTCTGGGTCGCGCCGTCGTCCCGGCGGTCCACGATGTTGGCGACCACCAGCCCCTCCGTGCGGAGCCCCTCGCGACGCAGCCGCCGCACCAGCCGGATGTCGCGGACGGCGCAGGCGTAGATGAGCAGGCCGACCGCGATACACAGCAGATCGGCTCCGGGCACGGCCATCGATGAACCGCCTCTCGTCGTGTTCGCATCCCCCGCTCGCCACAGGAGACGCGTTGGTCCGGAGCTTCGGTTGCCGGCCGCGCGCTCTGTCGCGAAATGACGGGGTGCGGGATCCTCCCGTGACATGAGCAGACCCATGAAGCGTCGTGTGAGCGGCTGGATCTGGCCCCTCGTCATCGGACTCGCCTGCACCCTCACCTGGAGCTCGCCTGCCGGTGCGGACACCTCCCGCGCCGGGATCGGCGACGCCCTCGACACCATCCTCGCCGACCCCCTGCTGAAGGGCGGCGCGGCCGGGGTGGTGGTCGCCGACGCCGATTCCGGCGCCGCCCTCTACCGGCACCGGGCAGATGACCGGCTGATGCCCGCCTCCAACACCAAGCTGTTCACCTCGGCCGCCGCCATGGGGCTGCTCGGCCCCGACCACCGCTTCGGCACCGATGTGCTGGCCGACGGCAGCCGCCACGGCCGTACGCTCCGGGGCGATCTGTATCTGCGCGGCACCGGCGATCCCACGATGCTCGCGGGGGACTACGACCGCTTGGCCAAGGGCGTCGCCGACGCGGGGATCACCAAGGTCACCGGGCGGCTGGTCGCCGATGACACCCGCTTCGACGCGCAGCGGGTGGGCCGCTCCTGGGCGGCCGACGACGAGTCCGCGTACTACGCGGCGCAGATCTCCGCGCTGACCCTCGCCCCCGACACCGACTACGACGCGGGCAGCGTCATCGTCGAGGTCGCCCCGGGCACGGCCGCCGGTGACCGGCCGAAGGTCACCGTCACGCCGCCGAACTCCTACGTACGGATCGACAACCGCGCGACCACCGGAAGCGGCGGCCTCACCGTCGAGCGCGGGCACGGCTCCAACACCATCACCGTCAGCGGCGCGATTCCGGCCGGGGCGGCGACCGCCAAGGAGTGGGTCAGCGTCTGGGAGCCCACCGGCTACGCCGCCTCGGTCTTCGCCGACGCCCTCCACCGGCACGGCGTCCGGGTGGCCGGGCCCACCCGCCTGGGCCGGGCCGCTCCGGCGGACGCCCGGACGCTCGCCGCCCACCGGTCCATGCCGCTCAAGGAACTGCTGATCCCCTTCATGAAGCTGTCCAACAACATCCACGCCGAGGCGCTCACCAAGGCCATCGGCTATGCGACGGCCGGTCGCGGCACCTGGGACGCGGGGCTCGGCGCCATCGCCGACTGGCTGAAGAAGCAGGGCGTGGACACCGGCGCGGTGCGCCAGGTCGACGGCTCGGGGCTGTCCCGGATGGACAACATCGCGGCCGGGCGCCTCAGCGAGCTGCTGCTGTCGGTGCGCGACGAGCCCTGGTACGCCGACTGGTACGCCTCGCTGCCGGTGGCCTGCGCACCCGACCGGTTCGTGGGCGGCACGCTGCGGACGCGGATGTGCTCCACCCCGGCGGCCGGCAACGCACGCGGCAAGACCGGCTCCCTGACCGGCGCCTCCGCGCTCTCCGGCTATGTCACCGACGCGGACGGCAGGGAGCTGGTCTACAGCGTCGTCCTCAACAACTACCTCGCGGACTCGGTGAAGGGCCTGGAGGACGCGATCGTGGTGACGCTCGCGAAGTCCGGCGGGGGCCATGCGGAGGCGGTGCGGCCTCGTGCCGTACGGGGCGCCACGGCCGCCACGGCCGACGCCGGACGCGAGTGTTCCTGGAGCAAGCCCCGGAGCTGCTGAGCCGCAGCCGCTGCGGCTGAGCGCTCCGCTGGAAGCGTCGCGATGCGTCGTCGGCCGACTGCGGCGCCGTCGTGGCTGGTCCCACGCGGCGGAGCCGCGCATCGACACAGCCGCGGCGCCGCACATCGACACACCCCCGCGCCCCTTCGGGGCGCTGCCCGAACCGTAGCGGACCTCCTCCGACCTGCTTACGGCTGTGGCACCGGCAACGTCAGCACACGTGTCCCCGCCGCCGCGTCCGCCGCCGCGCCGCCGGCCACCTCCAGCCGCCAGGGCGCGAGGTGCCGGTGGCCTCGGCGCGCAGCTCCGCCCCGTCCCGTACGACGGTGAAGGTGGCGTGAGCTCCTGGTCCTCGGCGCTGAACTGGACCCGGGAGACCGCCTCCGAACCGACTTCAAAGGACACCCGTCCGGGGTGGTCGACGAAGACGCCGTAGCCCGCGTCGGTGAGGAAGAACGGGACGTTCTTGTACGCCTGTTCGGTGGCGGTGCCGCCGTCGGCGTTCCAGATGTCGGTGGTCTGGCCGTCCGTTGACAAAACGGGCTGGAACGGGCGCGGGGGTCGCGTTTCCGGGCTCAGTCCCGATGGACCTGGCGGACCGTGCGGAGGAAGGCGCCCAGGGCGCTCGGTACCGGTCCGAAGCGATGCGCGAGGTGGAACTCCAGCCCGGCGGCGGCCGGTTCCAGCGGCAGCAGGGTCACCCCCACATGCCGGAACCGCCGCATCCCCGCCGGTCCGATGCCGATTCCCAGCCCGCAGGCGACCAGCCCGAGCAGGGTGTGCAGATTGTGCGCCTCATGCGCGATCCTCGGCTCGACCCCGGCGGCGCGGCATACGGCGAGCGCCACATCAGCGGCGGCGGGCTCGGCCTGCCGCGAGGAGAGGATCAGCGGTTCGCCGTCCAGCGCCCGTACGGGCACGGACGCGGCACCGGTCAGCGGATGGCCGGACGGCACCGCCGCCACCAGGGTCTCGCGGCCCAGCGGAAGGGTGCTCAGCCGCCGCCGGGTGGATGCGGGCGGCGGGCCGCAGATGACCCCGATGTCCAGGCTGCCGTCCAGCAGCGCCTCGATCTGCCGGGCGCTGGGGAGTTCGCGCAGCTCCAGCCGGACCTGCGGGCGGCGGGTCCGGAAGGCGGTGAGCACCTCGGGCAGCACGGCGGCCAGCGCGGTGCCGAGGAAGCCGATGGCGAGCGAACCGGTCTCGCCCCGGCCGGCGTCGGCCGCGTCCCGTACGGCGAGGTCGAGGTGGTCCAGCACCTGCCGGGCCCGGGCCAGAAACGCCTCACCCGCGGCGGTGGGCCGCACCCCGTGCCCGGTGCGGTCGAAGAGCCGTACGCCCAACTCGGTCTCCAGCGCCTTGATCTGCTGGGACAGCGGGGGCTGCCGAATGCCCAGCGCGGCGGCGGCGCGGCCGAAGTGGGCGTGCTCGGAGAGGGTGAGCGCATAGCGCAGATGGCGCAGCTCCATGAGCCAAGCCTATATCCGATCGCGAATAATCCCTTCATCTCTCATATATCAAAGAAGAAAATACCGGTGTGCCGGTGCTCGACTGGCCCGCATGAACGCGACGCGAGAACACCGAGAACACCGAGAACATCAAGAGCACCGAGAACACCAAGAGCACCAAGAGCACCGCGAGACGACGATCGAGGGCGTGAGGCTGCACTGGGTGCGGGCGGGGTCGGCCGGGTCGGGAACCCCCGTCGTCCTGCTCCACGGCTGGCCGCAGACCTGGTACGCCTGGCGCAAGGTGATCCCCGGACTCGCCCGCGACCACGAGGTGTTCGCGGTGGACCTGCCGGGCCTCGGCGACTCGGGCTCCTCCCCGCGTGGCCAGGGCGTCCGGATCGCCGCCGACCTCCTCGACGCCTGGCGCGCCGAACTGGGCCTGGACCGGGTCCATGTCGTCGGCCACGATCTGGGCGGCCCCATCGGCTATGCGTGGGCCGCCGCCCACCCCGCCCATGTCCGCAGCTTCACCCTGCTCGCCGTGCCGCTGCACGGCTTTGGGCTGAGCGAGCTGATCGCCCGCGCCGGGCTCTGGCACTTCGGCTTCTTCTCGGTGCCCGGTCTCGCGGAGAAGCTGGCGGAGGGCCGGGAGCGGATCCTGCTGGAGCACTTCTACGCGCACGCCATGGAGAGCGGGGCCATCAGCCCCGCCGATGTCGACACCTATCTGCACACCTACACCCGGCCGGGTCGGCTGGCCAACGGCTTCGCGTACTACCGCAACGCCCCCGCCGACACCGCCGCCCTCACCGAACTCGCCCGCACCCGGCTGCCGATGCCCACCCTGGCCGTCGGCTGCGGCCGGGCCGGCGGCCCGGCCCCTCTCCACAGCCTCGGCCAGGTCGCCCCGGCGACCCGCGGTGCCGTGATCGACGACAGCGGCCACTACCTCCCCGAGGAGCAACCGGGCCCCTTGCTGTCGCTGCTTGTGCCCTTCCTGGCGGAGGCGGACGGGTCGTGACACCCGGCTCGGTCATGTGGCTGTGGCCTCCTGGGCCTCGTTCACCACGGCCACGAGTGGTCATGGCCGGCCCTCCGAGTCGTGTGCGTGCGGTACGGACCGTAGCGGGGCCCGCAGCCAACCCCGCCCCGACCAGGCGATGGCGAAGGCGAGCGCCGCCGCCAGCGCCGGGGTGAGGTAGGCCGAGGTGGGGGCCAGATGGTCCACCGTCCAGCCGCCCACCGCGGCGCCCGTGGAGATGCCGATGAGCAGACCGGTGTACACGGTGGTCATCCCCTCGTTGAGGCGGGCGGCCGGGAGCAGCCGGTGCACCAGGGTCATGCCGTTGATCATCGTGGGGGCCGTGGCCATGCCCGCCAGGAAGAGCAGCGGGGCGAGGGCGGCCAGGCTCTGGGCGGTCAGGAGCGGGAGGACGGCCAGGGCCATCGCGGCCACGCCCGCCACCAGGCGCCCTCCGGCCGTACCGCGCGGTGGCAGCGCTCCGAAGACCAGCCCGGCGGCGCAGGAACCGGCGGCCTGGAGGGCGAGGACGGCGCTGCTCGCCGTGGAGCCCCCGTACGCGCCGACGGCGGCGACCGTCGCCACCTCCATCGAGCCGAAGACCGCGCCGGTCGCGAGAAAGGTCAACAGGACGACCCGCAGAGCGGGGGTGAGGAGCAGGCGGCCCCGGGCGGCGTGCGGTTCCGGCGCCGGTTCGGTGCGGCGCTGGGCGGCGAACAGCAGGGTGCCGGTGAGCAGCAGCGCCGCCGCCGTGACCAGCCCCGCCTCGGGGAGCACCGCCGTGCACAGCACCATGGCCAGCGCGGGCCCGGCCATGAAGCAGACCTCGTCCACGACCTGTTCGAAGGAGGCGGCGGTGTGCCGGGCGGCCGGGTCGTCGCGGTGCAGCGCGGCCCAGCGGGCGCGGGTCATCGCGCCCAGGGCGGGCACGCCGGACGAGCCCGCCGCGCAGCAGAACAGCGTCCAGGCCGGGGCGCCGAAGTGGACGCACAGCACCATGGCGGTCGCCCCGGCCACGAAGACGAGGGCGGCGGGGACCGCGACCCTGGCCTGCCCGTACCGGTCGACCAGCCGCCCCAGCAGCGGCCCCGCGAGCGCCGTCACCGCGACTCCGGCCGCCGAGACGGCGCCCGCGAGCGCGTACGAGTCCCGCACCGTGGCGATCATCAGCACCGTGGAGACGCCGAGCATCGAGCCCGGCAGCCGTCCGACGAGGGCCGCGAGCGTGAAGGCGAGCGCGCCGGGGGCGGCGAAGAGCCGGCGGTACGGGGCGAGCGGTGACCGGCGGCGCGGCGGGGTGGGGGCGGCGCCGGGGCGGGAGGCGGGGCGGGAAGGACGCGGCACGACGGGCCGGGAGGCGAGGAAGAGGATCACCCCAATACGGTCCCGGGGCCGCCCGGGGCCGGTCCAACACCTGATCCGGGCCCATTCACGCATATCCGTTGTCAATGCCGAGCGGGTGAAGGATCGAGAATCGCGTCGGTCACCATGGTGCGCGTGAACCGGGACATCGAACCGCGCCTGCTGCGCGCCTTCACCGCCGTCGCCGACGAACTGCACTTCACCCGCGCCGCAGCTCGCCTCTACGTCGCCCAGCAGGCCCTCAGCCGCGACATCCGGCGCCTGGAGCGGGAGTTGGGCGCGGAGCTGTTCGTCCGCACCACCCGCCAGGTCGCCCTCACGGCCGCGGGTGAGCGGCTGCTCCCGTACGCCCGGCGGGTGCTCCAGGCCCAGGACGACCTGGCGGCGGCCTTCAGCGGGGCCGAGCGCCGCCCGCTGCTGGTGGACGTGGGCGCCCCGGTGAGCACGGGGAACCAGGTGCTGACGGAGGCGCGGCACCGCCTCGGCCCCGAGACCGAACTGGTGGCCCGCTTCCACAGCGGCCTGGCCGGGGCCGCCGCCGAACTCCTCGCCGGCCGCCTCGACGTCTCCTTCGGCCGGGCCCACGGCCTCGACCCCGCCGTACTCGCCCGGCTGGAACACCGCCTCATCCGCTATGAGCGCATCGCCGTGGTCCTGCGCGAAGACCATCCGCTGGCCGGGCTCGAGGAGATCCCGCTGGCCGCGCTCGCGGGCGAGACCCTGTACGCGGCGGCGGGCAACCCCACCACCACCGAGTGGACCGACCTGGCCGCACAGCTCTTCGCGGGGCGCGGGATCGCGATGGCGGAGCCGTTCCCGGAGATCGAGGGGGACGAGGAGTTCATCCGGGTGGTGACCAAGCGCCGCTGGTCGGTGCTGGCCAGCGAGGTGTTCATCCACCTCCCCGGCACGGTGCTACGCCCCCTCACCGACCCGGTCCCGCTCTCCCCGGTCTCCCTGCTCTGGCGCCGCGACCTGCGCCACCCCGGCCTGGACGCCCTCCACGCCGCGGCCCGCACGCTCGCCACCACATCCGACTGGCTCGCCCGCCCACCAGGCGCCTGGCTGCCACACCCGGAGGCGGGCTGAATCAGAGATCTTCGTACGGCGGAATGACGCGCGTGATGACGATGAGCCGCAGGCGTGGCATGGCCAGGAAGTACAGCCAGCCATCCCCGCCGATACCGAGACGGCGCAGCCCACCCGGGACACCCGGCTGAGGACCCTTGCCGATATCGGCGACGTCGACGCCCAGGTCGGCGAGGTCGACCAGTTCATGTGCGAGGCGTTCGACCTCGCTGATCACGTGGCCGGGCAGCCCGGCGACGACGTGCGCTTCGTCCGGGTCGTACTCCCAGCGCCATGCGTCGCTCACGCGTCTCCTCGCTTCAGCCCGGCCTCGGCGAACGCGGCGTCCAGGATCCGGCCGACCTCCGTGGCGGCCTCGCGAGCCTGGACGAGGTCGTCCGTTTCCGCGATCAGCGCTTCCAACTTACGGAGACGGGCAGCGCGCGCCGGGTGGCGCGCGATCGCCACATTGACCGCCCATTGCCGGGTGAAGCGGCGCAGCGGGGCCGCGCTCACATCGGCGCGGGCCTGCCGCACCGCTTCGGCGCGCTCGGCGTCGAAGGCGGCCAGGGACCCAGGGGCGACCTGCGCCACTGTCGCGCGCAGCGCCTCCGGTGTGCTGGCGGGTTGTGGCACCACCGGGTCGTGCGGGTGGTCCGGCTGGCTGCTCATGCGATCCTCCGGCGGGGCGGGCGGGCGGTGCACCGCGTACGGTACCGGGCGATATCTCGCGTCGCGTATGCGATGGCCACGACTCCACCGCATGAGGGAATCCCTGGGGTTCCGGGGGGCTCGGGGTCCCGGAGTGCCCGGGCCCGTGCCCGAGTGCCCGAGTGCCCGGGCCCGTGCCCGAGTGCCCGGGCCCCGGCATCCCGGCCCACGGCCCCAGCACCCCGAGGCCCCCGGAAAACCCCTCACCGACCCCCGCCCCCGCAGGTGAGTGCAAGGTTTCGTCCGTGTCACCTGCCGCCACAGCGCGGTAATGCGCCGTCCCTACCGTCGGGCAGCGACACCGAGAACTGTGGAGGCGTGATGACTGCCCCGACCACCACCGCCGCACGCGAGGGGGGCCGCTGGATCGAGCAGTGGGACCCGGAGGACGAGACCTTCTGGAGGGAGAAGGGGGAGCGGATCGCCACCCGGAATCTGGTCTTCTCGATCCTCTCCGAGCACATCGGGTTCTCCATCTGGAGCCTGTGGTCGGTGATGGTCCTGTTCATGGGGCCGGAGTACGGCGTCGACGCGGCCGGGAAGTTCTTCCTGGTGGCCATGCCCACGCTGGTCGGCGGGATCCTTCGGGTCCCGTACACCTTCGCCGTCGCGCGGTTCGGCGGGCGCAACTGGACGATCATCAGCGCGGCGACGCTGCTCGTACCCGCGGTCGCCGCCGCCGTGGTGATGGAGCCCGGGACCTCCTACACCACCTTCATGGTGGTCGCGGCGCTCACCGGGGTCGGCGGCGGCAACTTCGCCTCGTCCATGACCAACATCAACTCCTTCTATCCGCTCAGGAAGAAGGGCTGGGCGCTCGGGCTCAACGCGGGCGGCGGCAATATCGGCGTGCCCGTGATCCAGTTGATCGGGCTGCTGGTCATCGGCACCGCCGGGGCGGCCCATCCGCGGCTCGTGCTCGCCGTCTACATCCCGCTGATCGTGGTCGCGGCGGTGCTCTCGGCGCTGTTCATGGACAACCTGGCGCCGGTGCGCAACGACTCCGGGGCGGCCAAGGAAGCGGCGCGGGACGCCCACACCTGGATCATGTCGCTGCTCTACATCGGCACCTTCGGCTCGTTCATCGGCTACAGCTTCGCCTTCGGCCTGGTGCTCCAGAACCAGTTCGACCGCACCCCGCTCCAGGCCGCCTCGCTCACCTTCATCGGACCGCTGCTCGGCTCGCTCATCCGCCCCGTCGGCGGGCGGCTCGCCGACGCCCACGGCGGCGCGAAGATCACCCTGTGGAACTTCGCCGCAATGGCCGCCGCGACCCTCGTGGTCGTCTACGCCTCCGCGCAGAAGTCCCTGCCCGTCTTCCTCACCGGCTTCATCGCCCTCTTCGTCCTCAGCGGGCTCGGCAACGGCGCCACCTTCAAGATGATCCCCGGCATCTTCCAGGCCAAGGCCCTCGCCCGGGGCCTCGCGGGCGAGGAGGCCGCCTCCTACGGGCGGCGGCTCTCGGGCGCGGCGATGGGGCTGATCGGGGCGGTCGGCGCGCTCGGCGGGCTCGGGATCAACCTCGTCTTCCGGGAGTCGTTCGCCCGCGCCCACTCCGGCACTCCCGCCTTCGTCTCCTTCCTCGCCTTCTACGCCGTATGCTCCGCGGTCACCTGGGCCGTATACCTCCGCGGCACCCGCCCGGCCTCGGCGCCGGCGCCCGGCGCCGAGCCGGACACGCATGATCCGCGGCCGGAGCGGCAACCCGCGTATGCGGATGTCTGAGCGGCAAGCCGCTTGCGCGGATGTCTGAGCGAGCGGCTCGGGGCGTACGGTCGACCGGGGAAGCCCCCGGCCCCCGGGGCCCCGGCCGCCGGCCCCCGGGCCCCGGGCCCCGGGCCTCCGCCCTCGGCCGTACGCTCCGTTACAGGTGGGAAACCTCCGCGAACCGCCACCGTCACGGGACGGCGACAGGATGCGGAACGGAGGCGCCCATACGCGAGTGAATCGGGAGATCGGGACGAGAGCCATGCACCGAGAACAGACCGCGGCCGCGGGCGACGAAGCACCCGTCGGCCCGCTCGCCGGATTCACCGTGGGGGTCACCGCGGCACGGCGCGCGGATGAGCTCGGCGCGCTGCTGCGGCGGCGCGGCGCGGCCGTGATGCACGCGCCGGCGCTGCGGATCGTGCCGCTGGCCGACGACTCCGAACTCCTGGCCGCCACCAAACAGTTGATCGACCACGCCCCGCATGTCGTCATCGCCACCACCGCCATCGGCTTCCGCGGCTGGGTCGAGGCCGCCGACGGCTGGGGCCTGGGCGACGCGCTGCTGGACCGGCTGCGCGAGGTGCGGCTGCTGGCCCGCGGGCCCAAGGTACGCGGGGCGATCCGGGCCGCCGGGCTCACCGAGGAGTGGTCACCGCCCTCCGAGTCCATGGCCGAGGTGCTCGAACGGCTGCTGGAGGAGGGTGTCGAGGGGCAGCGCATCGCCATCCAACTGCACGGCGAGCCGCTGCCCGGCTTCATCGAGTCGCTGCGCGCCGGGGGAGCGGAGGTGGTCGGGGTGCCGGTCTACCGCTGGATGCCACCGGAGGACATCGGGCCCGTGGACCGACTGCTGGACGCGACGGTCGCCCGCGCCCTGGACGCCGTCACCTTCACCAGCGCCCCCGCCGCCGCGAGCCTGCTGGACCGGGCCGAACGGCGCGGTATGCGCGAGGAACTCCTGGACGCGCTCCGCCATGACGTGCTGGCGGCCTGCGTCGGCCCGGTCACCGCGCTCCCGCTGGAGGCCCACGACATACCCACCTCCCAGCCCGAACGATTCCGCCTGGGCCCCCTCGTCCAACTGCTGACCGCGGAACTCCCGGGCCGGGTCCGCCCGTTGCCGGTCGCCGGGCGCCGCCTGGAGATCCGCGGCCACGCGGTGGTCGTCGACGGCGAACTGCGCACCGTGCCACCTGCGGGGATGGCTTTGCTCCGCGCCCTGGCCCGGCGCCCCGGTTGGGTCGTGGCCCGCGCGGAACTCCTGCGCTCCCTGCCGGGCGCGGGCCGCGACGAACACGCGGTGGAAACGGCGATGGCCCGCCTGCGTACGGCCCTCGGCTCCCCCAAGCTCATCCAGACCGTGGTCAAGCGGGGGTACAGGCTGGCGCTGGACCCGTCGGCCGAAACGAAGTACGCGGACGCGTAGCGGCTCACCGGGGGCGCGGGGCGGGGGGCGCGGTGGGGTGCGTGGTGGGTGCGGGTTCCGCTGGGTGCGGGTGCGGGTGCGGGTGCGGGTGCGGGTGCGGGTGTGTGGGTGGTGCGCCTGCTGTTCGTGGTGGGTGGCGGGTGCGGGGCCTCCGGGGCGGCGCCCTGGACCGTATATTTACGGCGCCATTGGCCGGGGGCGTTGTGTTGGTCGGGGATTGGCGCCACAAATACACGTAAGCGTCCAGGACACCACCCCTGCGACCCCGCCCCCTCCCGTCTCGTCGGCGTCCGCGCGCCGGTGGTGTGAATGCAGCCTCTCCGGCGTTTGAGGAGTGGGGCGAGGGGCGGAGCCGGGAATTCAGCCCCTCCGGCGTTTGAGGAGCGGGGTCCGGGGCGGAGCCCCGGCGGGGGGCCAGGGGGCGGAGCCCCATGGTTTCGGGAAGGGGCGGGGTGGGGGATCTCCGCCGGAGGCGCCCACGGCCCGCACCCGGCGCGTCACAGGGCCACCACGGCGGAGCCCAAAGCGTTCGCCCCGCCTCGCCCCCGAAGGGGTTCCGGGGGACACCCGGGGCGGGCACTCTGAAAGGTGACCGGATCGGGCCTTCCCCAAGGGGTGACAGGAACATGTCGGGCTACGACCTGCGGTTCGACTCGGGACGGATCTGCCTGGACCTGGTGGCCACCGTCGGTGGCCGGCTCAGCGAGGCGCCCGTCGAGCGGCTGGGCGGTGTGGAGCCCCTCAGGGCCTGGCTGCTCGGTGCCGGCCTGGTGCCCGGCGGCACGCCGCTCGATGTCGTGGATCACCGCTGGCTCGTCCGCTTCCGGGCGGCCCGCGATCTGCTGCACCGCATCGTCCACACCGAGGTCGAGGGCCACGCCGCCGGAGCCGATCTGGAGCGGATGAACGCGCTGGCCGCCACCGCCCCGCCCGCCCTGCGCGCCGTACGGACGCCCGACGGCGCCCTGGTGCGTGCCCTCGCCGGGAAGCCCGACTGCGGTGCGCTGCTCTCCCAGATCGCCCGGGACGCGGTGCAGTTGCTCACCGACCCGGTGGCCCGCGGGCAGTTGCGGCGCTGTGAGGGGGAGACCTGTTCGCTGGTCTACCTCGACACCTCGCGCGGCCGCCGGAGGCGCTGGTGCTCCAGTGAAATTTGCGGGAACCGCGAACGAGTTGCCCGGCACCGCCGTCGGGTGGCCCCGAACAGTGCCTAAACCCAAACTTCAGCCTGATCTTGCGAGGAACCCCGGGCATTCACGCCCGGGAGGAATCGCATCTTTCGCCCCCGGGGCGCGCAGCGGTCCGGTAGTCTCTTCGTATCCGTTTGCGAGCTTGCAAGGCACGAACCGGCTTGCCGGGGACACGGTTTAGATAGCGCTGACCGGGCGGATGTCGCTGGGCTTGTCCCAGTGTGGGGCCCAGTCAACGGTCCCGCACCGCAGACCTGCGGTGGATGTGACTTCGTCGCCGCAGCCAGCCGCGCTCGGAGAGCATGAATCGGTGTGGTCGACTGAGTCAGCAAGCTCGGTCGTTCACGGCCGAGAAGTTGACCAAAGCATGAACCGGATCCGGACATGGCACAGGCCCCGGATGGGGGGACCGGGGCCTGTGGGGCGGATTTGGGGAGGGAGCCCTTCCTGATGGCCGACACCCGCCCGGCGTCGGCCTACTCGGTCTCAAGTACGCATCGCACAGGGGGCGATGTTCACTCCGGAATTGGGACGTACATCACACGGTGGCCGATGAACGCCGAGCGTTTCCAGCCCGTACCCCCCTCGACCCGGCGGCTTGCGTACGCAAAGATGCCCTCGTGACCGAGAGGACGACACCGGACGACGCGCTCATGCGCGCGCTCTACGCGGAGCACGCGGGCCCGCTTCTCGCCTTCGTCCTGCGCCTGGTCGCGGGCGACCGGCAGCGCGCCGAGGACGTGGTCCAGGAGACCTTGCTCAGGGCCTGGCGCAACGCCGACCAACTCCAGCGCTCCGGCGGGTCGGTACGGCCGTGGCTGGTGACCGTGGCCCGCCGCATCGTCATCGACGGCCACCGGCAACGCCGGGCACGTCCCCAGGAAGTGGACGCGGCAGCGCTCCATGTGATGCCCGCCGCGGACGACATCGACCGGGCATTGCGCCAGATGACCATTTCCGATGCGTTGAATGACCTCACCGATGCACATAGAGCGGCCCTCGTGGAGACATACTTCAAGGGACGGACGGTGAGTGAGGCGGCCGAGGTGCTGGGCGTTCCCGCCGGGACGGTAAGGTCCCGGGTCTTCTACGCGCTGCGCTCCCTGAAGCTCTCGCTCGAGGAACGGGGGGTTACGGCATGATGCCGGCAGCGGACGACCAGCAGCACACCGCGGTCGGCGCCTATGCGCTCGGAGTGCTCGACCCCGCCGACGCGGCGCGCTTCGAGGACCACCTCATCGGGTGCGAGCGGTGCGCCGCCGAGCTCGACGAGCTGATGGGGCTCCCGCCCCTGCTGGCCGAGTACGCCACCGCCGCCGACGGCACCGCGCTCCCGGATCCGTCGGTGGTCACCGCCCGCCCCGGGCCCGAACTGCTCGACCGGCTCCTGGACGACGTCACGGTCAGCCGTAAGGCATCCGGCAGAAGGCGGCTCTATCTCGTCGCCGCGGCCGCCGTCCTCATCGTCGGCGGCCCGCTCGCGGGAGCGGCGCTCACCGCGAGTTCCGACGACGGCAAGACCCAGGCGGTGGCGTCCACCTCCCAGCAGGTGTACGAGCAGGGCAGGAAGTTCAGCGCGGTGGACCCGGTCACCAAGGTGGACGCGTCCGTCTCGCTCCAGCAGAAGGGCTGGGGCACCTCCGTCGCCCTCAAGCTGGGCAACCTCAAGGGGCCGCGCACCTGCGACCTGGTGGCCATCGGCAAGGACGGCCACGAGGAGACCATCACCACCTGGGCCGTGCCCACATCGGGCTACGGCATCACGGACGGGGACGGTTCGCGCTGGAGCAAGGAGCCGCTCTACGCCCAGGGCGGCGCCGCCATGAACACCGACGACATCGAGCGTTTCGAGGTCCGCACGCTGGACGGCCGGCGGCTGGCCGAGGTCAGGCTCTGAGAATCCCGCTCCCCGGGGGTGTACGGTTGACGGCTGCCCTTAAGAACACAGAAGGGGGCCTGGGTGGCCGCGCAGAACGCCACGCATGACGACCGGACGGCACCGCGGCGGGACGGCGGGGACGGGGTCCGGGACCGCGAGATCCGGATCGAACAGACGCATCTGGACCGGGTGTACCACCGCCTCGAGGAGAAGATCCACGAGGCGGAGTTCCTCATGGACGACGCCGCCAAACGCGGCCAGGTCGGTACGCCCGGGGCGCTCGCCGAACGGGACGCCCAGGTCTTCCGGGCCGGGGTCCACCTCAACCGGCTGAACAGCGAGTTCGAGGACTTCCTCTTCGGCCGCATCGATCTGCTGCCGGGCAAGGACGGCGAGCGCGGCCCCGACGGCGCCTACACCTCCGTCGAGCCCGCCGACGACGCCATCCGCACCGGCCCGGACGGCGACCGCGCGGAGATCGCCGAAACCCTGCACATCGGCCGCATCGGCGTGCTCGACGCCGACTACGCCCCGCTGGTGATCGACTGGCGGGCGCCCGCCGCCGCGCCCTTCTACCGCTCGACCCCGGTGGCCCCCGGCCGCGTTGTCCGCCGCCGGGTGATCCGCAGCAAGGGCCGCCGGGTGCTCGGCGTCGAGGACGACCTGCTGCGCCCGGAGCTGAGCGCCACCCTCGACGGCAGTGCGCTGCCGGTGGTCGGCGACGGCGCCCTGATGGCCGCGCTCGGCCAGGCCCGCGGCCACACCATGCGGGACATCGTCGCCTCCATCCAGGCCGAGCAGGACCAGGTGATCCGCGCCCCCGCCGCCTCCATCACCGAGGTCGAGGGCGGCCCCGGCACCGGGAAGACGGCGGTCGCGCTGCACCGCGCGGCGTACCTCCTCTACCAGGACCGGCGGCGCTACGCGGGCGGCATCCTCGTGGTCAGCCCCACCCCGCTGCTGGTCGCCTACACCGAGGGCGTGCTGCCCTCACTGGGCGAGGAGGGCCAGGTGGCCATCCGCGCGGTGGGCTCCCTGGTGGAGGGCGCCGAGGCCACCACGTACGACACCCCGGCCGTGGCCCGCGTCAAGGGCTCCTCCCGGATGCTGAGGGTGCTGCGCAAGGCCGCCCGCGGCGCGCTGGAGATGCCGCGGGGAACCGCCGCCGGATCGGCCTCGTCGTCGGACCGTTCGTCGGACGACGGCCAGTTGACCCTCGACGTGGCGCTCGGCGCCCCCGCCGCCCCGTCGAACGACGGCGGCAGACCCGGTGCGGGCTCCGGGACCAGACCCGGCGGCCCGCCCGAGCGGCTGCGCGTGGTCGCCTTCGGTGCCCGGATCGAGCTGGACGCCGATGAGCTGCGCCGCATCCGCCAGAACGTGCTGGGCGGCACCGCACCCGTCAACCTGCTGCGCCCCCGCGCCCGCCGGCTGCTGCTGGACGCGCTGTGGACCCGCTCCGGCGCGCCCCGCCGCTACACCGACCCCGAGCTGGCCGCCGAGGCGCGCGAGGGCTTCGACGAGGACATCTCCTCCGAGGACGTCTTCCAGGAGTTCCTCGACGCCTGGTGGCCCGAGCTCACCCCCCGCTCCGTCCTCGCCGCCATGGCCGACGAGAAGCGGCTGGGGCGCTGGTCGCGGCGGGTGCTCAACCCCCGCGAGGTCCGCCAGGTGGCCCGGTCGCTCGCCCGGCTCGGCCCGGACGGGCAGGGCCCGCTGTCGGTCCACGACGTGGCGCTGCTGGACGAGCTGAACACCCTGCTGGGCCTCCCCGCCCGACCCGCCACCCCCCGCGAGGTGGATCCGCTGGACCAGTTGACCGGTCTGGACGAGCTGACCACCTACGCCGACCGGGTCGGCCCCCGCCGCGGCCGCGCCGACCGGGCCGAGCGGGAGCGCGCCGACTACGCCCACGTCATCGTCGACGAGGCGCAGGACCTCACCCCCATGCAGTGGCGGATGGTGGGACGGCGTGGCCGCCACGCCACCTGGACGGTGGTCGGCGACCCGGCCCAGAGCTCCTGGTCCGACCCGGACGAGGCGGGGCGGGCCCGGGACGAGGCGCTCGGCAGCCGCCCGCGCCGCCGCTTCACCCTCACCGTCAACTACCGCAACCCGTCCGAGATCGCCGAGTTGGCCACCAGGGTCCTCACCCTGGCGATGCCCGGCACCCCCGCGCCCGAGGCGGTCCGCTCCACGGGCGTGGAGCCGCGCTTCGCACCGGACGTGGACGGCGATCTCGGCGCGGCCGCCCGCCGGGAGGCGCTCCGGCTGCTGGACGAGGTGGACGGCACCGTCGGCGTCGTCGTCGCGATGAACCGCCGCGAGCAGGCCCGTCAGTGGCTGACCGGCCTGGGCCACCGGGTGGTGGCGCTGGGCAGCCTGGAGGCGAAGGGGCTGGAGTACGACGCGACGGTCGTGGTCTCGCCCGCCGAGATCGCCGACGAGTCACCGGCGGGGCTACGGGTGCTGTACGTGGCGCTCACCCGCGCGACCCAGCGGCTGACGGTGGTGTCGGGGACCCGCGACGAGCCGGACGCCCACGGCGTCCCCGACCTGCTGCGGGAGTGAATCTCCCGCAAGGCCCGGGCGGGGGGCGAAATCAACCCCCGGGAGGGGAATCCCTTCCCGGGCCTGTTTGTTAGCCTTGACGTGGCACCGGCCCGATCCAAGCCCCCGGGCCCAACCTTCGTCGCTTCGAGCGACCACTTGCCGCGAGGCGAGCATGGCGGGTCGGTGCCACCCTTCTCTTCCGAAGAGGTCCGCGCCGGGCGGTGTCAGCCGCCCAGGATGCGGACCTCTTCCGCTTGCGGGCCCTTGCGGCCCTGCACGATCTGGAATTCGACCCGCTGCTCGTCGACCAGGCTGCGGTAGCCGCTGCCGTCGATCGAGCTGTAGTGGACGAAGACGTCCGGTCCGCCGTCCTCCTGGGCGATGAAGCCGTAGCCCTTCTCGGCGTTGAACCACTTCACGGTGCCCTGAGCCATGCCCGCGCTCCTCTTGTCTCTTCCTCCGACGCTGTAGCGCGCCAGAGCCTAGGACGGCGGATGCGGCGGACGGCCCGCCTCGCCAGGCGTTCCCGCGAAGGAGTGGGGGTTTCCACTCGGGTGACCCCACTCTGCTATGTCAGAACAATATGTCCGAAAGTCGGGCCGGGTTACCCCGTACCGAGAGGTAGGTGCAACTATCTGAGGCGTGGCCCGGCATTCCCGCGGCCCGGACAGCATGTACCAGGGAAAGCAGAGGAAGCAGGCCATGGCAACGGCGCCCAGCGTCTCGTACTCGATGACGGTCCGACTGGAGGTGCCCGCGAGCGGCACCGCGGTCAGCCAGCTCACCACGGCCGTGGAGTCCTCCGGCGGCTCGGTCACGGGCCTCGATGTGACCGCTTCCGGCCACGAGAAGCTCCGTATCGACGTCACCATCGCCGCCACCTCGACCGCGCACGCCCAGGAAATCGTGGAGAAGCTGCGGGGCATCGAAGGTGTCTCGCTCGGCAAGGTCTCCGACCGTACGTTCCTGATGCACCTCGGCGGCAAGATCGAGATGTCGTCGAAACACCCCATCCGCAACCGTGACGACCTCTCCATGGTCTACACCCCGGGCGTCGCCCGGGTCTGCCAGGCCATCGCGGAGAACCCCGAGGACGCCCGGCGCCTGACCATCAAGCGCAACAGTGTGGCCGTCGTCACCGACGGCTCCGCGGTCCTGGGCCTCGGCAACATCGGCCCCAAGGCCGCCCTGCCGGTCATGGAGGGCAAGGCGGCCCTCTTCAAGCGGTTCGCGGGCATCGACGCCTGGCCGATCTGCCTGGACACCCAGGACACCGACGAGATCGTCGCGATCGTGAAGGCCATCGCCCCCGGCTTCGCGGGGATCAACCTGGAGGACATCTCCGCCCCCCGCTGCTTCGAGATCGAGGCGCGGCTGCGCGAGTCCGTGGACATCCCGGTCTTCCACGACGACCAGCACGGCACCGCGATCGTGGTGCTGGCCGCGCTCACCAACGCGCTGCGGGTGGTCGACAAGAAGATCGAGGATGTGAGGGTCGTCATGTCCGGCGCGGGCGCCGCCGGCACGGCCATCCTGCGGCTGCTGATCGCCGCGGGCGTGCGGCACGCGGTGGTCGCCGACATCCACGGCGTGGTGCACGCCGGGCGCGAGGACCTGGTCTCCGCCGACCCGGAGTCCCCGCTGCGCTGGATCGCCGACAACACCAACCCGGAGGGCGTCACGGGCACCCTGCGCGAGGCCGTGCGCGGCGCGGACGTCTTCATCGGCGTCTCGGCCCCGAACGTGCTCTCCGGCGACGACGTGGCCGCCATGGCGGACGGCGCGATCGTCTTCGCGCTGGCCAACCCCGACCCCGAGGTGGACCCGGCGATCGCCCGCCAGACCGCCGCGGTGGTGGCCACCGGACGCTCGGACTTCCCGAACCAGATCAACAACGTGCTGGTGTTCCCGGGCGTTTTCCGTGGTTTGCTGGACGCGCAGTCGCGTACGGTGAACACCGAGATGATGCTGGCCGCTGCCGGCGCGCTCGCGGACGTCGTCCACGACGACGAGCTCAATGCCAACTACATCATTCCGAGCGTCTTCAACGACAAGGTCGCGGGGGCGGTCGCCGGAGCCGTACGGGACGCGGCGCGCCCTGTGACCGGTACCACTGCGGTCTAGGCCCGGCACGGCGCGTCGCGCGCTGTGGGGTCCCGGAGGCAGCCATAGGGTGGCGGGCAGGAAAACGACCGCCACGGCGCTTTTCGTGTGACTCTCGAGGGCTCCGGATTGGCTTTCCCGCCACAGGTGCGGGCAGGATGCGTTCCGGGCGCGAGGGTCTGAACAGCAGACCCGGGTCCGGGGACTGTCCGAGGGCCCTGGCAGCATCGGCTTCGATCTCACGCCTCATTGGCAAGATGAACACGGGAGTACAACATGAACCGCAGTGAGCTGGTGGCCGCTCTGTCCGAGCGCGCCGAGGTGACCCGAAAGGACGCCGACGCCGTGCTGGCCGCCCTCGCCGAGGTGACCGGTGAGGTCGTCGCGAAGGGCGACGAGAAGGTCACCATCCCCGGCTTCCTGACCTTCGAGCGCACCCACCGTGCCGCTCGCACCGCGCGCAACCCGCAGACCGGTGAGCCGATCGAGATCCCGGCCGGCTACAGCGTGAAGGTCTCCGCGGGCTCCAAGCTCAAGGAAGCCGCCAAGGGCAAGTAAGCCCTCGCGAACGAAAGGGGCGGTCACCCGAGGGTGACCGCCCCTTTCGGCGCTCCTACGGTCCCAGAGGCCCGTCTACGAGGCGTACGGCGTCCGAGCCCGCCGCGCTACGAGCTACGAGGCTCACGGCGCCCGAGCCCGCCACCACGAGGCGTCGGCACGGGCGCTACCGCGTCTATGCGGGGGCGGTGCCGCCCGGGAGCTCCACCTTGGCGCCGAGTTCCACGAGCTTCTCCATGCTGCATTCCCCGGGGGTAACCCCCGGACCCCCAGCCGGGGGCGTCGTCGTGGCTCGGGTGTGGGATGGGGCGGCCCGCCTCGGGTGTCGGGGCGGGCCGTGGTCGTCGGGTGGGGCGCTACCGCGTCTATGCGGGGGCGGTGCCGCCCGGGAGCTCCACCTTGGCGCCGAGTTCCACGAGCTTCTCCATGCTGCATTCCCCGGGGGTAACCCCCGGACCCCCAGCCGGGGGCGTCGTCGTGGCTCGGGTGTGGGATGGGGCGGCCCGCCTCGGGTGTCGGGGCGGGCCGTGGTCGTCGGGTGGGGCGCTACCGCGTCTATGCGGGGGCGGTGCCGCCCGGGAGCTCCACCTTGGCGCCGAGTTCCACGAGCTTCTCCATGCTGCAGTCCCCGGGGGTAACCCCCGGACCCCCAGCCGGGGGCGTCGTCGTGGCTCGGGTGTGGGATGGGGCGGCCCGCCTCGGGTGTCGGGGCGGGCCGTGGTCGTCGGGTGGGGCGCTACCGCGTCGATGCGGGGGCGGTGCCGCCCGGGAGCTCCACCTTGGCGCCCAGCTCGACCAACTTCTCCATGAAGTTCTCGTAGCCGCGGTTGATCAGGTCGATGCCGTGGACCCGTGAGGTGCCCTGGGCCGCCAGGGCCGCGATCAGGTAGGAGAAGCCGCCGCGGAGGTCGGGGATGATCAGGTCGGCGCCCTGGAGCTTGGTGGGGCCGGAGACGACCGCGGAGTGCAGGAAGTTGCGCTGGCCGAAGCGGCAGGCCGAGCCGCCCAGGCATTCGCGGTAGAGCTGGATGTGGGCGCCCATCTGGTTGAGCGCCGAGGTGAAGCCCAGCCGCGACTCGTAGACCGTCTCGTGGACGATGGACAGGCCCGACGCCTGGGTCAGGGCCACCACCAGCGGCTGCTGCCAGTCGGTCTGGAAGCCGGGGTGGACGTCGGTCTCCAGGGCGATCGCGTCGAGCTTGCCGCCGGGGTGCCAGAACCGTATGCCCTCGTCGCCGATGTCGAAGGCGCCGCCCACCTTGCGGTAGGTGTTCAGGAAGGTCATCATCTCGCGCTGCCGGGCGCCGCGCACATAGATGCTGCCCTCGGTCGCCAGCGCCGCGCTCGCCCAGGAGGCGGCCTCCAGGCGGTCCGGGAGGGCGCGGTGGTTGTAGCCGCCGAGCTTGTCGACACCGGTGATCCGGATCGTCCGGTCGGTGTCCATGGAGATGATGGCGCCCATCTTCTGAAGGACGCAGATGAGGTCTTCGATCTCCGGCTCGACCGCCGCGTTGGAGAGTTCCGTCACACCCTCGGCGAGCACCGCCGTCAGCAGCACCTGCTCGGTGGAGCCCACCGAGGGGTACGGCAGCCGGATCTTGGTGCCGCGCAGCCGGTGCGGGGCCTCCAGGTACTGGCCGTCCGCCCGCTTCTCGATCGTCGCGCCGAACTGGCGCAGCACGTCGAAGTGGAAGTCGATCGGCCGGCCGCCGATGTCACAGCCGCCCAGGCCGGGGATGAAGGCGTGGCCGAGGCGGTGCAGCAGCGGGCCGCAGAAGAGGATCGGGATCCGCGAGGAACCGGCGTGCGCGTCGATGTCGGCGACATTGGCGCTCTCCACATGCGTGGGGTCGAGCACCAGCTCACCGGACTCGTCACCGGGGCGCACCGTCACGCCGTGCAGTTGCAGCAGCCCGCGCACCACCCGCACATCGCGGATGTCGGGGACGTTGCGCAGCCGGCTGGGCCCACTGCCGAGCAGGGCGGCCACCATGGCCTTCGGCACGAGGTTCTTCGCGCCGCGCACACGGATCTCGCCTTCGAGCGGGGTGCCGCCGTGGACGAGCAGGACATCGTTCGAGCGGGTCATCGGGTCTCGCGTTCCTGAGACGGGCAGGGCCAAAAGGCACAGGGGCCAAAGGGCAAGAGTAATGGCCCTGGAGACCGCCTCCGTAAGACTCCTGCGCGCATTGAGTCCTCCCGTGTGGGCGGCGACACGTTCCGTCCCCCTCGAAGAGCCCACAGTCACGTGCGCCGCATCTGCTGTCTTGCGCCCCGACCTGCTCTCATACGGGACTCGTCTTCCACTCCCCCTCCGACCCGGATATGGGGGATCATGTGGCCATGACCGAGGTGTCCTCGCTCACAGGACGGCTGCTTGTCGCGACACCGGCGCTTGCTGACCCGAACTTCGACCGCGCGGTGGTGCTCCTCCTCGATCACGACGAGGAGGGCTCGCTCGGTGTGGTCCTGAACCGCCCGACCCCGGTGGGGGTGGGCGACATCCTGGAGTCGTGGGCCGAGCTGGCCGGGGAGCCGGGGGTGGTCTTCCAGGGCGGTCCGGTCTCGCTGGACTCCGCGCTGGGCGTGGCCGTCGTCCCGGGCGAATCGGGGCGGTCCGCGGCGCGCACCGAGGACGGGCCACTCGGCTGGCGCAGAGTGCACGGGGCGATCGGCCTGGTCGACCTGGAGGCGCCGCCGGAGCTGCTGGCGGCGGCCGTGGGGTCCTTGCGGATCTTCGCGGGTTACGCGGGCTGGGGGCCCGGTCAGCTCGAGGACGAGCTCGCCGAGGGCGCGTGGTACGTGGTGGAGTCCGAGCCGGGCGATGTGTCCTCGCCCGCCCCCGAGCGGCTGTGGCGTGCGGTGCTGCGCCGCCAGCGCAGTGAGCTGGCCATGGTCGCCACGTATCCGGACGACCCTTCTCTCAACTAGGCATGAGTACCCTAGGGCTGTATGAGCACTCTTGAGCCCGAGCGCGGGGCAGGCACGGGGACCCTCGTTGAGCCGACACCTCAGGTGTCGCACGGTGACGGCGACCACGAGCGCTATGCCCACTATGTACAGAAAGACAAGATCATGGAGAGCGCCCTCTCCGGATCTCCCGTCGTCGCACTGTGCGGCAAGGTCTGGGTCCCGGGTCGTGACCCGAAGAAGTACCCGGTGTGTCCCATGTGCAAGGAGATCTTCGAGGGCATGGGCGCCGGCGGCGACAAGGGCAAGGACGGCGACGGCAAGAAGTAGCCGGTCCGTGGGCCCCAGGCCCTGACGGAAAGCCTCGCGCGACAGACGGCTCGCCCGGCCCGCGGCCCCACTCGGGGGTCGCGGGCCGGGCGAGCCGTGCTTGTGCGCCCTGCCGTGCGCCGGATGACCCCAGTAGGGTCGGCCCATGAGCGGGCGTACGGAGAACGGGGCGGCGCGGGCCGCCTATCTGGTGTTCGGGGCGCGTGAGGTCGACGAGCCCGATGCGGAAGGCGCCAGCGCCTACTGCCAGTTCGAGAAGGACTGGGACGCCCAGCTCGAACAGTGCGGGCGGCTGGCCGCCGAGCGGGGCTACCGGCCCGCCGGAAGCTGCGTGATGTCGGTCGCGCAGCCGACCCTTCCCGGACTTCTGGAGTGGGCGGCCGACCCGGGCTGCGATGTGGTGTTGGTGGCCAGCGACCACGTCCTCGAGCGGATCCGGAAGACCTGGCCCGACTGGGGCCGGGTGATCGCGCGCCTGGAGGAAGCGGGTGCGCGGGTGGAGGCCGTGCCGTATGTTGAACCCGCCTATCCGGGTGAAGAGTTACCGCGTCGCTAGCGCGAAGTCCGTTGTGCCGCACAGCGGTTCGGCTCATTTGGTCACGGAGTGGTTCAGACCTCTTGTGGGGTCGCTCAAGGTTCCCTAGCCTCACGCATATTGTGCTGAGCGAAACATGCGTTGCATATGCTGCAACGCCAAATGTTTAAGGGTCCTCATGAAGTCGTCCCATCTCTCCGTGTTCTCCCGCTTGTCCTCGCGCGTCACCGTGCCCGTGGCGGCACTGACCCTGGCGGGGCTGGCCGCGACCGGATGCGCTCCCTCCACCTCCGACAACAGCTCCGACAAGGACGAGAAGAGCGGCAAGCTGCGCGTCTGGCTCTTCCAGGAGGTCAACAACGCGCCCAAGAAGAAGGTGATCGACGAGGCGGTCGCCGGCTTCGAGAAGGAGCATGACGGGACCGAGGTCGAGGTGGCCTACATCCCGATCGACACCCGGGCGCAGAAGATCAAGGCGGCTTTCAACGACCCCAAGAGCGCTCCCGACGTCATCGAGTACGGCAACACCGACACCGCCGGCTACGTCAAGGACGGCGGACTGCTGGACATCAGCAAGGAGTTCGGCGCCTGGGGCGACTCGACGAACATCGACCCCACCGCGAAGTACACGCTGACCATCGGCGGCAAGGTCTACGGCGCTCCGCTCTTCGTCGGCGTCCGGGCGCTGTACTACCGGACGGACGTCTTCAAGGACCTCGGCCTGGAGCCCCCGACCACCCAGGACGAACTGATTGCGACCGCGAAGAAGATCCGCTCGCAGCGGTCGGATCTGTACGGTCTCGCGGTCGGCGGCGCCTACACCTACGGCGCGATGCCCTTCATCTGGGCCAACGGCGGCGACCTCGCCGGCGAGAAGGGCAAGTTCGGCTCGAACGAGTACGAGGCGGCCATCGACAGCGCCAACGCCCAGAAGGGCGTCAAGGCGTACACCTCGCTCTTCGGCAACGACAACTGCCCGGCCGCCAAGTGCGCCCAGTGGGGCGGCAACGACACCATCGAGGCGTTCGCCTCGGGCAAGGCGGGCATGGCGATCGGCGGCGACTTCAGCCGCCAGGCCATCGAGGCGGGCAAGGTCAAGGGCAAGTACAAGGTCGTGCCGCTGCCGGGCGTGAAGAAGGGCGATATCGCCCCGGCCTTCGCGGGCGGCAACAACGTCGGAGTGCTCAAGAGCACCACGCACCGCACCCTCGCCGTGGACCTGCTCCAGACGCTCTCCGGCAAGCAGACCCAGCGCAAGCTCTACGACGCCATGGGCTTCCTGCCGACCTTCACCGATGTGCGCGGCGATGTGGCGCAGAAGGACCCCTTCCTGAAGCCCTTCGTGAAGACCCTCAACGACAGCGCCAAGTTCGTGCCCGCCTCGCCCGGCTGGGCGGCCATCGACGCGCAGCTCGTCCTGCCCACCATGTTCCAGGAGATCGTCAGCGGCCGTAAGAACGTGGAGACCGCCACCAAGGACGCCGCGAAGAAGATGGACGAGGCGTTCCAGCAGTGAGCTCCGGCACCGCACAGCACGCCCGGCGCGCCCCCGCCAAGGGCCGCCGGTCCCGGCCGGGCCCCGTCGTCCCGGCCGGGGGCCGAGCCGGGAAGGGCTCCCGGCGGGGAGCCTGGACGCCCTGGCTCTATCTCGCCCCGGCGCTCGTCGTCCTGGGCGGGCTGCTCGTCTACCCGATCTACCAGCTCGGTCTGATCTCCTTCCTGGAGTACACCCAGGCGCAGGTCAGCGGCGGTGAGCCGACCACCTTCCAGGGATTCGCCAACTACGCCGAGCTGTTCCGCGACGGCGAGTTCTGGAACGTCGTCGTGGCCACGCTGCTCTTCGCCGCCGTCTGCGTGGTGTCGACCCTCGCGGTCGGCTGTGCGCTCGCGGTGCTGCTGACGCGCGTACGGGCCATTCCGCGGCTGGCGCTGATGCTGGCCGCGCTCGGCGCCTGGGCCACCCCGGCGATCACCGGCTCGACGGTCTGGGTCTTCCTCTTCGACCCCGACTTCGGGCCGGTGAACAAGATCCTGGTGTGGTTCGGGCTCTCCGGGTTCGAGAACTACTCCTGGACCTATGACCGCTACAGCGCCTTCGCCCTGGTGCTGTTCGAGGTCGTGTGGTGCTCGTTCCCGTTTGTGATGGTCACCGTCTACGCGGGCATCAAGGCCATCCCCACCGAGGTGCTGGAGGCCGCCGCCCTCGACGGCGCCTCCACCTGGCGGATCTGGCGCACCATCATGGCGCCGATGCTGCGGCCGATCCTCGTCGTGGTGACCATCCAGTCCATCATCTGGGACTTCAAGGTCTTCACCCAGATCTACGTCATGACCGACGGCGGCGGGATCGCGCGCCAGAACATGGTGCTCAACGTGTACGCGTACCAGAAGGCGTTCGCGTCCTCGCAGTACAGCCTGGGCTCGGCGATCGGCGTGGTGATGCTGCTCATCCTGCTGGTCGTGACGCTGGTCTATCTGCGGCTGCTGCGACGCCAGGGAGAAGAACTGTGAGCCACTCGCGCGTCTCGCTGCGCATCCGCCGTCCCTGGCGCTTCGCCGCCGAGGCCACCGCCCTGATCGTGGCGGCCGTGGTCGCCTTCCCGCTGTACTGGATGGTGCTCTCGGCCTTCAAGCCCGAGGGGGAGATCCAGTCCACCGAGCCCCGGCCGTGGACGACGGCCCCGTCGCTCGACTCCTTCCGGCGCGTCTTCCAGCAGGAGGACTTCGGGCGCTACTTCCTCAACAGCCTCCTGGTGGCCGGGGTGGTGGTGGTCGCCTCGGCGCTGATCGCCTTCCTCGCGGCGACGGCGGTCGCCCGCTTCCGGTTCCGCTTCCGCACCACGCTGCTGATCATGTTCCTGGTCGCGCAGATGGTGCCGATCGAGGCGCTGACCATCCCGCTGTTCTTCCTGATGCGCGATCTGGGGGAGTCGGTGCCGGGGATCGGGCTCAACACCCTGGGCTCGCTGATCCTGCCGCATATCGCCTTCTCGCTGCCGTTCGCCATCTGGATGCTGCGCGGCTTCGTCAAGGCCGTGCCCGAGGCGCTGGAGGAGGCGGCCTATCTCGACGGGGCCAGCCGCTCCCGCTTCCTGTGGCAGATCCTCTTCCCGCTGGTCTTCCCCGGACTTGTCGCGACGAGCGTCTTCTCCTTCATCTCCACCTGGAACGACTTCCTGTTCGCCAAGTCCTTCATCATCAGCGCGACCGAGAACTCCACCCTTCCGATGGCGCTGCTGGTCTTCTTCAAGGCCGAGGGCAACGACTGGGGAGGCATCATGGCGGCGTCCACCGTCATGACCATCCCCGTGCTGATCTTCTTCGTCCTCGTACAGCGCCGACTGGTCTCCGGTCTCGGCGGCGCCGTGAAGGACTGACGGAGAGAAGGGCTGACGAGGCTGACGAGGAGAAGGACTGACGAAGAAGGCCGACGAACGGACCGGCAAGGGCTTTCAACGCGCCGACAAGGGCCGATGAGGGAGCAGATGACACACGACGCCGCGGGGCTGATCCCCGCGCCCCGCCATGACCAGAGCCGTACGGGCCGCGCGGGCGCGCGGATCCACCCGCGGCACACCGCCCTGGCCGCCGCCCCCGGCGCCGAGGGCGTGGCGCGCCTGCTGCGCACCACCCTCGGCCAGGCGCTCGGCCTGTCCCTGCCGGACGGCGAACCCGGCGGCCCCGACACCCTCACGCTGCGGATCGACGCCGCGCTGGAGCCCGAGGGCTACCGGCTCACCGTGGCCGACGGCCGGGTGGAGATCGCGGGCGGCACGGCCGCGGGCGTCCACTGGGGCACCCAGACGCTCCGTCAGTTGCTGGGCCCCGACGCCTTCCGCCGCGCCCCGCTCAGGGACGCGGAGACCGGCTGGGAGCTGGCGGAGCGGACGGTCAAGGACGCGCCCCGGTTCGCCTGGCGCGGGCTGATGCTGGATGTGGCCCGTCACTTCATGCCCAAGGACGGCGTCTTCGCCTATCTCGACCTGCTCGCCGCCCACAAGCTCAATGTCTTCCACTTCCATCTCACCGACGACCAGGGCTGGCGCGTGGCGATCCGCCGCTATCCCAAGCTGACCGGGACCGGCGCCTGGCGTGAGCGCACCAAGCTCGGCCACCGGGCGTCCCCGCTGTGGGACGAGCGGCCGCACGGCGGCTACTACACCCAGGACGACATCCGCGAGATCGTCGCCTACGCCGCCGAACGGCATATCACCGTCGTGCCGGAGATCGACATTCCCGGGCATTCGCAGGCCGCCATCGCCGCGTACCCGGAGCTGGGCAACACCGATGTCATCGACACCGCCTCCCTCGGAGTCTGGACCACCTGGGGCGTCAACCCGAACGTACTCGCTCCCACCGACAACACGCTCCGCTTCTTCGAGCAGGTGCTGGAAGAGGTCCTGGAGCTGTTCCCCGGCACCTTCGTCCACATCGGCGGCGACGAGTGCCCCAAGGACCAGTGGAAGGCGTCCCCGGCCGCTCAGGAGCGCATCCGCGCGCAGGGTCTCGCCGACGAGGACGAGCTCCAGAGCTGGTTCATCCGCCACTTCGGCCACTGGCTGGCCGAGCGCGGGCGCCGGCTGATCGGCTGGGACGAGATCCTCGAGGGCGGCGCGGCCGACGCCCCGCTGCCGGAGGGCGCCGCGGTCTCCTCCTGGCGCGGCTACGCGGGCGGGATCGCCGCCGCGCGGGCCGGCCATGACGTCGTCATGTGCCCCGAGCAGCAGGTGTACTTCGACCACCGGCAGGCTCCGGGCGAGGGCGAGCCGGTCCCGATCGGCTACGTCCGCACCCTGGAGGATGTCTATCGCTTCGAACCGGTTCCACCACAGCTCACCGGAGCCGACGCGGACCGGGTGCTGGGCGCCCAGGCCAACGTCTGGACCGAGGTGATGGAGGACCGCCGGCGCGTCGACTACCAGACCTTCCCCCGGCTCGCCGCCTTCGCCGAGGTCGTCTGGTCGGCGCTGCCGCCGTCGTCCGAACGGGACTTCGGGGCGTTCCAGGGGCGCATGGAGGCACATTACGCGCGTTTGGACGCGCTCGGCGTGAGCTATCGCCCGCCCGCCGGGCCGCTCCCCTGGCAGCGGCGCCCCGGCCTGCTCGGACGCCCGCGCGAGGGAGCGCCCCCGATCGTGTGAGCCGCCCCGCCGCGGCCGGGAGCACCCCCGGCCGCGGCCGGGGGACCGGGTCCTGAAAAAGGTGCGCGCCGACGCTCCGCCGCCCCTGCGAGCGTAGTCCCTCCGGCGCAAGACCAAATCGCACAAGGGTCCCTGAAACGTGGCAATCCACTCTCGCCGGAGACGTCGCCCCAAACCCGTACCATCCCCCAGGTCAGGGACGGATCCACGGATCACGGACCCCCACGACGGCGGGCTCGCAAGATGTGCCAGAGTTGCCACGTCCGGGCTGTCAGCACGTACCGTACGGCGCAACAGCCGGGACACCGGGGAAGGGGCAGCGGGTTGACCACGCACGCACCGCAGGCGGCGCACACGGTGACGTTGCCGGGCACGCTCGACGAGGCCGTGGCGGCACTGGCCGCCATGCCCGCCGCCGTGCCCGTGGCGGGCGGTACCGATCTGATGGCCGCGGTCAACTCCGGCCTGCTGCGGCCCGCCGCGCTCGTCGGCCTCGGCCGGATCAGCGAAATCCGAGGCTGGCGCTATCTGGACGGGCACGCCCTGCTCGGCGCCGGACTCACCCACGCCCGGATGGGCCGCCCCGACTTCGCCGCGCTGATCCCGGCGCTGGCCGCGGCCGCGCGGGCCGCCGGACCACCGCAGATCCGCAACGCGGGCACTCTCGGCGGCAACATCGTCACCGCCGCCCCCACCGGCGACGCGCTGCCGGTGCTCGCCGCGCTGGAGGCCACGGTCATCATCGCCGGGCCCGAGGGGTCCCGCCGCGAGATCCCGGTCAGCCATCTGCTCGCCGGGGTCGATCTGCTGAACCCCGGTGAACTCGTCGGATTCGTCCGGGTTCCGCTGCTGCACGCCCCGCAGACCTTCCTCAAGGCCACCGGGCGCACCGGGCCCGGCCGGGCCACCGCCTCCGTCGCCCTCGTCCTGGACCCCGCGCGGCGCGGGGTGCGCTGTGCGGTCGGGGCGGTCGCGCCGATGCCGCTGCGCCCCCTGGACGCCGAGCGCTGGGTCGCCTCGCTCATCGACTGGGACGGCGACCGCGGCCATCTCGATCCGCAGGTCACCACCGCTTTCGGCGAGTACGTCGCCGCCGCGTGCATCCCCGATCCGCCGCCCCCGCAGGACGGAACCGAGCCGGTCCCCCTGCCGCCTGCCGCGATCCACCTGAGGCGTACCGTGGCGGCCCTGGCCCGCCGAGCTCTGGGGAGGGCACTCGCGTGAGTGATGAACAGCAGCCGCACCGGCCGGATCCGGGAAGCGGATGGCAGCCGATGCCGCACGGCCCGGAGTACGACGCCGAGTCGACGGCGTTCGTACAACTGCCGCCGGACTACGCCCACCCGGACCCGACCGATCCGTCCGGCCGTTGGGACCCGCTCGCGGCGCCCGGCACCGGCTACGCGCCCCCGCCGATGGACGTGGGGCACGGTGACCCGTCCCATGGCGGCCAGTGGCAGCCGTCCGGCCATGGCCAGGGCGCTCCCCACGACCAGGGCATGACCGGGCACTGGACCACCGCGGAGACCGACGGCGGCTATCTGTACGGCGGCCACCACGATCCGCACGGCGCCGTCCAGTGGCCGGTGCCCACCGAGGACCAGCAGGGCCACCACCCGCCGCACACCGGCCACTGGCCCGCTCCGGCGGCCGAGGAGCCGGTGGACGACTGGCCGGTCGACGACTGGCCGGTGCCCGCCTCGTCCGACAACGGCGCGGGCGGGCCGGTGCAGACCAGCCAGTGGACCATCCCGGTCGCGGGCGACGAGGGTGTGGACGAGACCGGTGAGTACCGGGTCGACGACCACCCCGGCCCGGCCGCGCCTCCTTACGGCGGCCACGCGGACGACCCTCAGGACCCGCAGACGACGGCTCAGTTGCGGATGCCCTTCGCCGGGCCGACGCCCCGGCAGCAGCCCCACCAGCCGCAGCAGCCGCACCAGCCCGCGCCCGGACAGCAGCAGGGGCACACCGGCCAGTGGTCGGTTCCGGCCGCCGAGGAGGGCGCGGAGGACTCCGGGGAGTACGCGGTCGAGGGCCACCCCGGCCCGGCCTCGGCCGCCCCGTCGGCCACCCCCACCCAGCCGCCCGCCC
>NZ_JAHLEM010001228.1 GCF_018883605.1 Streptomyces niphimycinicus | reverse complement strand
GCCATGCCCCGGACGGTCGGGGGCGCCCCCGGGCACCAGGCGGGCGTCTCGGGCGCGGGGCCCGCTCAGGCCGCGATGGCCTCGTACAGGCTGAATCCGCCCAGCGCCAGCATCACCAGGGCCGCGACCTTGGTGATCAGCCGGAGCGGTACGTACCGCATCAGGGTGCGTCCGCCCACGATGCCCAGACCCGCGACGGCCCACAGCGCCAGCACCGCGCCCACGCCCACCGACAGCGGGTCGTCGTAGCGGGCGGCGAGGTTCGCGGTCATGATCTGGGTCAGATCGCCGAACTCGGCGACCAGGATCAGCATGAAGCCCGCCCCGGACACCTTCCAGAAGCTCTGGTCGGCGGGCTTGCGGACCTCTTCCTCCCCGTCGTCCTTCTTGAGGAGCAGCATCGCCGCTCCGCCGAGGAAGAGCACCCCCACGATCGCCTGGAGCAGCCGATGCGGCAGCAGGGTGAGCACACTGCCCGCCGCGATGGCGAGCCCGACGTGGAGGGCGAAGGCCGCGGCCACGCCGACGAAGACGTACGAGGCGCGGTAGCGGGTGCCGAGCATCAGCCCGGCCAGGGCGGTCTTGTCGGGAAGTTCGGCGAGGAAGACGACGCCGAAGACCACGGCGGCGACGGTGATGCTGAACACGGAATGGATACCTCGTAGATCGGGCCGCACCCAAGGGCCCCGGGGAGGGATCGCTTCGGCACGGCAGCGTCGGACACTGCGGCCGAAGGTCTCGCTGGCGCACGGCCTCCGCATCACGCGGTGGTCCCGTACGCTCCGGGCGCCGGCCCGCACCTCGAGGGGCGGGCAGTATGTCGACGGTCCGGCGAGGAGCTACTCCCCTTCTGCTGCCGACAAGGATACGGGACCCCGGGCCGAACCCGGCCCCCGGACCTCCGCCCCGGCCCCCACCACGACCGCCGCCGTCGGCCCGAACAGCCGCACCGCGCCTGCCCGCATGGGCAAACCGCCGCCCCGCGCCATGTCGACGAGGGCTCCGGGATGTGTGACCAGCCCCACAAGCCGAGGGTCCGGTCGAGCCCCGGCGGCAGCGCGCCCCAATGTCCGGCGGAGCCGGATATGCATGTGCGGCTCCGCCCCTCCACTCCGGGCTCCGGAGCAGAGCCCGGCGACGCGGCGCAGCCGCACGTCGACACCACGGGAAAGGGGCGAAGCCCAGCCCGAAGTCCCGGCCGAACCCCGGCCCGAGGGCTGGGCCGAACCCCAACCCGG
>NZ_JAHLEM010001227.1 GCF_018883605.1 Streptomyces niphimycinicus | reverse complement strand
CCAATGTCCGGCGGAGCCGGATATGCATGTGCGGCTCCGCCCCTCCACTCCGGGCTCCGGAGCAGAGCCCGGCGACGCGGCGCAGCCGCACGTCGACACCACGGGAAAGGGGCGAAGCCCAGCCCGAAGTCCCGGCCGAACCCCGGCCCGAGGGCTGGGCCGAACCCCAACCCGGCGGCTGGGGCGGAGCCCGACCCGGCTGGGGCGGAGCCCGACCCGGCTGGGGCGGAGCCCGACCCGGCGGCTGGGCCGAACCCCGGCCCGGGGGCTGGGGCGGAGCCCCAGTTCGGGGAAGGGGCGGGGAGGGGAGCAGCCCGCCGCAGGCG
>NZ_JAHLEM010001226.1 GCF_018883605.1 Streptomyces niphimycinicus | reverse complement strand
CGGGCCCGGTGCGGTGGGCCTTCGCGGGCCCGCGCCGCCCGGCACCGCGCGCCGCCCGGTTCCGGCCGGACCGCCGGGGCTGCCCCTGTATCGGATGCCTCGGTTGTCGGATGCCTCGGTTGTCGGATGCCCCGGGCATCGGCCGCTGATGTGGCAGGCCGCACGATCCGTACGACGAGAGCTGGAACGGCTGGCGCGAAGATCCACCGGACAGGGCCCGGGCCGGCTCACTTCGCGTCCGCGTAGCACTCCACCGCCGCCATCGTGAGGGGGAACCGCACCGGTGTCGGTCCGAAGGCGATCCGCCCGGCCGTCTCGCCCGCCTCGGCGATGGCCTCCCGGACCGCGTCGGCCTCCTCCCGGGGGCAGTGCACGATCACCTCGTCGTGCTGGAAGAAGACGATCTCCGCGCGCAGCCCCGCCCCGGTCAGCGACCGCCGCAGCGCGGCGAGCAGCAGCAGGGCCCAGTCGGCGGCGCTGCCCTGCACCACGAAGTTCCGGGTGAACCGGCCGCGCGCGCGGGCGCTCGCCGTGCTGCCGTACGACGGCTCCTCCTGCTCCCGGGGCAGCCCCGCCTCGTCGGCCGGCTCCTCGGCGCCGCCGCCCACGGGCGGGCAGGTGCGGCCCAGCCAGGTGCGCACCAGCCGCCCTTCCTCGCCCGCGCGGGCCGCCTCGTCCACATACGCCACCGCCGCCGGGAAGCGCCGCCGCAGGGCGGCGAGATGCTTCAGGCCGTCGCCGGAGGTCTGGCCGTACACCGCGCCCAGCAGCGCCAGCTTGGCCAGCTCGCGGCGGCCGGAGAAGGCACGGTCGGACAGTGTCGCGTACAGATCCCGGCCGCTGCCCGCGACCTCCATCAGCCCGGGGTCGCGGGAGATCGCGGCGAGCACTCGCGGCTCCATCTGGTCGGCGTCGGCCACCACCAGCCGCCACCCCGGATCGGCCACCACCGCGCGCCGCACCACCTTGGGGATCTGAAGCGCCCCGCCGCCGTTGGTGGTCCAGCGGCCGGAGACGGTGCCGCCGGGCAGATACTCCGGGCGGAAGCGGCCGTCGCGCACCCAGGACTGGAGCCAGGCCCAGCCGTGGGCGGTATGCAGCCGGTAGAGCTTCTTGTAGCGCAGCAGCGGCTCGACGGCGGGGTGGTCGATCCGCTCCAGCTCCCAGGCGCGGGTCGAGCCGAGCGCGATGCCCGCGCGGGCGAACGCCTTGACGACCTCGGCGGGCAGATCGGGCCGGACCCGGGTGCCGAAGGCGCGCGAGACCTCGTCGGCCAGCTCGACCAGGCGCTGCGGCTCCAGACCGCCCGGATAGCGCTCGCCGAGCAGCTCGTCCAGCAGCTCCCGGTGGCGGTCGGCGCTCCAGGGCACCCCGGCCCGCCGCATCTCGGCGGCGATCAGCATCCCCGCCGACTCGGCGGTGGTCAGCAGCCGCATCCGGTCCGGGTGCTCGGCCGCCTCCGTACGGACCAACTGCTCCGCGTACACCGCGAGCAGCGCTTCCAGCGGGTCGGTGCCCGGCGGCAGCGGCGGCGGACCGGGCTCGAACAGCGACGGCTGGGCCCCGGCCGCCCGGGGCGGCGGATCCTCGGGGACGG
>NZ_JAHLEM010001225.1 GCF_018883605.1 Streptomyces niphimycinicus | reverse complement strand
GCTGGGGCGCGGTCGGTGGCCACGGCGGCGGTCCGGGCGGCGTCAGGGGCCCCGGTGGTCCCGGCGCTCAGCGGCCCCCTTACGGCATGCGCACCATGAACCCGCCGCAGCGCCCGACCACGGGCGGCACGGGCGGCGCGGCCGGTCTGATGCCCGGCCCGCGCAAGGAGTACGTCGAGGCGTTCGATGCCCCCGACGCACTGGACTGCGACGGCGATGACGTCTTCGCCGCCGGGGCGCCGGGCGGAGTGCCCCCGCAGCGCGGTACGCAGCGGGCGGCCACCCCCTCCGACGGGGCCGGCGGCGGCTCCGGCGGCGACGGGGGGAGCGGACCGGACGACGACGAGACGGGGCCCGGGGACAAGGGGGCGCGCGGCGTCACCAAGAGCGGTAAGGGGCGCACCTTCACCGGTGTCGCCGCCGCGGCCGTGACCACCGTGCTGGCCGTCGTGGTGGCCGGACAGGTCGCGAGCGGCCCGCATGACGGCGGTAAGACGCAGGCCCAGGACGGCCCGGAGCGTGGCGACGCCGCCGCCCGCGGCGGTCGCGACTCCCGCGCCGACGACGGCCGCGGGGCGGCCCGCACGGCGGGTCCGGCGGCCCCCGTCACCTACGACGCGAAGATGGCGACCGTCTTCCCGCTCGACGCCAAGCTGCGCGGCTCCGGCTCCTTCCAGGCCGTCGGCGGGCATGACAAGGCCCCCGGCCGGGGCCAGGTGATGCGCTATCGCGTCGATGTGGAGAAGGGGCTGCCGCTCGACGGCGAGCTGTTCGCCGAGGCCGTGCACAAGACGCTCAACGACGACCGCAGTTGGGGGCACGGCGGCGTTCGCACCTTCGAACGGGTCTCGTCCGGCCATGCGGACTTCGTCATCACCCTCGCGAGTCCCGGGACCACGGCGGTGTGGTGCGCCAAGTCCGGCCTGGACACCACCGAGGACAATGTCTCCTGCGACTCGGCGTCGACCGAGCGCGTCATGATCAATGCCTATCGGTGGGCGCAGGGCGCCAAGACCTACGGCGACGACAAGATGCACCTGTACCGCCAGATGCTCATCAACCACGAGGTCGGCCACCGGCTCGGCCACAACCACGAGATCTGCTCCAAGCAGGGCGCGCTGGCGCCGGTGATGATGCAGCAGACCAAGTTCCTGTCGACGGACGGCGCCACCTGCCGCCCCAACGCCTGGCCGTTCCCCAAGGGCTGACGGCCCCGCGCCGGCCCGTATAGCGCGTCCCAACGCGTGAATTCCCGATAGGTCACGTGCGTTCACCCCTTCCGGTGGTGCGACGGACAACCGTCCGTCGCGCCGGGGCTCTGCGCGCATAACGTGCTCCCGCTGCCTGACGGCGGCCGCCGCCGGTGACGGCGGCAGGACGACGGCCCGTTTGGGAGATCGGGGGTGCGCTCATGCGCGTGGGACTGCTTACGGAGGGTGGCTATCCGTATGCGACCGGTGATGCGCGGGTGTGGTGCGACCGGCTGGTGCGCGGGCTCGCCCAGCATGAGTTCGAGGTGTACGCGCTCAGCCGCGGCCCCGGCCAGGAGGCCGGCGGCTGGGGCGATCTGCCGCGCCACGTCGGCCCGGTGCGCACCGCGCCGCTGTGGGGCGAGCCGGCG
>NZ_JAHLEM010001224.1 GCF_018883605.1 Streptomyces niphimycinicus | reverse complement strand
GGCACCGCGCCGCGCTGGATCTGGGGCGGCTGGGCCGCTGGGAGGAGGCCGTGGCCACGCACCGTGCGGTGGCCGCCGAGCGCGAGCGCGCGCTGGGCGCCGACCACCCCGACACCCTCACCAGCCGCTACGAGACCGCCTTCGCCCTCGGGAGCCTGGGCCGCCCCGGCGACGCGCTGCGCGAGTACGAGCGGGTCGCGGCGGGCCGTCGGCGCGTTCTGGGCCCCGACCACGCGGACACCCTCGCCGCCCGCCAGGAGACCGCGTTCACCCTGGGCCGCCTCGGCCGCTTCACCGAGGCCCAGCATCTCTATGTGGCCGTGCTCGCCGCCCGCGAGCGCACCACGGGCGCCGACCACCCCGACACCCTGCGCTGCCGCCACAACCTCGCCTTCAACCTGGGCTGTCTGGGGCGCCTTGAGGAGGCGCACCGCATGGCGGAGGGGGTGGCCGCCGCGCGCGCCCGGGTGCTGGGCCCCGACCACCCCGACACACTGGTCACCCGCTACGAGGTGGCGTACGCCCTCGGCCGCCTCGACCGCTGGCGGGAGGCCCTGGGCATCTTCCGCGAGGTGGCCGCCGACCGCGCCCGCACCCTCGGCCCCGACCATCCCGACACCCTCGCCGCCCGCTATGAGATCGGCGTCGGCCTGGGGAAGCTGGACCGGAGCGCGGAGGCCCTCACGGTCTACCGCGCCCTCGTCGAGGACCGCACCCGCGCCCACGGCCCGGCCGATCCGGAGACCCTGCGCGCCCGGCACGGCCTCGGCGTCAGCCTCGGCCGGCTGGGCCGCTGGGAGGAGGCGCTGACCGAGGCGCGAGAGGTCTGCGCCCTCCGCGAACGCGCGCTGGGCCCCGACCATCCGGACACCCTGGTCAGCCGTCGCGAGGTGGCCGTCGCCCTGGGCTGGCTCGGCCGCTGGTCCGACGCCCTGGACGGCTACCGCCGGGTGACCCGAGCCCGCGCCCGCGTCCTGGGCCCCGGCCATCCCGACACCCTCGTCAGCCGCGGCGACGAGGCTCACTGCCTGGAGCGGCTGGGCCGGGGCGCCGAGACGGCGGAGACGACGGAGACGGCCTAGGCGGCCGAGAGGG
>NZ_JAHLEM010001223.1 GCF_018883605.1 Streptomyces niphimycinicus | reverse complement strand
TGACCCGAGCCCGCGCCCGCGTCCTGGGCCCCGGCCATCCCGACACCCTCGTCAGCCGCGGCGACGAGGCTCACTGCCTGGAGCGGCTGGGCCGGGGCGCCGAGACGGCGGAGACGACGGAGACGGCCTAGGCGGCCGAGAGGGCCGAGCGGGCTTGGGTGGCCGAGACGGCCGAGCGGGCTTAGGTGGCGGCCCATGGCCCAGGCGTTGGGGCCGGGCGGGATGCCCGGGTGGGCCGAGCGGGTCTGGGTGGTGGCTATGGGCGAGGCGTTGGGGCCGGGCGGGATGTCTGAGACGGCCGAGCGGGGCCGGGTGGCCGAGCGGATCCAGGTGGTGGCCACGGCCCAGGTGGTGGGACCGGACGGGGATGCCCGAGCGGGCTTGGGTGGCCGAGACGGCCGAGCGGGCTCAGGTGGCGGCCATGGCCGAGGCGGCGGGGCCGGGCGAGACGGCTGAGGCGGCCGAGCGGGCCTACGTGGCGGACACGGCCCAGGCGTCGGGGTCGGCCGAGACGGCCGGGCGGGTCCAGGCGGCCGGGACGGCCTGGGC
>NZ_JAHLEM010001222.1 GCF_018883605.1 Streptomyces niphimycinicus | reverse complement strand
GCGGCGCCGCCCTCGGTGGCGGGCGCCGCCCCGGTGCCCGCCCCGCTCAGCCCCGCCCGGGTGCGGATGGTCTTCTTCGGGCTGATGCTCGCGCTGCTGCTCGCGGCCCTCGATCAGACCATCGTCGCCACCGCCCTTCCCGAGGTGGTCGGCGAACTCCATGGCCTGGACAAGATGTCCTGGACCGTCACCTCCTACCTCCTCGCGGTCACCATCGTGCTGCCGGTCTACGGCAAGCTGGGCGACCTCATCGGCCGTAAGAGCGTCTTCGTCTTCGCGATCGTCGTCTTCGTCGCCGGATCCGCGCTCGCGGGCTGGTCCCGCACGATGGACGAGCTGATCGCCTTCCGCGCGGTGCAGGGCGTGGGCGCCGGCGGTCTGATGATCGGCGTCCAGGCGATCATGGCCGATATCGTTCCGCCCCGGGAACGCGGCCGCTATATGGGGCTCATCGGCGCCGCGTTCGGCCTCGCCTCGGTGGCCGGGCCGCTGCTCGGCGGGTTCTTCACCGACCATGCCTCCTGGCGCTGGTGTTTCTACGTCAACGTCCCCTTCGGGCTGGTCACCCTCGCCGTCGTGGCCGCCGTCCTCAAGGTCCCGGAGCCGCCGCGGCGGGCGCGCTTCGACTATCTGGGCGCGCTGTTCCTGTCGCTGTTCTCCACCTGCGCGGTGCTGCTGACGAGTTGGGGCGGCACGGAGTACGCGTGGGACTCCCGCGTCATCCTCGGGCTCGCCCTGGGGGCGGCGGGTTCGGTGATCCTCTTCGTCGTCGTGGAGTGCGTCGTCCCCGAACCGATCATCCCCATGCGGCTGTTCCGCGACTCGGTCTTCTGCGTCAGCGGGCTGATCGGCGCCGTCATCGGCGTCGCCCTCTTCGGCGCCGCCGGCTATCTGCCGACCTTCCTCCAGATGGTCGACGGCGTCTCGGCCACCGAGTCGGGGCTGCTGATGGTGCCCATGATGGGCGGCATGGTGCTGGCCTCGATCATCTCCGGCCAGCTCATCAGCGCCACCGGCCGCTACAAGGTCTTCCCCATTGTCGGCGGGCTGATCTCCGTCCTCGGCATGTGGCTGCTCTCCCGGCTGGAGGAGGGCACCTCCCGCCAGGACTACAGCCTGTGGATGGGCGTCCTCGGGCTCGGCCTCGGGCTCGTCCTGCCGGTGCTCATCCTCGCCGTGCAGAACGCCGTGCCCGCGGCCGACCTCGGCTCGGCCACCAGCGCCAACAACTACTTCCGGCAGATCGGCGGCAGCGTCGGCGCGGCCGTCTTCGGCACGCTCTTCGCCAACCGGCTCGCCGACCGCCTCCAGGTCGACCTGCCCTCCGGAGCGGCGTACGGACGCGGCGGCGACGGAACCGGTCTGCCCGACCCCGACTCGGTCACCCCGCAGATGGTGCACGCGATGCCGGGCGCCCTGCGGGACGGCTATATCGCGGCGTACGCCCACGCCATGCCGCGGATCTTCCTCTATCTCGTGCCGGTGCTCGTCCTGGGCTTCCTGCTCGCCTTCCTCCTGAAGGAGAAACCTCTGGTGTCCCACACCGACTATGCCGTCCAGCAAGACCTGCAAGACCCCGTGGTGCCGGCCGCGCGCACGGGTGCCCGGCACGCCGCGGCGGCCGCGCCCTCCGCGCCGCCGCCCT
>NZ_JAHLEM010001221.1 GCF_018883605.1 Streptomyces niphimycinicus | reverse complement strand
TCCTAATCCGTGTGTAGGGATTCCAGCCGGGCCCCGGCGGGGTGGCTGGTCTTGCTGCTGGATGGGGTCGTGGTGGCCCGCGGGTGCCGGGTGAATCCCTTGTGGTTCCCGGCCCTGGAGGCCTTACGAGAGACCGGCGACAGCCGGTGCCCTCGGGCCGCCACGAACCCGTCCGGAACTGGTGTTCGTTGATCGTCTTGGTGCGAGCCCGCCGCAGGGCGACCTCTTCCTTCGTCCCGAGCCCCGAGCTCTTCGTAAGACGGAGGCCCCTGCGGTCCGCTGGTGCCACGAACGGCTGGCGAGATGGCGGACCGACGAGTCCTGGGATTAGGTCGCCGCGTGGCCCGCACAGGCTTTTCACCTGCGCGAACCACAACGGAACGGAGATGGATGTGACAGTGTTCTGCGGCATCGACTGGGCCGAGGACCACCACGATGTCGCCCTGGTCGACGAGGCGGGCACCCTGCTCGCCAAGCGCCGCATCAGCGACGACGCGGACGGCTACCGCCTGCTGCTCGACCTGCTCGCCGAGTACGGCGACACCTCCGAGGCCCCGATACCGGTGGCCATCGAGACCTCGCGCGGACTGCTGGTCGCCGTCCTGCGAGCGGGCCGGCGGCCGATCTACGCGATCAACCCACTGGCCGCCGCACGCTACCGCGACCGCCACGGCGTGAGCCGCAAGAAGTCCGACCCCGGCGACGCGCTGGTCCTGGCGAACATCCTGCGCACCGACATGCACGCCCACCGGCCCCTGCCCGCCGACTCCGACCACGCCCGCGCCATCGCCGTTCTCGCCCGCGCCCAGCAGGACGCGGTCTGGAACCGCCAGCAGCTCGTCAACCAGGTCCGCTCGCTGCTGCGCGAGTACTACCCGGCCGCCCTGGACGCCTTCCTCGGCAAGCAGCACGGCCTGGCCCGCGCGGAGGCCCGTGCCGTCCTGGCCACCGCTCCGACCCCGGCCAGAGCCGCCCGTCTCAACCTCACCCAACTGCGGTCCGCGCTCAAGCGAGCCGGCCGTCAGCGGGGAATCGATGCCGAGGCCGAGCGCCTGCGTTCCGTCTTCCGCACTGAGCACGCACGCCAGCCCAAAGCTGTCGAGGATGCCTTCGGAATCCAACTCCTGGCTCTCATAAAGCAGTTGGATGCGGCCTGCGTGGCGGCCGACGAGCTTGCCGAGGCGGTGGAGGTCCATTTTCGCCAGCACCCGGATGCTGAGATCCTTCTCAGCTTCCCCGGCCTCGGGGTCCAGCTCGGCGCCCGGGTGCTCGCCGAGATCGGTGACGACCGCACCCGCTTCGCCGACGCCCGTGCACTGAAGGCATACTCCGGGTCCGCGCCGGTCACCCGCGCCTCCGGCAAGAAGCGCTACGTCGGACGCCGCTACATCAAGAACAACCGCCTCATCGCCGCCGGCTTCCTCTGGGCACTCTCCGCCATGCGGGTTTCGCCCGGAGCCAACGCCCACTACAAGCACCGACGCGAGCGTGGGGACTGGCACGCCGGGGCCCAGCGGCACCTGTTCAACCGGATGATCGGACAGCTCTACCACTGCCTGCAGAGCCGACAGCTCTTCGACGAGCAACACGCGTTCACCTCCGGTCCTTCAGCGGCTCTGGCCACGGCGGCTTGACTTGTTACGCACGCGAGATGTCTCTC
>NZ_JAHLEM010001220.1 GCF_018883605.1 Streptomyces niphimycinicus | reverse complement strand
GCTCCTGCCGGGACCCGCCGCAGCCATCGCCGCACCCCGCGCCCGTCTGAAGCCGCACCCCCGCGACGGCTCGCGCCGCACCCCACGACAGCTCCTGCCGGGACCCGCCCCGGCCATCGCCGCACCCCGCGCCCGGCTGGTGCCGGGCCCCGCGACAGCCAGCGCCGTAACGCACGGCATCTGGCGCCGAGGCCCGCTGCGGCCTCCCCCCAACCTCCTGGACGGGCTGGCGCCCCAGCCCGGCCGGGCCCGCGCCGTCTGGTTCCACGCCCCGCCCGTCGGGTGCCGTAGCCCATGGCAGCTCGCGACAAGGCCCGCGACAGCGGGTCTTGCGTGGCCCGCTGCGGCACTTGCCGCGACGCGCCGTCTGATGCCCGGCCCCGCGCCCGTCTGTTGCCGTAGCCCGGGACAGCTCATGCCATAGCCCGCGTCGTCTGCCGCCGGGGCAGCCTCCCGGCGGCGCCGGAGGGCGGCTCCCGGCGGTGTTGCCTGAGGCGGCGCCCGGCCGTGGCCGGGGTTCGCCGGGCCAGGCGTCGCGGGCCCGGCGACGGTCCGAAATCCGCCGGGCAGAGCCGCCTAGCCGGCGCCCATGTGCGCGGCGCCCACCAGGACTCCGGCCTCCGCGGCCTCGCGTTCCAGCATTCGGCGGAACGGCCCGTCGGCCACGGCCAGTTCCCCGTACGTCCCACGCTGGACGGCCCGGCCGCCGTCGAGCACGATCACCTCGTCCACCGCGTCCAGACCTGCCAGCCGGTGCGTGATCAGGACGGTGGTGCGGCCCTGGGTCGCCGACAGCAGGTCGGCCGTCAGCGCGTCGGCCGTGGGCAGGTCCAGATGTTCGGCGGGCTCGTCCAGCACCAGCACCGGGAAGTCCGCCAGCAGCGCGCGGGCCAGTGCGAGCCGCTGCCGCTGACCTCCGGAGAGCCGTGCGCCCTGCTCGCCGACGAGCGTGTCCAGGCCGTCCGGCAGCCCGTCCACCCAGTCCCGCAGCCGGGCCGCGGCCAGGGCCGCGCGTAGCTCGTCATCGCTCGCGCCGGGGCGGGCCAGCCGCAGGTTCTCGCGCAGCGAGCTGTCGAAGACATGGGCGTCCTGGGCGCAGAGACCGACGAGCCGCCGCACCGCGTCCCCGTCCAGGGCGGCGGCGTTCCGGCCCGCCAGGGTGTACGTGCCGCCCTCGGTGTCCAGGAAGCGGAGCAGCACCTGGGCGAGCGTGCTCTTGCCCGCCCCCGACGGGCCGACGACCGCCACCCGGTGGCCCGGCCGCAGCTCCAGGCCGAACCCGTCCAGCGCGGGGGCACGCTGCCCGGGGTGGCGTGCGGTGATCCCGCGCAGCACCAGCGGATACGGCGCACCGGGCGGCTCCTCACGCTGAGCCTCCCCGCGTCGCGCCTCCTCACGCCGCACCTCCCCGCGCCGCGCTTCCTCGGGCTCGCGCACCGGAAGCGGCTCGTCCAGCACCTCGTACACCCGCTCCGCGGCCCGCCGCACCCGCTGCCGGTGCTGCACCGCGAGCGGCAGCCCCGCGACGGCCTCGAAGGCGGCGAGCGGGGTCAGCACCACGACCGCCAGCCACACCCCGTGGATCCGGCCGTCCGCCACGGCCGGCACCCCCACCCACGCCGCGGCCGCCACGGTCAGCCCGCAGACCAGTGCGGACAGCCCGGCACCCGTACCGGCGGCG
>NZ_JAHLEM010000122.1 GCF_018883605.1 Streptomyces niphimycinicus | reverse complement strand
GGCCCGGCCGCGCGGAGCGCCGGCCGGTCGCCGTGCGCGGCTTCGACGCCGGCGAACTGCTCGGCGATGGTGCGGGGGCGCTCGCCGGCCGGGCCGGGGTCAGACGCGGACATGCTTGCCCCACAGTCGTCCGAGCTCGGCCGCGATCTCCTGCGGCCGTTCGCCGTTGCCCACGCCGCGGTGCAACGCGTCGGCGCCGGCACGCTGGTAGGCCGGGTAGCCGGGAAACCGGGGGCGCAGGAACGAGCGGTCCATCGTGTCGAGGGTGTCCCGGTAGAAGTGCGTGACGTCGGCGTTGACGCGTTCGTCCGCCCACACCGAGCGGCGGCCCGACTGTCCGCCCGCGTCGTGCGAGGTACCGGCCTGGGCCTGCGCCGAGGTCGCGAAGCGTACGAAGGCGGCGGCGTCCCGCCCGGCCGGGGAGTGGGCGGAGACGGCGAGCCCGACGCCGCCCGTGAGCGTGCCAACGGGTGCTTCGCCGATCCGCGGGGCGTCGCTGAACGCCACGAGTGCGGCCCGCGCACCGGGCCGGGCGTAGGTGACGTAGCCGAAGACCAACGGGCAGTACAGGGCCGGGTCGTCCGGGCTGGAGAGGCGTTCGAGCACGGTGATGGGGTCACTCGCCAGCGACTCGGGGGCGCACAGCGGGAGCAGGCGACACACCCGCTCGATGCCCTCTTCCAGCACCTCGGGGTCGATCCCGTCGTCCCTCCACCACTTAGGCCGGCCGTCCTCGCGCCGGCCCCGGCTGTCGTGAGGGCCGACCGCGGTGTTCGTACCGGCTTCACACAGGGACAGCACGGTGCCCCACAGATGGGTCGGGTTGGCCGCCAGCAGCACCGCCTCCCGCCCGTGGCGCCGCGAGAACCCGGGTACGGCATCCCATCTGGTCGGTATCCCGGTGCGGTCGACCGCGCCGGCGCGGTGGGCGCTGACCATGCACGCGGCGTCGACCGCACCGCCCCATTGCTGCCCCTTCCAGAGGTAGCTGGTGTCGCTCGGGCCGGCCGAGTCCGCGGCGCGCTCGCGCAGTTCGCCGGAGAGGAAGACGGTCTCCAGTGGCAGCAGGGCACCCGCCTCCACCGCGTCTCCGATGAACGGGTGGTCCAGCGCCACGAGGTCGTAGGTCCTGGCCAGTTCGACCACCGAGGCGTCCTCGAACTCCTGGAGTGAACGGACGGTCCACTCGATCGCGATCCCCGTCGCCCGTTCGAACTCGTCGCCGCCGGCCCGGAGCGCGTCGATGCCGCGCGGGTGGTCCCAGGTGATTCCTCGAAGGCGGCTCGTGGTCCGCATCAAGACCTCCTCGTCCGGCTCGTCCGGCTCGTCAAGTGCCGGGGTGCCCCGCTGGACAGCGCTACGGCACCAGATGGGTAGAACGTCACTGGTAAATCGTCACTGGTAAAACGTCTTACCACCCTAGCCGCTGTCCCCCGGGCCGGGCAAAGACGGGTTTCGGCCACCGCCGCGCGGGCGGAGCCCAGGAGGCGCGCGGGCGGAGCGTCAGCGCCGCGCGGGCGGAGCGCTGGAGGCGCGCTGGACCATGACCGGCGCGGGGGTCCGGATGCTCTCGTGGCGGGCCGGCTCGTTCTCCATCTGACTCAGGAGGAGCGTGACCGCCCGGGCACCGAGCTCGAAGAGCGGAAGCCGCACCACGGTGAGCTTCGGCTGGAGGAAGTCCGCGACGAAGACGTCGTGGAGGCCGACCAGCGAGATACCCTCGGGCACCGGCACCCCCATGTCGTGCGCGGCACTCAGCGCACCGACGGCAGAGAGCACGTTGGCGGCGAACACCGCCGTGGGAAGGTGGTGTGCCGAGAGCAGCTCGGTCATGCCCCGATAGCCCTGCTCGGCGGTGTGGCCGCCGCGGAAGACACTGGAGTCCGGTGCTTGCAGACCGGCCTGGGCGAGTGCGTCGGCCCATCCCTTGCGCCTGCGGACCGCACGGCTGCGGGGACCGTCGACCTGGAGCAGACCGATGTCCCGGTGGCCCAGCTCGATCAGATGCGAGACCGCCAGGTGCGCGGCCGCGTAGTCGTCGACGGCCACACTGCCGATGGCGCCGCGGGTGTGGTCGTTGAGCAGCACCGTCGGCACCTCACCGGACGCGATCTTCGACACCAGGGAGTCGGCGGCGGTGCCCGCCCGCTGGAGGAGCAGACCGTCGATCGCACCGCCGGAGACGAACCGCTTGAACATCTCGTCGTCCCTCGCGAGCACGTCGACGTCCGACAGCATGAGGGCGTAACCCGCCTTCGCCGCCTCGGCCTGGGCGCCGCCGATGATCTCGCTGTAGACGGGGTTGCTCGCGTCATGGACGGCCAGGCCGATGACGCCGACCTTGGACTTGCGCAGTGCCCGCGCGGCGTAGTTCGGCGTGTACTCCAGCTCCGCCGCCGCGGCCCTGACCCGCTGCTTGGTCTCTTCCCGTGCGCGGAGAGTGTCGTCGCCGTTGAGCAGTCGGGAGACGACCCCGACCGACACCCCTGCCCGCTTCGCTACGTCGGCGAGAGTGGCCATCGCGTGCAATCCTCCCCAAGGCTGGTACCCACCAACCTAGCGTGATCACCCCTCCCCACCGCCTCCGGCACCCGTCGGCTGCCGGAGGGAGATCGGCACACGAGCCACAGCACTGCTTGACGGCGTAATCGTCCGGCGCCTAGCTTGACTGGTAAAACGTCATACCAGATCGTGCAACGGCCTGGTACCGAGTGCCGAGCGATCGACATCCGCACACCGCGCGATGGAGCCGCCCGTCCGACTGCCAAGGGAGACCCGTGAACACACAGGGTTCCGGCAAGATCAAGACCGTCGTCGCAGCCGCCGCCGGGAACTTCGTGGAATGGTACGACTTCGCCATCTACGGGTACTTCTCACCCGTTCTCGCCAAGACATTCTTCCCCGATTCCGACGAACTGACCGGCCTGCTCGCCACGCTGGCCATCTTCGGCGCGGCCTTCGTCCTCCGCCCGGTCGGCGCGGTCGTCTTCGGCCACCTCGGCGACAAGCGGGGGCGGCGATGGGTGCTGTCCATCGTCATCCTCACCATGTCCGGTGCGACGACGCTGATCGGCGCCTTGCCCTCGTTCGCCACGGCCGGTGTCCTCGCGCCGATCCTGCTGACCGTGCTGCGCCTGGTCCAGGGGCTCTCGGCGGGCGGCGAGTTCGGCGGCGCCGCCTCGCTGCTGTTCGAGCACGCGCCGCCTCGGCGGCGCGGCCTCTTCGGGTCCACCCAGCCCGCGAGCATTGCCGTGGCGCTGGCTCTCTCGGCCGGTCTCGGCACCGCCCTCACGAGCTGGATGAGTCACGACTTCCTCTACTCGACGGGGTGGCGCATCCCGTTCCTGCTGGGCCTCCCCCTCGGCATCGGGGGCTGGTACATCCGCAGGCACGTCGAGGAGACCCCCTCCTTCACCGCCATGCAGGAGCAGGGCGAGGTCGCCGACAGCCCGGTGAAGGACGTCTTCAGAGGTCACTGGCGCATGGTCGCCGCGGGCACCGCGGCGATCGTGTCCTGGACCGCGGGCGGCTACGTCACGTTGCAGTTCCTGCCGACCTTCTTCGACGGTGTGCTCGAGCGGAACCTGTCCGAGGGGCTGACGGCCTCACTCGTCGGGCTGACGGCGTACGCCGGGTTCATCGTGCTGGGCGGGTGGCTCTCCGACCGCATCGCCCGCTGGAAGGTCATGCTGACGGGCGCGGTCGCGGTGGCGGTGCTCGCCATACCCTGCTATCAACTCCTCATCCGGGGCGGGGCGTTGAGCATCGGGCTGGCGGTGGTGCTGTTCGCGGCCTCCCTCGGGCTCACCGCGGGCCCGACACCGGCGATGCTGTCCGAGCTGACACCGGGCAACGTACGCAACTCGTACCTGTCGATCGTCTACTCCATCGCCAACGCCGCGTTCGGCGGCTTCGCCCCGTACATCGTCACCGCGCTCATCGATTCCAGCGGCGACCGCCTCTCCCCGGCCTACTACCTCATCGGCCTCGAAGCACTGGCCGTCGCCGGACTCGTCGGCGTCGGCGGCCACCTTCGCAAGCACGCGGGGCGCCCGGAGACGGGCCGCGCGGAAGCAGCGGCAATGGGCGTGGGTGCGGGCGCGGGCGCGAACGCCGGTGCGGGCGCGGATGCCTAGTAGGGCTTTGTCAGGTGGCCTCGATGGTTCTCGCATACTACGGTGTGATGCCCTGTCAGGTGTGACACCTGAGGAGATGGACGTGGTGCGCCCGCGTCTGAAGGCGTTCGCCGCGGAGATGCGGCTCGCTCAAGCGCCGGGACCAGCGGGCCAAGGGCGAGCTGTACCTGCGTGGGCTGATGCTGGACGGCAAGCGCAAGTCAATGCAACCGATGGCCGAGCGCCTGGGCGTGGACCACCAACAACAGCAGCAGTTCGTGTCCTCCTCGACCTGGGACTACACCGAGGCCCGCCGCCGGGTGGCCCGCTGGGCCGCGGCGCAGATCACTCCGGAGGCGTACGCGATCGACGATGTGGGCTTTCCCAAGGACGGGTACGACTCGCCGGGGGTGGCCCGGATGTACTGCGGCGCGCTGGGCAGACGCGGCGACTGCCAGATCCCGGTCAGCATCAACCTGGTCAGCGACACAGCGTCCTCGGCGGTGGACTGGCGGCTGTTCCTTCCCGAGAGCTGGGACGACGCCAAGAACAACGATGACGAGCTGCTGGCCGGGGCGATCCGGCGGCGTCGGGCGAGAACCGGTATCCCCGACCAGGCGCGGCACCTGGAGAGGTGGCGCCTGGCCCTGGAGATGCTCGACGAAGTCCGCAGGGAGTGGGAACTGCCCGACCTGCCGGTGGCCACCGATGCCGGCTACGGGGACGCCACCGGCTTCCGTCAGGGTCTGACCGAACGTGGCCTGGCCTACGCGGTCGCGGTCGCGGTCAAGGGCAGCACCACCTGCTATCCGGGCAACGCCGTTCCCCAGCGTCCGGCCTACAGCGGTCAGGGCCGCCCACCCGGTGCCGCCTACCAACAGCCGCACACCACCTTACGGGCACTGGCCACGACCGCCGGAGGCCAGGCCGTCCGGACCGTCACCTGGCGCCATGGCAGCAAGGCGACCAGGGACAACCCCCGCGCGGCCGAACCCACCGACTACTGGCTGTCCACACCGCCTGCCGACACACCGCCGCGCGAACTGGTCCGCATCGCGAAGATCCGCTGGAGGGTCGAGCACGACTACCGCGAGACCGCTGCTGGCACGCATCGGCCTCTCGCCAACCATCAGCGGGTCCTATCCCACGCTGAGGGCTCAAAACTTCCTTTGAGCATCAGCCTGCCGACGAAATTCCGCAGGTGAGGACCGCCATCCTTCTGTGTGGTGCCCTGCCGGGGGCACTACTGACGTTGTTGGCGTGATGTCGTCATGGTGAGTCCGGTTCCTGCGAGACATCCGTCGATGAGTTCGCTGCGGTACTGGATCTGGCGGAGACCGTGTCGGAGCGTGCTGATGAGGTGGTCGGGGTCGGTGAAGGCGGTGTTGGTCTGGCGGCTGCGTCGCAGCAGGGACCAGATGCCCTCGACGGGGTTGAGGTCCGGTGCGTAGGCCGGCAGGAAGTAGCAGGTGATCCAGTCGTAGGTGTCGATGAACTCCCGCAGTCGGCGGTCCTTGTGGACGTTGAGGTTGTCCCACACGAGCACGAGGGGTGCGCCGAGTTGCTGGTGCGCGGCGATGAGCAGGTCGCGGTGGTCGGTCCAGGTGAAACTGCGTCTGCCGCCCCGCTTGTGATCGGCATGCCGCTTGGGCCGGTAGATCAGCCGTGAGCGTTCACCCCGCTTGTAGCAGGCCGGGGCAGCGACGGAGAAGCGGCGCTGGGCGCGTCCCCGGACCCGGATGACGGGTGTGCGTCCGCGCCGGGCCCAGGTCCGTGCGGTGGGCGGCGTCATCGAGAAGCCGGCCTCGTCTTCGAAGCACAGCCAGGCGTCGAGCGCCGCCACGGACCTTCCACCTGCGGCCAGGTCTCCTTCACCCATCCCGCCACGGCCTCCTCGTCGCGCTCGACCGCCCGGCGGGTCGGAACCTGGTGGCTGAAGTCGTGCCGGTGCAGCATCTGCGCGATCGCCGACAGCGTCATGCTCTTGTGGAACCGGCGCCCGATCAGCGTCTTGATCCTTGCCAGTGTCCGCGTCTGGTCCGGCCGGCCGTGCGCGACCGGCCCCTTGGCGAGTTCCTGCTCGAGCACGGTGAACAGGGCCTCACTCGGCTTGGGCCGTGAGACGGGCCCGGCAGACCGCAGCCCCTCGGTGCCGGCGTCGTGCCAGGCTCGGCGCCGGCGCTGCACCGAGCGCACACTCACCCGTAAGTCCTTGGCGACCTCGGCGTTGGAGGTACCGGCAGCGAATCATTCCGCGGCCTCCAGCCGGATCCGCTCTCGAAACGCCTGCCGTTCAGGCGTCAGCCCACCACCCTGCGGATATCTCATACAACCGCACACCGCGACGATCACACATCGTCAGCCCCCAACGACATCACGCCGCAAAGGTCAGTAGCCGTGACATCACGGATCACCGACCCCCGTTCAAGACGCCTCAAACTTGCAGTTAGACTGCAAGTGGCGCAGATCGAGAGTCGACGCGGGAGCTGCCGTGAAGCTTGCCGCCCTACGCCGGAAAGGCAGACCGTTGTGACCAGCGGAGACGCTCGACGAAACAGCGTGCGCACTAAGGACCGAAACTCAGAAGAGCAGAGCAAACAACTCGCATCCCATCTCACGCGCGATCCGTCAGACTCAATTACATATAGAAGATTTCTACGCGTCCGCGCCTATGTCGTTATGACAAAGCCGCGAGTAATGGAACTCCTACTTGTCACGACTGTGCCGACCATGGTTTTGGCTCATGGCGGCTTGCCGAATTTGCCGCTCATCGTGGCGACACTCATTGGTGGAGCGGCAAGCTCAGGCAGCGCATCGGCTTTCAACATGTACCTAGACCGAGACATGGATGCCCGGATGAGACGCACATCTGGTCGCCCTTTGGTGACCGGAGAGGTGACACCGCGGTCTGGATTGATCTTCGCCTGGCTCCTGGCCATCTCCTCGACGGTTTGGTTCTGGTGCCTTGTGAATTACCTGGCCGCTGCACTGTCTGTCTGCGCGATTCTATGGTACGTAGTCGTGTATACGATTCTCCTCAAGCGTCGCACTGAGCAAAACATCGTGTGGGGCGGCATCGCGGGCTGCTTCCCTGTAGTCATCGGCTGGGCATCAGAGACAGGGACCGTGTCATGGCCGGCGGTAATACTCTTTCTAGTGATTTTCTTTTGGACCCCGGCTCATTATTGGCCTCTGTCCGTCAAGTACGGCGAGGACTACCGTTGCGTCAGCGTCCCCATGCTCGGCGCAATCCACGGAATCGAGCACGTTGCCAAGAGAGTGATTGCATATGCCGTCGTGACTGCCATGACCTCCATTCTCCTCATTCCTGTTGCAGGAATGAGTTGGACCTATGCAATGGTGGCAGTAGTCGGTGGAGCGTGGTTCGTATGGGAAGCTCTTCGACTCCAAGCCGCTGCCCGTCGAGCGGAAGCCGCCGCGCGACCAATGCGGATGTTTGTGGTATCGAATGCGTATCTTGCATTGTTGTTCGCCGCAGTGGCCATCGATACACTCGTGAAATACAGACTCAGATGAAAACGCTGTCGCACCGGCCTCCCGCGCCTGCTCCTAACATTCAGCGCGCCAGAAATCTTGGTGGAGTCGACAGGATCAGCGACGTGGCCTGTAGCGGATACGCAGCACCTGAACCGGACACGCCCTCAACGCAAGTGCTGGGGTCCCCCTCTACGTTTGGCAGATGCAGTCGACCGGCCGCGGAGGGAAACTCTTCGCCAGCATGGCCTCACCTGTCTCGACCTGAAGTGCACTCGGGCTCTGACTGCGCCCGTTGATCACTGCTCCCAACACTGAGTGTCAGTCAGCCAAGTTCCGGGTTAAGACACCGCTACCACGTTCACAGCTTCTCGCTCCACCTCATAAGAATCATGTTTACCGCCATGATCTCAAGCGCATCGTTCACCCACACGGAAACTGGAATAGCTGACTAATGAACGTGCAAAAACACACCCGCCGGAGGTTCCTGACCAGCAGTGCTATTGCCACGCTGGGCGCTGGAGCAGTAGGAACTGCCGCCGGAACGCAGCTCCCACGCAAAGGAACGGCCAGCGCGGCGCCCTCGCCGACACACCATACGCCCTCCTCTATCCCGTTCTTTGGCGCCCACCAGCCGGGCATCGCCGATCCGACCCCAACCAACGCGGTTTTTCTCGCCTTCGATCTCAAAGACTCGACAGTAAAATCTGACCTGGCGGACGTCATGCGAGCGTGGACGGGTCTTGCGGCGGCTCTGATGAGGGGAGACACCTCTGCCGATACATCACTGGTGTCTACCGGCTCAACGCCAGGAAAGTTCACCATGACCGTGGGGCTCGGAGGCGCCGCTCTCGACCAACTTGGCATAAATCGCCCGCCTGCACTCGTCGACCTGCCGTTGTTCCCCGGGGATGAACTCGAAGTCGCAGCCTCACATGGCGCGGTCTTCGTGCAGCTTTGCTCCGATGACGCCATATACCTTGGGGGCGCCGTACGTGCCGTTCGCGCGGCTGCGAAGCGGGTCCTGCGGCCCCGCTGGCAGATGAACGGCTTCCGCGGTGCTGCCGCCTCGACCGCTAGCAGCAATGGCCGCAATCTCATGGGCCAGATCGACGGCACCAATAACATCGCCGTCAGCCGTGCATCCACAGGTGGGCCGGTCTGGGTCGACGCAGTTTCACCCGCATGGATGACAGGTGGAAGCTACGTCGTCGTGCGCCGATTCCGCATACTCTTGAGTAAATGGGAAAGTGCGGGATCGAGCACACGGGACCACGCGGTCGGTCGACACATCCCATCGGGAGCCCCACTGGGGGCGCACAAGGAATCCGATCCGGTCGACCTGAACGCTAAGGATCCGTCCGGGGCACTGATCATCCCGGACGACGCCCATATCCGCCTTGCCGCGCCCCGCCGAGGCGCTGGTGAAGAGATGCTCCGTCGGTCCTATTCCTACTCGATCGGACAGGCAAGTGGCGCCGCAGGCGATGAAGACGCTGGCCTGATTTTTGTCTCCTACCAGGCCGATCCGACTACCAGTTTTATACCGGTACAGCAACGACTGGCTAAATCAGATGCCCTCGCACACTTCACGCTGGCTACGTCTAGCGCCCTGTTCGCGATCCTGCCCGGGGTCGCTGGGAAACATGATTGGTATGGGCGATCGCTCCTAAGCTGATCGCGACGTGGTGATTCGATATCGCGTCGCCCCCCTCAAGACGAGCATACCGCCGGAGTCCCTTGGCTCTCGTACGTGAACACATCGCAGTCGAACTTGACGCGAATGGTTTGCTGATTAGGCGTTGACATATCTGACTTCGTCAGTTGATCGACGCCGCGAGCCTCTGCTGCGCATATTTGCCACTCGCCTCAATGAGATTTACAGAAAGGTTGCAGGTGTGTCAACGTCTACACGTCGCTTGTTCTCGGTTGTAATAGCTATAGGCATCGCCGCCACACTCGCCGGCTGCACAGCCGGCGGCTCAGCAAAGGTTGGTGCTCGAACATCGGCCATAGCAGTACTGGACTCCAAAGATCTTGGCGACATACTCGTCGATGGCAAGGGCAACGTTCTCTATGCCTTTAAGCCGGACAACGCCTCGACGGTTAGCTGTACATTCGGCTGCGCGACGGTCTGGCCCCCACTCTCGGTCGCCGATAATGCGTCCACCGCAGATGGTGACGGAGTTGACGTAGCCCTATTGGGCAAGCTGCCCAACCCCGCTGGCGGTCACGTCGTTACTTATAACGGTTGGCCGCTCTACCGATACGCCGCTGATAAGGCACCTGGTCAGCATCGCGGACAGGACGTCTTCCTGAATGGCGGCTACTGGTACGTCATGAAACCTGACGGTAAACCTCTTATGCCATGAAGCGCGAAGTCGGTGAGAGGCGAACAAGCAGCCGAACTGTCAGGGGGCGGTCACTGTAATCGTCGGGCGCGCAAAGCAGGATTCGACTTCCTCGGCTTCAACGTCCGACGCCATGGCGACAGCCTGATCATTACGCCCAGCAAGGATGCTGTGAAGAGAATCCGGAATCGACTGCGGTCCGAGGTGCAGGCTCTCCTCGGGCAGAGCATCACAGTCGTACTTCGCAGGCTCTCTCCTATCGTCAGGGGCTGGTCTGCGTAATACCGGACGGTGGTATCCAGTAAAACTTTCTCAGCGCTGGATAGCTATGTGTGGACGCTCACCTATAAGTGGGCCAAGCGCACCCACCCGAAGAAATCGAAGCACTGGATCGTTAATAAGTACTTCGGTAGGCTCAATCGGTCCAAGAATAATAACTGGGTCTTCGGTGACCGCATCACAGGTGCCCACCTCCCCAAGTTCGCCTGGACCAACATCAGAAGGCATCAGCTAGTCAAGGGAAAGTCTTCACCTGACGACCCCGCTCTTGGTGACTACTGGAGTCAGCGCCGTAGGACGCGCCACCTCCGCCGATGGACAGGAGCAGTCTTACTCTGACATCCCGCCAGAAAGGTCTCTGTCCACTCTGCGGTCAGGCACTCATCGCTGGTGCGGAGTATGAGCCGGAAAGCCCACGCGAGTGGATCGACTGGTTCGACGCTATGAAAAAGCGACTCGTTCATTCCGAATGCCATCAGCAGCTTCATGCGCGAGATGACAGCAACAAATAGCGGATTCTGTGAAGCCTTCGGGCTTGCTTGAGCCGTGGTGCCTGGAAACAGGCATGCCCGGTTCTGAGGGGGCCGGGTCATAGCAACATGACCCGGCTACCCGACAGGCACCGTGCTGTGGCCACGAGATACGACAAGCTTGCGGTCCGCTACGAGGCCACTGTCCTCGTAGCAGCCATCAACGAGTGGTTGTGACCAGCACCGTCAGGAAAGGCGGGCGGAGGGCCAACGGAGTTTGGGTGATTCAGGGGTTGATGGCGTGCTCGGTGAACTGGCCACAAGAGCGGAACCCCAGGCGGCGGTAGACGGGCTCGCCGTGGGCTGACGCCTGCAAGACTGCGATGCGGTGGTCCCGGTCGCGGGCCATACGGAGTGCCGCGAGCGTGATGGCACCGCCGTAGCCGCGTCGGCGGTGGGCAGCCAGGGTGGATATGTTGTAGAGGCCGGCAACTCCCGCGTGGTGAAACACTTCAGCGGAGCAGACCGGACGGCCCTTCACGTAGCCGACCAGATACCGGGCCGGGCAGTGCGCGGCCAGTGCCTGCGGGGCGGCCTGGGCGAAGAAGCGGTGGACGGTGGCAGCGGGCGGGTCCCAGTTCGCGGCAAGAACCAGGGCGTAGTCGGCAAGCTGTTCGGGCGCGGCCACCCTCTGGATGTCCAGTCCTTGGACAGTGGGCGGTGGCAGGGTCTCGTCCAGCTCGGCCCACATCGCCGTCTCGCGTTCAGACGCCGGCAGACCGGCCGCTGTCAGGCGGGTGGTGAGGTCCAGCGGTGCCGAGGCGGGCCCCACCCACCAGGAGAAACGGCGGCCAGTGCGGGCCAGCGTCCCAGCGATCTCGGTGATACGTGCCGTAGCGTCGGCGGCGGTGAAGCGGGCCGCAGCAACAATGTTGAAAGTGTCGTCGTCCAAGCCACTATCCGCGACCAGGAGGTCACCAGCCTCTGTGACGGTCGCACCAGTCATACTCCGGTGCAGGTGACAGGCATGTTCCGCCAGGTTCCGTTCCATCCTGTCCATCAAGTCGGCTTCATTGAGGAAATGATCATTCATAGCGGTTGATCCCAGCATGACTGGGCGAAGATCGCATGCGATTTTGGGTCGTCCCTCGGCAGTGTCGCGCTGGCGACCAGCACATTCGATACACGCCCTAGTACTCCAGCAGCGTTTCGCTATCTGGCCTGGTCAGAGGCATCGTTCGGAGTGTAGTCGGCTGGTGGCCGGTCTGGGGCGGTCTTGCCGGACCGCCCCTCCAACGAGTGGGCCGGGGAAATGGCTGGGCTGCCTACGCCACCAGCACCGGAAGGGCGTTGGTGGACCGGGAGCTGTACTTGCCCAGGTCGTGGACGGAGGACCGCGGTCGCTGCCGGGCGGCGAAGGTCCCCGACGAACGCGGCTTCGCCACCAAGGGAGAGCTGGCCAAGCGCCTCGTACTGCGTGCCCTGGCCTCTGATCTCCCCCTGGCCTGGGTGGCCGCGGACGCCGCCTACGGGCAGGAGGGACGCTTCCGCCGTCTGCTGGAGCAGTCCGGTCTGGGCTACGTGCTCGCGGTGCCCAAATCCCAGCAGGTTTTCGGACCGCGGGTCGACCACCTCTTCGCCCAGGCCCCGGACGAGGCATGGGAGCCGATGTCGTGCGGCAACGGGGCCAAAGGGCCGCGGCTCTACCATTGGGCGGCAATGGAGTTGCCCACGGTGGCCGAGTTCGGCTAGCAGGGCGAGGTCCCCGTCCGCCGGCGGTGGGGCACTGGCCCGCCGCAGCCTCAGCAAGCCCGCCATGCTCGCCCACGCCTACCTCGCGGTCATGGCGGCCGACGCGGCCGCAAAGGGGGTTGCAGAAACGCTTCCGGCACCCTGGCTCCGCTCACCGTGGCAGAAGTCCGGCGGCTCCTGGCGCCTCGCCTCGCCGACAAACACCGAGCCGGCCGGCCGCTTCGCGCGCACATGCTGAACTGGTCACGCTGGCGCCGCAGACGCCAAGCCGTCGCCCGCCACTGCCACTACCGACGACGACTCCACTCGTTGCAGGGGCACTCCGGCAAGACCGCCCCAGACCGGCCACCAGCCGACTACACTCCGAACGACGCCTCTGACCAGGCCAGATAGCGAAACGCTGCTTGGAGTACTAGGACCCCGACGGGCCCCCGCCCTTCGGACGGAGGCCCGTCCGCAACACGTGTCGCGGACGCTGCCCAGGCCGTT
>NZ_JAHLEM010001219.1 GCF_018883605.1 Streptomyces niphimycinicus | reverse complement strand
CGGGCGGGCTCGCCGGAGGCGCCCGCGGCCGGGTGGCTCGCGAAGAGCTGGGCGGCGATCGCCGCGTCGTAGCGCAGCGCGGTCGTCCCGCCCTCGAGCGAGACGGCGCCGTCGTCGGTGGCCCCCTCGGAGACCAGCTCGCCCTCGGCGGCCACCCCGGCGCCGGAGGCGAGCACCGTGTCCAGGCCCAGCTCCTTGGCGTACCGGGCGATCCCGTCGTCCAGCTCACCGCCCGCGGGCCAGCCCACACCGGCACGCGCGTGGACGCCCAGCGCCCGGTCCACCACGCTGCGGCCGGTACTGGAGGCCCGGCGCAGCAGCCCGGCGAGCGGGGCGCCGCCGCCGCGGGCGAGCGAGGCCAGATCCGGGTCCGCGTACGGCAGCGCGATCACCTCCCGGCCCCGGACCGCCCTACGGAGCGCGGCCAGCCAGTCCGCCGCCGCATCGCCGCCCTTCCCCTCGGCGGCCTCCTGCGGATCGCTGCCGCCGGGCGTACGGGCCACCCGGTAACCGGCGGCCATGGCCCGCGCCTGGACGATCAGATCCGGATCGAGCACCCAGGTGACCGGCTGCCCCTTGCCCATCTCCACCAGCCGCCGCAACCGGCCGCCCGGCCCGAAGGCGGCGGTCAGCTCGTCGTCGCGGAAGACCGGCAGCACGCTGTCCGGGGTGCGCAGGGTCAGCGCCTCCATCCGCGGGGTGTCGAGGACCGGCCACAGCACGGTGGTGCGCAGCGGCTCCAGCCGCGTGGCGTCGGGGTACGCGGACAGATGGGCGCGGGTCAGCCCGAGCACGGTCCCGGCACCGGCGCCGCCCTCGCCGACGACGTCCACGGTGAGCGCGTACGCCCCGGCGTCGTCCAGCTCCAGATCGGGGACGGGCACGGTGAGCCGGAAGCCGCGCTCGGCGCCGGTCGGCAGCGCGGCGAGACGAGCCGTACGGCCGGGCACCTCGGGGCCGTCGGCCCGGGTCAGGGGCGTACGGCGGGCCACGGCGGAAAGCCCGCCGCGGGTGTCGATCGCACCGGACGCGCCGATCCGCACCCCGATATGCGCGGGGCCGAGACGCCGCCCGGAGGTATTGGTGACCCGCCCGCTGATCCTCAGCTCACCGCCCTGACGGATCACCGCGGGGGTGAGGGAGGCCAGCTCGACGGAGACGGGGTACGGATGGGAGGGGGTTTGCGGCGAAGTGGCGCCGTACGGACGCGAGGGGCCCTGCGCCGTGGTGGCGCCGTACGGACCCGACGGGAGCTGAGCCGTCGTGACGCCGTACGGACGCGAGGGGCTCTGAGCCGTCGTGACGCCGTACGGAGGCGACGGGATCTGCGCCGTCGTGGCGCCCGGGACCTGCGCCGCAGTGGGGCCGTACGACCCGCGGCCGGGCGCCCGGCCCACGGCCTCGGCGGGCCCGGTGGGCGTCGCCGGTACGGAAGTGATCGCGACCAGGATCGTGGTGACGGCCACGACGACCGCCCGCCCGTACGTCCCGCCGCGCCCCACGACCACCACCTCGACGCCCGCGTCTGCCGTCCGCCCGCGCCGCACGGGACCGACGCGGTGTCACCAGCCCACCACGCCGGGGACGATGCCGCACGCTCAAGACCGCCGCCCCGGGGAGGGGCTTTGGGGCCCCGGCCCCGGCCCCGGGGAGACCCCGCGGGGCCGCACCAGGGCGCCACCG
>NZ_JAHLEM010001218.1 GCF_018883605.1 Streptomyces niphimycinicus | reverse complement strand
GGCGCCGCTGGGCGGGCGTGCCGGCGGCCAAGTCCGGCAAGGCGGCGCACCGCCGGCCCGAGAGCCGGCCGGCCCGCACCCGCCGCTGGGCGTTTGTGTACGGGCTCACCTCGCTGGGGCTGAGCCTGTTGCCCGCACTGGCGCTGCTGCCCGCGCTCGTCGTCATCACGCTGTTCCTGCGGGGCACCCACGACGCGGGCACGGCGCTGCTCCACGCGCTGGCCGCCGTGCCGCTCGCGACGGTGGCCGGAATGGCGTGCTACGCGCTGTTCGTCCTGGCCGGGGTGCGGACGCTCGGCCTCGGCCTGCGGGCGGGTCACCATCCCGTCCACGGCCGGATCGCCTGGCAGGCATGGGCCACCGAGCGGTTGATGGACATGGCGCGGGTGCATCTGTTCCCGCTGTACGCCAGCCTGTTCACCCCGGTGTGGCTGCGGGCGCTCGGCATGAAGGTCGGGCGCGGGGTGGAGGCGTCCACCGTGCTGGCCCTGCCGTCGATGACCACCGTCGGCGATGGCGCGTTCCTCGCCGACGACACCATGGTCGCCTCCTACGAACTGGGCGGCGGCAAGCTGCGGATCGCTCAGTCGCGGGTCGGCAAGATGGCGTTCCTCGGCAACTCGGGGATGGCCGTGGGCGGCAGTTCGGTGCCCAAGCGCGGTCTGGTCGGCGTGCTGTCCGCCGCGCCCAGGGGGGCCAAGGAGGGCAGCTCATGGCTCGGGATGCCGCCGATGAAGCTGCCGCGGGCGGCCGAGGAGGGCGACCAGAGCCGTACCTACCGTCCGGCGCGGCGGCTGAAGTGGGCCCGCGGCGCGGTCGAGCTGTGCCGGATCGTCCCCGTGATGGGTGGTGCGGCGCTCGCGGTGCTGGTGCTGGCCGCCTTCGGAACGCTCGCCGCACGGTGGGGATTCGCCGCGGCCATGGCGGCCGGCGGGGTGCTGCTGCTCGCGGGCGGTCTGGTCGCCTGTGCCGTGGCGGTGCTGGCCAAGTGGCTGCTGGTGGGCCGGTTCAGAGCGGCCGAACGCCCGCTGTGGAGCTCGTTCGTATGGCGCAACGAGCTGGCGGACACCTTCGTGGAGGTGTTGGCCGTCCCGTGGCTGGTCGGGGCCATCTCCGGTACGCCGCTGATGAACTGGTGGCTGCGGGGCCTCGGCGCGCGCGTCGGGCGCGGGGTGTGGTGCGAGACGTACTGGCTGCCGGAGGCCGATCTGGTACGGATCGGCTCGGGCGCCAGTGTGAACCGGGGATGTGTGGTGCAGACCCATCTCTTCCACGACCGGATCATGCGCATGGACCAGGTGGTGCTGGAGGACGGCGCCACCCTGGGCCCGCACGGCATCGTGCTGCCGGGCGCCACGGTCGGCGCGTGTGCCACGGTGGGTCCGGCGTCGCTGGTGATGCGTGGCGAGACGCTGCCCGCGGGCACGTCGTGGCTCGGCAACCCGATCGCGGCGTGGAAGCCGGAGAAGGCGCGGGACATGCGGAAGACGGAGGGTGCGGCCAAGTGAGCAGGGGCAAGAGCGGCCGGGCGCAGACCGCGCCCGGCGGCGTGGCGGGGGCGGACCGGTCCGGGGACTCCTATCTGCCCGGGCACGGCAACGGCGGCTACCGGGTGACCCATTACGACCTGGAGCTGACCTACCGTCCGAACACGGGCCGGCTCTCGGGCCGCGCGCGGATCTCGGCGGTCGCCGAGCCGGGCGCCGAGCCGGCCGCCGAGCCGGGCGCCGGCC
>NZ_JAHLEM010001217.1 GCF_018883605.1 Streptomyces niphimycinicus | reverse complement strand
CCATGCCGCAACGCCAACACCATCTTGATCACACCAGCCACACCCGCAGCCGCCTGCGCATGACCGATATTCGACTTCAACGACCCCAGCAACAAAGGCCGATCCCGACCCTGGCCATACGTCGCCAACACCGCCTGCGCCTCAATCGGATCACCCAGCGCCGTACCCGTCCCATGCGCCTCCACCACATCCACATCCGACGCCACCAACCCCGCGCTGGCCAGCGCCTGCCGGATGACACGCTGCTGCGAGGGGCCGTTCGGCGCCGTCAGACCGTTCGACGCACCGTCCTGGTTCACCGCACTGCCCCGCACCACCGCCAGCACCTGGTGACCGTTCCGCTCCGCGTCCGACAACCGCTCCAGCGCCAGCACACCCACCCCCTCGGCCCACCCCGTACCGTCGGCCGAAGCGGCGAAGGACTTGCACCGGCCATCGACCGACATGCCACGCTGCCGCGAGAAGGCGATGAAGATGCCGGGAGTGGGCATCACCGTGACGCCGCCGGCCAGCGCGATCGAGCACTCGCCCGCCCGCAATGCCTGCGCCGCCAGATGCAACGCCACCAGGGATGAGGAGCACGCCGTGTCCACCGCGACCGACGGACCCTCGAAGCCCAGCGCATAGGACACCCGCCCTGACAGCACGCTCGCCGAGGCACCGAGGCCCAGCATGCCCTCCAACTCGGCGGGCACCGGCTCCACGCCCGACCCGTAGTTGTGGTACGTCACACCGGAGAAGACACCAACGTTCTTACCCCGCAGGGTGGTCGGGTCGATCCCGGCCCGTTCCAGCGCCTCCCACGACGTCTCCAGCATCAGACGCTGTTGGGGGTCCACGGCCAGCGCCTCACGTGGCGAGATCCCGAAGAAGCCCGCATCGAATTCCCCGGCATCGTGCAGAAACCCACCCTGGTGCGCATAGCTGGTGCCGGGGTGGTCCGGGTCCGGGTGGAACAGATTCTCCAGATCCCAGCCACGGTTCACCGGGAAGTCGCTGACTCCATCCCGCCCGTGCAGCACCAGATCCCATAGCTCTTCGGGAGTGGAGACTCCGCCCGGCAGCCGACACGCCATGCCCACGATCGCCACCGGCTCAGTCGACACGGCCGCGAGCGCTGATGACGGGCCCGGTACCTCCTCCGGGGCCGCCGTGTCCCCGATGAGCTCGTCACGGAGAAATGCGGCGAGAATCAGGGGCGTGGGGTAGTCGAAGAGCAGAGTGGTCGGCAGGGTCTGGTCGGTGAGTGCGTTCAGGCGGTTTCGCAACTGCACGGCGGTGGCCGAGTCGAATCCGATCTGGTTGAACACCATGTCCGGTTCAATGGCATCCAGTGAGGGGTGCCCCAAGACGCTTGCGGTCTCCCGACGGACGGTCTCCAGCAGGATGCGTTCCTGTTCCGGCGCGGACTCCCCGAGGAGCCGAGCGGTCAACATTCCTGTTTCGGCGGGCAGTTCGGCCACGCCCGGGAGCTGATCGTCGATGGATCCCGTATCGGCGAGTGCGGCGTTCTTGAGCCAGTAGTGCTGGTGCTGGAAGGCGTAGGTCGGCAGATCCAGGGCGGCATGCGCCGGGATGTCGCCGAGCAGCGCGGTCCAGTCGACGGGGACACCGCGCACATACGCCTCGCCCAGGGACGTGAGCACACGGCGCATACCGCCCTCGCCCCGGCGCAGTGTCCCGGTCACCACAACCGGTCCGGCGTCGTCCGCCTGCTCGGCCGCCGCCTCGATGC
>NZ_JAHLEM010001216.1 GCF_018883605.1 Streptomyces niphimycinicus | reverse complement strand
GCCGCCGAGCACGGTCGCGGACCGGGCGCCGGGCGCGCGGTCGTCGGTGGTGGGGGCGGGCGCCCGGCGGGGGCCCAGCCAGTCCTCGGTGAAGCGGGCGAAGCGGATCTCGTCACGGGCGTCCACCGCACCGCCCTCGTACAGCAGCCCCACCGTGTCGCGGGAGACCGCGACCATGTCGGAGTAGCCGGACCAGTCGGTGGTGACGACCTTGCCGCGCTCCACACCGTCCCAGGTGCGGGCCTCGTCCCAGGAGGAGCGGATCATCATGGTGCGGCGGCGGTCGGGGTCGGCGGGGGCCGAGAAGAGCAGCCGGCCGTACCCGTCGCGGGCCGGATCGCGCAGCCGCAGGATCGACCCCTGCACCTGGGGAGTGGGCAGATCGGGGATGGTGCGGAAGGGGCCGGTGAAGCTCTGGCCGCCGTCCCGGCTGATGGCGTAGTCGCGGTGGCCGAGATCGGTGCCGTCCTGCTCCCGCCCGCTGACGTAGACCGATCCGTCGGCGCGCTCCACCAGCGTCATCTCGGACGGCTTCTGACGGAAGGTGCCGTCCGCCGCGAGCGGATAGGTGTCCATCGCGCCGATGCGCCAGCGGTTGCCGCCGTCGTCGCTGTAGGCGAGCGCGGCATGGTTGTCGGTGATGCGGCCGCCGCTGTAGCTCTCGGTGTTGAGGGTGAAGATCAGCCGGCCCTTGTGCCGGCCGCGCTGGAGCTGGATGCCGTGGACGGGGCCGGTGGCGTACCAGGAGTTCCACTGGGGCGGCATCAGCGAGGAGCTCAGATCGCGCGGGGCCGACCAGGTGGCGCCGTTGTCGTCGCTGTACTGGAGATGCGGGGAGCGGTCACAGGGGATGTCGCAGCTCTGGGAGTCGTCGCGGCCGGTGTTGTAGGTGCTGGCGAGCACGATGCGGCCGGTGCGCAGGTCCACGATGGGCGCGGGGTTGCCGTGGGTGTCGCCGCCGCCCTCGTTGATCACCTGGAGCGGACCCCAGGTGCGGCCGCCGTCGGTGGAGCGCTTGAGGACCAGATCGATGTCCCCGGCGTCGCCGCAGTTGTCGACCCGGCCCTCGGCGAAGGCGAGCAGGGAGCCGTCCTTGGCCTTGACGATCGCCGGGATCCGGAAGCACGAGTAGCCCTGTTCCTGGGCAGACTTGAAGAGGACCTGCTGTTCGAAGCCGGAGTCGGCGCGGGCCGCGGACGCGGAGGAGTCCGTGTCCGCGGCCCGTACCGGAAGCGGAATCAGGGCCAGCGCCGCGGCGGTGAGGAGCACGGAGGCGCGGCGCCGCCATGGTCTGGCACGGGGGTGGGGTGGTCTGGTGCGGGGACGTGTGCGGAGAACTGACGCCATGGTCACGGCCTGCCCTTCAGACTGCCTCACGGAGGCATCGGCATCTGGACGTCAGGGCCGTCGGGCATCACACCAGGAGGCATCACACCGTCAGGACATCAAGACATCCCATGTCTCACACATGACTGCGGCAGAAAGTGTCTCGTCCTGTGGTCGTCCGGGACAAGGACCGTGCGTCATATCCTCGTGACGCTGGGCCAGTTGAGGTGAGGCGGGGCGCGAGAGGGCGGCGCCCGCCCCCGGCCGCGCCCCGCCCCCCCCATTACCGTTTTCGTGGCCCCGCAACGGGGCTCCCGGCCTTCGGAGCTGGCATGACTTTCTCCCCCTGTCGAACGCATGGCCTGGGGGGTGGTGTCACCGGCTCCGGAGGCACTGACAGACCGCTAATTAGGGGCATGACCACCGGCTTCTCCGGA
>NZ_JAHLEM010001215.1 GCF_018883605.1 Streptomyces niphimycinicus | reverse complement strand
GTCACCGCCGCGGCCCGGGCCCCCGTCCCGGGCCGCGGCGGCGAGCTTCCCGGCCCGCTCCCGCCGGTCGCCCAGCCACTGCTCGGCCCACTCCGGCGGCTCCCCACTCCCGGGCACGCCCCCCTCGCCGGACGTCCACAGCAGCAGCAGGCCCAGCGCGTGCTTGCACGGGAACTTCCGGCTCGGGCAACTGCACCGATAACCGGGCCCGTTCAGATCGACAACCGTCTGGTACGGCTTGCTGCCGCTGCCCGAGCACAGCCCCCATACCGCCTCGCCGTGCGCGCCCGCGCCCGACCACGTGCCGGCCGCGGCGAGCTTGCCGCCCGCCGTGCGTGACGTGGCGTCAGGAGCCAGGGCCAGCACCCGCTCCGCCGTCCAGCGTTCCCCCTGCGGATTCATGTCTGCGACGGTACGTGCACCCACTGACAATCGCCCTGACCTGGGCGTTTGTTGACCGGGGGCCGGTTGTCAGTGGGGTGGTGCAGGGTGGTTCACACGTCCGGAAACGGAACGAGGAAACAAGTCGTGGGGGAGCTGTGACCGTCACTGTGCCCGGAACCGAATCCACCGACACCAGCGCAGCGGCAGGGCCCACCGAGGCCGCCGGAGCCGCGGAAGCGCTGCGTCCGCACGCGGAGGACGCCTTCGTCGACGAGCTGAGCGCGCTGGCCGCGGCCGACGACCGTCCGAGGCCCGCGCGGTGGCGGCTGTCGCCGTGGGCGGTCGCCACCTATCTGCTCGGCGGCACGCTGCCCGACGGCACCGTGATCACACCCAAGTACGTGGGGCCGCGCCGCATCGTCGAGGTCGCCGTCACCACCCTCGCGACCGACCGCGCCCTGCTGTTGCTCGGCGTGCCCGGCACCGCCAAGACATGGGTCTCGGAGCATCTGGCGGCCGCGGTCAGCGGCGATTCGACCCTGCTGGTCCAGGGCACCGCCGGGACGCCCGAGGAGGCCATCCGGTACGGGTGGAACTACGCCCAGCTCCTCGCCCACGGCCCGAGCCGCGACGCGCTCGTGCCCAGCCCGGTGATGCGCGCGATGACGGACGGCATGACCGCGCGCGTGGAGGAGCTGACGCGCATCCCGGCCGATGTGCAGGACACGCTGATCACCATCCTGTCCGAGAAGACGCTGCCGATCCCGGAGCTGGGGGAGGAGGCCCAGGCGGTCCGCGGGTTCAACCTGATCGCGACCGCCAACGACCGCGACCGCGGGGTCAACGAACTCTCCAGCGCCCTGCGCCGCCGGTTCAACACGGTCGTGCTGCCCCTGCCCGCGACCCCGGAGGACGAGGTCGACATCGTCTCCCGCCGCGTCGCCCAGATCGGCCGCTCGCTGGAGCTCCCGGAGCTCCCGGAGGGCGTCGAGGAGATCCGCCGGGTGGTCACGGTCTTCCGCGAGCTGCGCGAGGGAGTGACCGGCGACGGCCGTACGAAGCTGAAGTCGCCCTCGGGCACGCTGTCGACGGCCGAGGCCATCTCCGTGGTCACCGGCGGCCTCGCCCTCGCCGCCCACTTCGGCGACGGCGTGCTGAGGGCGGGCGATGTGGCCGCGGGCATCCTGGGCGCGGTCGTCCGCGACCCGGCGGCCGACCGCGTCATCTGGCAGGAGTACCTGGAGACGGTGGTCCGCGAGCGCGACGGCTGGAAGGACTTCTACCGCTCGTGCCGAGAGGTGACCGCATGACGGGCGCCCCGCGGGCGCGGGCCGCCGGCCCGCTGCTGCTGGGCGTGCGCCATCACGGGCCCGGGTCGGCGCGGGC
>NZ_JAHLEM010001214.1 GCF_018883605.1 Streptomyces niphimycinicus | reverse complement strand
CGGGCCGTGCTGTTCGCGGCGGCGGCCACCGTGGGGCGGGGGTTCGCCGGGCGGCGCCGGGAGTTGCTCTCGCTGCGGGCCGATATCGAGCGCGCGGGCCTGGACACCCTCGCCGGCCGTAAGGCCGCCCGCAGCCGGGTGCTGCTGATCGCGGGCCGCCCCGGCTGGGGCCGTACGGCGCTGGCCGAGGAGCTGGCCCGGCGGCTCGCCGACGACTACCCCGACGGAGTGCTGAGCGCCCGGCTGACGACCTCCGCCGGCGCCCCCGTCCCCACCGAGCGCACCGCCCGTGAGCTGCTCGGACGGCTCGGCGTGACCGCCCCGCCGGGCGCGGACGAGGACGACCTGAGCGAGGCGCTGCGCTCGGCGCTGGACGGCAGGCGGGTGCTGTTGCTGCTCGACGACGTGGCCGGGGCCGAGCAGGTGGACGCGCTGCTGCCGGACGAGCCCGACTGCCTGGTGGTCGCCGTCTCGCGCGGCCCGCTGACCGGGGTGCCGGATGTGCGGCCGTGCACGGTGGGCGGGCTGGATGTGAGCGCGGCGGTCGGGCTGCTGGCGCAGTACACCGGCCCCACCCGGATCACCTGCGATCCGGTGGCCGCGCAGTCCCTGGTCGAGGAGTGCGCGGGCCAGCCCGCCGCGCTGGTCCTGGTCGGCGGCTGGCTCGCCGCCCGCCCCCAGGCGTCGGTCGACGACGCGCTGGCCCGGCTGCGCGAACTGCCGCCGGACGAGGGTGATCTCGATCACGGTGCCCGTCCGATGATCCGCGCCTTCCGGCTGGCCTACGCCGCGCTGCCGTCCGCCGCCGCCCGGATGCTGCGGCTGCTGGTGCTGGCGCCCGGCGGATCGGCCGACGCCCAGACCGCCTCCGCGCTGGCCGGATGCTCGGTGGCGGACGGCGAGGCGGCGCTGGAGGGCTTCGCCGCGTACGGGATGCTGCGCCCGCGCGGGCCGGGCGACTACCAGGTGCCCGGCTGTCTCGATCCGCTGCTGCGGGAGCGGCTGGCGGCCGAGGAGCGCCCGGCGGAGGTGGAGCTGGCGCGGGCGCGGATGCTGGAGCGGGCCGTACGGCAGTTGCACGCGTGCCGGCTGGCCGCCGAGCCCGCCGGTTCGCCGGGCCGCAAGAAGCTGGCCGGGATGCCGAAGCCGCTGCGCTTTTCGTCGTCGGCGCAGGCGGCCGACTGGCTGGCGGCCCGGCTGCCCACCCTGGTCGAGGCCGCCAGGCTGGCCGTGGAGATTGGTGAACTCGACACCCTGGCAAGGCGGTTGGTGGCCGCGCTCACCCATGCGCTCAGCGCCCACCGGGGTGCCGAGGGCGCCGCGGTGGAGCTGTACGGACTGCATGAGCTGGTGCTGGACGTGGCCCGGCGCCGCGATCTGCCGGTGGAGCGGGCGGCCGCGCTGCTGAACCTCGGCGATCTGGACGGCGGGGCGGGCCGGGTGGACCAGGCCCTCGCGCGGTACAAGAGCGCCCTGGAGGCCGCCCGTGAGTCGGGCGATCCGTATACGACCGGGCGGGCGCTGGAGTCGATCGGCGGCATCTACCAGGAGCTGGAGGACTGGCACCGGGCGGCCGACTGGTACGGACGCGCCCTGGAGCTGCGGCTGAGCCGCCGCGATCTGTCCGCGGTGGCCCGGATGTACGCACGGCTCGGCACCGTCCACGGCTATGCCGGGCAGTGGGGCGAGGCGCTGCGCGACTGGCGTGCCGCCGCGGCCGCCTGCCGTCGGGCGGGGGACCGGCCGGGGTACGCACGGGCGCTCAGTGGCGCCGCGGG
>NZ_JAHLEM010001213.1 GCF_018883605.1 Streptomyces niphimycinicus | reverse complement strand
GACGCTGTTGGCTTAATCCCCGGCTCTGATGCTTCGCCCCGTCGTTATGCGGCGGGGCGAAGTGCTGTCAAGGGGCTGGTCCGGGTGCGGGCGCGGGGCTGGTCGCTGAGCCAGGCGTTGATGCGGATGAGGTTGATCGCGGCGCCGGTGAGTTGGTGCTGGAGGCTGGTCTTGGCGAGTCCGCGGTAGCGGGATCTGCGCAGGCCGCAGGCTTGCACTGCCTGGGAGATGGTCCCTTCGACTCCGGCACGGACCTTGTAGCGGTCCTTCCACTCGTCGGTCGCCTGGAGCTGCCGGGCGTGGTGGAGGGCTTCGTATTCGTGTCGGGGCCGCAGGGTGATCTCCCGGCGCTGAGCTTTCGGCGAGCTGACACAGTCCCGGAGCTTGGGGCAGGTGCGGCAGTCGGCCGGAGAGAAGCGGACCCGGATCACGGGCAGCTGTTCTTCCGAGCGGCGGTGGTGCCACTGGGTGCTGGTGATCCCGTTCGGGCAGGTCACGTGCTGGTTGTCCCAGTCGATGGTGAAGGCGTCCTGTCCGTAGGTGCCCTCACCACGGGCTTGGGCGACGGTCACCGGCCGCAGCGGCCCGTGCAGGGCGACACCGTGGTCGATGCGGGCGTCGGCCAGGGCACTGGAGTTGGCATACCCGGCGTCGACCCAGTGTTCGTCCGGGAGCAGGCCCCGTGCGGTGAGGCCGGTGTGGACGACAGCGGCCATCCGGTCGTCGGGGACGGTGGCAACAGTGGTAGTCACGTTCGTGACCAGGTGCACCGTGTCGGCTTCGCACGTCTCGGTGAGATGGACCTTGTAGCCGTCCCACATCGTGTCGCGTTTGACGCTGCCGCGAGCCTGGACATCATACGGAGTGACCAGGCGTTTCGCCCCCGGCGGGCGGTCTTTTGGGTCCCGCCGTTCCACCTCGCTCCCCACCAGATGGAACTGCTGGACCCACATCTGCCGCAAGACCTCCACCTGCGGCAGCACCCGCAGTGCGGCGGGCGCGTCGTCCGTCCAGATCATGCGCAGCAGGCGCATCCCGTCCGCTCCGATCCGGCGCCCGACCTCGACCCGCTTGGTGTGGGCTTTGGGGAAGCGGGAGTCCTCGATCCGGGTCGCGTAGTGCGTGAACCAGTCCGGCAGGGCACGAGCGCTGAGCCATTCTGGCTCCGCTTGGGCCACCGCGTTCAGTGCCGTCCGCAAGGTCTCGCCGACCATCTCCAGCCAGTTCAGTTCACGCGCCGAGGAAAGCACATGCGTGGAGTCCGTCCGCGCCTTCCCGCCGGCCGTGACCAACCCCCGTTCCTTGGCTGCGACCAGGATCGCGTCCAGGACACACCGTCCGGCATCCTCGCCGACCAGGCGGTCCCTGAACTCCGAGAGCACCGAGAAGTCGAACCCGGGATCGGTCAGCTCCAACCCCAGCGCGAACTTCCAGTCGATCCGGGCCCGCACCGCCTCAGCGGCCTGCCGGTCGGTCAGCCCCTCGACGAACTGCAACACCAACACCATCGCCAGACGCCCCGGCGACCAAGCAGGCTTCCCCCGCACCGCGAACAGACCAGCGAACTGCTCGTCCGTGAACAGCACACCCAGCTCATCACGGACCCGGATCGCCAGGCTCCCCTTGGGGAAGGCCGCGCGTGCCACCCGCACGGTCTCCAGCGGAACTTCCCACGCTTCCAGCGGCTGCATCGACACCGACACCCTCCCCAAACGCCAACGTCGGCCTTCAAAACCACAACCGGGTCTTGAAGGCCGACGTCACGGCCGGAAGCCGGATTAGCCAACAGCGTC
>NZ_JAHLEM010001212.1 GCF_018883605.1 Streptomyces niphimycinicus | reverse complement strand
GCGTCCGATGCGGCGGGCGGGGCCGTTGACGCGCCGGGGTCGGGCAGCGGGGGCAGATCGGTGGGCGGTGCCTCGGCGGCGGGCGGCTGCTCGACGGCCGTCTGCTGCTCGGCGGGCTGCTCGGCAGCGGGCTGCTCCTCGACGGGCCGTTCCGCTGCGGGCTGTTCCTCGACGGCGGTCTGATCGGCGTTGGATTCGTCGGCGCAGTCGGAGGGCAGCAGGGCCAGCGAATCGGGTTCGAGGACGATGAGCACTTCACGGTCGCCGATGCCCTTGGCGACGGCGTCGATCCACGCCTCGTACGCGGCGAGGTCGTCCGCGCCCCCGCTCGAGTAGCTGCCGCAGTCACGGCCCGGGATGTTGTAGAGGGCGAGGACCGGCAGCCTCCCCTGCACGTCGGCGCTCCGCGTCGTCCTGCGGACCAGCCGCTCGATCCGCTCCGGGCTCTCGTCGCCGTACCAGACCGCCTGCGGCGTCCGCACCATGGCGAGGAGCCCGGCGGAGTCGCGGAAGTCGCCCCGCCAGGCGAGCCGGGCCACCTGGCGGTAGGAGTCCCGGTCGGGGGGCGGGGCGTAGAGGCGGGCGATGCGGGAGGAATCATCGTCGTCCTCCCGCGCGGCCGCGCTCACCACGGGACTGATCAGCAGGGGCAGGGTGGCGGCGGCCACGACGGCCGTCGACACGGTGAGAATCTTGCGTCTCTTACGCACGTGCGCACTCCAGGGGGCGGCAGGACCAAGGTCGATTTCTGACTCTCACTCAGAAACCGGCGTCCGGCAAAGGAAGCCTCCGCCAGGTGGCGGAGGGTTTTTCCCGCTCAGGAGTGGCCTAATGTCAGACGATCCTTCTGCGATCTGATCCGATCTGATGTCAGATGACGCGAGGTGACGTCAGGTCAGGTCCTGTCAGGTCCTGTCAGGCGACCGAGCCGATCCGGTCCGAGGCCGCCCGGGTGTCGTGGTGGATCGGGGTCCGGGCACCCGTCAGCGGCGTTCCGCTGCCGCCCCGCCGGTTCGCGACGATCTCGCCCGCGATGGACAGCGCCGTCTCCTCGGGCGTCCGGGCGCCGAGGTCGAGGCCGATCGGGGAGCGCAGCAGGGCCAGCTCCGGCTCGCCCACCCCGGCCTCGCGCAGCCGCCGCAGCCGGTCCCGGTGGGTGCGGGCGGAGCCCATCGCGCCGACGTACGCCACCGGCAGCCGCAGCGCCCGC
>NZ_JAHLEM010001211.1 GCF_018883605.1 Streptomyces niphimycinicus | reverse complement strand
GGGGAGCGCAGCAGGGCCAGCTCCGGCTCGCCCACCCCGGCCTCGCGCAGCCGCCGCAGCCGGTCCCGGTGGGTGCGGGCGGAGCCCATCGCGCCGACGTACGCCACCGGCAGCCGCAGCGCCCGCTCCAGCAGCGGCACATCGAACTTCGGGTCGTGGGTGAGCACGCACAGCACCGTGCGGGCGTCCACCTCGGTCTTCTCCAGATAGCGGTGCGGCCAGTCGACGACCACCTCGTCGGCGTCCGGGAAACGCGGCGCGGTCGCGAAGACCGGACGGGCGTCGCAGACCGTGACGTGGTAGTTCAGGAACTTCCCGATCCGTACCAGCGCGCTCGCGAAGTCCACCGCCCCGAAGACGATCATGCGCGGCGGCGGGACGCTGGCCTCGGCGAGCACGGTGACGGGCCGCCCGCAGCGGCTTCCCTCGGCGCCGATGACCACGGTCGCGGTGCGCCCGGCGTCCAGCAGGGCGCGGGCCTCCGCCGCCGCCGTACGGTCCAGCTCGGGGTGGCCGCCCAGGGTGCCGTCCCAGCCGCCGTCCGGGTGGACGAGCAGGGCGCGGCCCAGCAGCTCGGGCGGGCCGT
>NZ_JAHLEM010001210.1 GCF_018883605.1 Streptomyces niphimycinicus | reverse complement strand
GGACGTCGCCGCGGCGGGCGTCGGCAAGGGGGTGCCCACCCCCAAGGACCTCGCCGACCTGGGCCGCGGCCCGGCCGCGCCCGGCGGTCAGGGTGAGCGGCAGCAGGCCGCCGGTGCCACCCTGCGCTGGTCCTCCGACAAGGGCTGGGTCGACCGGGGCCCCGGCGCCGTGGGGGAGCCTCCGGAGACCGCCAACCTCCCCATGCTGGCCCAGCTCACCAGCGCCGAGCAGCGCTGGGCCGACCGCGAGGAGGACATCACGGCCGTCAGCGGCGACCCGTTCGAGGTCGGCCAGGTCTTCGCCCGCCGCTGGACCGACCGGCTCGCCGAACCGGGCCCGTTGCGCCAGATCTCCACGGAGTACCCCCGCATCCCGCACCGCATCGACGGTGAACTGCTGCGCTACGCGGCCCGCTTCGGGCTGCTGGCCCACAAGGACGACCAGATCGACGAGCACGACCGCTATGCGATCCGGGCGGGCTTCTGGCGCGAAATCGACCTCCGCTCGGCCGCGGAGCACGCCCAGACGGGCGGCTAGGCCAAGGCGTCGAGCGGCCGGGGGATGTTCCGCGGATCTTGACGCCCGCGGCAGGCCGCTCGCCTCCTCGCGCCTTCCCGCGGCATCGATATGCGGCTCCGCCGCGGGGCAGGGCTCCGCCCCGGTCCCCGGGGTCCAGGGGGGAGCCCTTGGTATCGGGAAGGGGCGGGGAGGGAAAAGCGTCGATATGCGGCTCCGCCGTGTGGTCCGCCGGGCGCCCCGCAGCCCCTGCCGTCCAGGGGGCTCACCCTGGGCGGGCGCGCCGCTCCGTGCCCGCGGTGCTCCCCGGGACGTACTCCGTTCTCGTCACGACCCCCGGTGGCACCGACACGGCCGGGCCGCCCACCCTCGTCGTCCTGTGCTCCTCCGATCCGTCCCCGAGGGCCCCGAGGACGGGAGCGGGTGTTTGGGCGCGTACCCTCATAGCTCGTGAGGACGGGCGCGAAACAGGCGACGAGTGGCGATGTGGTGTGCACCGTGCGCGGCCTGGTCAAGACCTATCCCGCGGCGCGCGGCCGCCGCGGCGCCCCCGCCACGCCCGCCGTCCGGGCCAGCGACGGCGTCGATCTCGATGTGCTGCGCGGCGAGGTCTTCGGGCTGCTCGGGCCCAACGGCGCCGGCAAATCCACCCTCGTACGGCAGCTCACCGGCCTGCTGCGGCCCGACGAGGGCAGCGTGCGGGTGCTCGGCCACGATCTCGTACGCCACCCCGAGCGCGCCGCCCGGCTGCTGTGCTACCTCGGCCAGGACTCGACCGCGCTGGACGAGCTGACCGTCGCCCTCGCCGCCGAGACCACCGCGCGGCTGCGCGGGCTGGAGGCCCGCGCGGCCCGTGCCGAGCGGGACGCGGTGATCGAGGAGCTGGGGCTCGGGGAGATCGCCGGGCGCCCGCTGAAGAAGCTCTCCGGCGGCCAGCGGCGGCTGGCCTGCGTCGCCGCCGCGCTGGTGGGGGAGCGGCCACTGCTGGTGCTGGACGAGCCCACCAGCGGAATGGACCCCGTCGCCCGGCGCGCCGTATGGGCGGCCGTGGACCGGCGGCGGGCCGAGCGGGGGGTGACGGTGGTGCTGGTCACCCACAATGTGATCGAGGCGGAAACGGTTCTGGACCGGGTCGCCGTGCTGGACCGCGGCAAGGTCATCGCCTGCGACACGCCCGCCGGGCTGAAGGCGCTGGTCGCCGACGAGGTGCGGCTGGAGCTGGTGTGGCGCACCGAGCCGCCGTTGGAGGTGCCCGAGGTCGCCGCCCTGCGGAGCGCCGCCGAGGCGGCCCGGGCCGCCGGCGGCGTCTCCGGGC
>NZ_JAHLEM010000121.1 GCF_018883605.1 Streptomyces niphimycinicus | reverse complement strand
CGCCTCTGACCAGGCCAGATAGCGAAACGCTGCTTGGAGTACTAGGACCCCGACGGGCCCCCGCCCTTCGGACGGAGGCCCGTCCGCAACACGTGTCGCGGACGCTGCCCAGGCCGTTTCATTGCCTTCACCAGAGGAAAACCGCTCTCGCACGTCCTGGCCGAGGCGACGAACCCGAGAGAAGCTACGTGCGCGGTGCAGGCGATGCGGGCCGCTCGGCTGGACTGGCCCTCGGTTTCGTCGTGCTGGTCCTTGGTGACGGCCTGGTGGTGGGACGGGATCCAGTTTGTCACTGCTTTCTTCGCGTGCCTCACATGCCTCAACTCCCGTTGATCGGTCATGGGGTTAGCAGTTGATGAAGGTCGTGTCCCGGGCCTACCGTCCCGGCCCGTGTTGGTTCACTTCTTCTCTGCCGAGGGCTGGCAGTCCTGGGGGCTTGGTGGCGAGCCGTTGATCCCGGAGCGAATGCCGGTGCTGTTCGACGACGACTTCGTGTGCGAGGACGAGGGCGGCCCGAGGGCTACGCGGGCGGTGAACGCCTGGCTTCGTACGCTGCCGTCGAGCGGGGCGCCGTCACCGAACTCGTGGCCAGCGTACGCGTTGGCGGCCCGGGACTGGCTGATGCATCTACAGCGGCACGGTGTCGCGGTATTCGGTACGCGGCAGGAGTTGGTGGCCGCGCTCGGTACGTACGCCGACCGTCGCCTGTCGGGGCCGTTGGAGGAGCGGCTGGAGTCCTCGTCGTGGGAATTGCAGGTCACCGCGCTGAGCCGGTTCTACGACTGGGCCGAGGGCGAGAGCCTGACGGCAGCAGTGCCGTTCACGGTGGCCATTGGCAAGCGGATGGAGCAGGGCCGGCTGGTGGAGACTCGGCGGAACCGGGCCCGGATGCGGCGGCCGAAGCCGCAGGTGAAGGTGCAGTACCTGGCGTCGGACTTCGCCGACCTGTTCCGCTACGGCCTGGCCGGACTAGGCCCGGACGGGCTGGAGGACGCGACGTTCCGCGGCCGGTTCCCGGGCCGGAATGCGGCGATGGGCGGCCTGGTCCTGGGCACCGGGATGCGGAGCCGGGAGTTCACCCACCTGCTGGTCCATGAGGTGCCGCCGCTTCCCGCCGAGCCGACCGAGGTGCCGATCTCGTGGGCGGTCCCGGAACTGGGGCCCAAGGGCCGGAAGTTCCGCACGACGTGGATCGACTACGCCTCACTGGCGGCGGTCCACTCCTACATCGCCCTGGACCGGGAGATGCCGCAAGGGGCGTGGCGGCCGAGGAGGCCGCTGGTGGTAGAGGAAGCGGACTTCTACGGCGGCTGGGTCAACGGCCGCGCATGCGGTGGTCGGCGCTTCAGCCGGAGGAACGGCTGCGGCTGGTCGGCCCGGAGGGCGGCTCGCTGCGGCTGGCGCTGAGCTACAACGGGCGGCCTTTCGTGGACTGGGGCACCCTGTTTCGTCGCACGGCCCGCCGGATCCGTGAGCGCTTCGAGCCACGGTTCCCCGATGTCGCGCCCCATCGGTGCCGGCACACCTTCGCCATGGCCACCCTGGAGAAGCTGGTGGAGGGGCACTACCGGCAGGCCGCTCAGCTCGCCGCGGCGACCGGCGATGCGTCCGGGCTCTCGCTCTACCTGCTGAAAGCCGATCCGCTGCTGATCCTGCGGGACCTGCTGGGGCACTCCAGCGTGGTCACCACGGAGGTCTACCTCAAGCGCCTGGATGTGCACCGGATCTACCGCGCGGCCTGGGAGAGAACCCGCGCAGTCATCGATGCAACCGCGCTCACCGAGGCCGACGCCGAGTTCGCGGAGGAGTTCTGATGCCCGCGGAAGTCCTGCGCGATCCACTCGCGCTGAAGCTGCCCCTGCCCGGCGAGACGACGACTGTCATCGCGATCGGTGACCTGTCCAACCCTCGGCTGGCAGCCGACCTGACCGAAGGTCCTTGCCGCCTCGGTCCATCCCCACGGACCGCTCTGCAAGCGGACCACGGTGAACGCCTTCGCCTACACGCTGCGCCGGATGGTCCGCGAACTTGCCGGGGACGGCTTCGAGGGGTCTGCGGCTGAGCTGACCAGAGCCGCGCTCGGGGCGTTCTGGCTACGGTCGCACTACCTTGTCGAATACCGCACCCGCACGCTCCTGCGCGCCTTCGACACCCGGCACCAGGTGCTGGCCGAACCGGTGCGGCAGATGGTGTTCGGCACCAACTACACCCGTCCTGCGGTGGGTGAGCCGTTGCCGCCCTACGCGCCGGCCGAGTGGAACCGCCTGATCGACCTCTGCAAGAGAGAGGTACGGCGCCTCGGGGAGGAACACCGGGCCATGATCATGCTCGCTGAGAGCGGACAGGACCCAGCAATCGGCGGCTGGAGCGAGGCGAACCAGGCGACGCTGCTGTCCTACACCAAGGGCCGCACGGCGGAGGAGAGCCTGGTGTTGTCGCCGCGGGCGTCGCGGCTGCTGGAGCATAGCGCCCTGCTGCGCAGGCATGTTCCCGCCGAGCTGGCCGAGCATGTGTGGCTGGTGACACGGCAGGGCAGGCCGGCACGCGCGGCTTTCGAGGAGTAGATGATGCGCGGGTGGGTTAAAGCCCATGACCTGCGCGGGGAGGAGGGCGGACTGTTGCGCATCGACCGCCGGCGGCTGCGGACGACCTTCATCGCGCAGCGCGGTCAGCGGCAGTGGTCCCTGCGGGCGACGATCGATCCCAACCACTCGCCGCAGGTCGAGGGCGATCACTACCTGTCGGCCGCGACCCCAGCCCAGAAAACGGTGGTCGAGGAGATCGCCCGGGACGCACAGGGCGACCTGCTGCGGCGCGCGAGTGCGCCGCCTGTCGTCGACGAGGCGGCCAGCGCCGTAGTCCTGCCGCAGGAAGTACACCGACTCGGTCTCGCCGAAGGGGCCTTGGCCGAGTTGCTGTCGGGCCAGCGGGACGTGTTCAGCGGGGCCTGCGCCGACCAGTTCGCCGGACTGCGTGGACCGAAGGGCAAGCCGTGTCCGGCCCGGCCCTGGGTCTGCCTGCTCTGCGCCTCGCGACCACGAACCGGGGGATGACGCAGCGGGCGTCGTCCCCCTCTCGCGCCGCTGATGTCACACCAGCATGCCGGGGCGACTCCGCCCGGGATGGAATCCCTTCTCAATTTGCGTGGCCTCGGCCTTAAATTGGCTTCTGCGTTATCAGGACCTCGATCGAAAGGAGGGTTCAGTGCGGCTAAGGCTTTCCGTCGAGCCAGTTACGACAACTGAGGCAGAGCTTCGCTCGCTCCACGCGTGGCTGCTCGCTGATTCCCAGGCGCGACGCTGTGCTGATGTGCGGTGGGATGCCGCAGCTCAGGCGCCGGTCGGTGGGATGGGGCCATTGCTCGATGTCGTCTCGCTCGTCATCGGTTCTGGTTTCAGCGCTGCTTCACTGGCTGTGTCAATCGTTCAGTGGCGCAGTACGCGCGGAGCGCGCGCCCCGTCGGTGACCGTGGAGCAGCCCGATGGTGGGCGTGTGACGATCAACGACATGCCAGCGGACGAAGCCGAGCGGCTGCTGCGCAGCCTCTTTGGTGCACGGCCGGAGGAGCGCGACCGGTCGTGACAGGGTTGCCCGATCCTGATCGGTCCAGAGTGGTGCTGGTGGGATCCAGCCGCTTCGCACAGATGGCCGACTTACCGGCTGTCTCTGCCAACGTGGCGGCGCTGCGGGACAAGTTCACTTCCGAGGAAGTGTGGGGTCTGGGCACCGCCCACTGCACCATCGTTACCGACCCGCGTGAGCCTCGCCTGGTCTCGCAGGCAGTCAAGCGGGCCGCCCAGGAAGCAACCGACACGCTGATCTTCTACTACGCCGGCCACGGGTTGATCGACCCGGGCACCGGTGAGCTGTACTTGGCCCTGCACGGCAGCCACGCGCAAGAGGTCTACGACTCGGCGGTGCCCTACCAGTGGATCAGACGCCCTTTCGAGGCGAGCCGAGCAGTGCGACGCATTGTGATTCTGGACTGCTGCTACAGCGGCCGCGTCCTTGGTGCCATGTCCGAAGGGCTTGGCCTGGCCGAGATCGACGGGACATATCTGCTCGCCGCGGCCGCGGAGAACGCGCTCGCCCTCGCCCCGCCCGGCGAACTCTATACAGCCTTTACCGGAGAGCTTGTGAGTCTGCTGCACCAGGGTGTGCCGGGGGCCAGCAAGTCGCTCACCCTCAACGAGATCTACGAAGGGATGCGCTCGTCTCTGCGCGCGGCCGAACGACCGGAGCCACAGTGCCGGGACCGCAACTCCCTGGGCACAGTGCCGTTCATACCCAATCCTGCCTACCAGCCACGAACAGATACTGCTCTGGACTCCCCCGAATCGGTCATGAGGCGGTTCGTGGCCGACATGTCTCATGAACTGCGCACTCCGCTAACCGCGCTCACCGCCGTGACCGAGGTGTTGGAGGAGGAAACTGGCCGGCTCGATCCAGTGATCGAGCCGGCAGTACGGCTAGTCATCACCGAGACTCGACGGTTGAACGACTTGGTCGAGACCCTGATGGAGGTGACGAGGTTCGACGCGGGTACCGCACAGCTCGTCCCCGAAGTGGTGGATGTCATGGAGCAGGTAGCCGCCTGCCTCGATGCCCGCGAATGGGCGTCAGGTGTCACGCTGGACGGGCCGCGCTCCCTCCGCGTACGCCTCGACCCGCGGCGTCTGGACGTCATCCTCGCCAACCTGATCGGCAACGCACTCAAGCACGGTGGCTCACCCGTAACGGTAGGTGTCCTGCCACGGCCAACGGAGTTTCTCATCGAGGTGAGGGACAGTGGCAATGGTGTCCCCGAGGAGGCCCTGCCTTACGTCTTCGATCGCTTCTTCAAGGCGGACAGCCGCCGTCCCCGGTCCGAGGGCAGCGGACTGGGGCTGTCGATCGCCCAAGAAAATGCGCACTTGATGGGCGGTGACATACAGGCCGCCAATCAAGCCGAATCTGGAGCGATCTTCACGCTACGCCTGCCGCACCGCGCATAGGACACGTCGGCTCACTTCCGCGTGACGGTTGGGGTTCATCAAGCACCAGCGATCAGCCAACTGCCACCGGCCAGGGTGAACTTCGGTGCGGTACGTCGACTCGCGACGACCGCGACACCACTGCCCGGCTCGCGGTTCGCCCTGAACGCCAACTTCGTGCTGGGAACCGAGACACCGGGAAGGTGGACACGACCTTCGCCGCGTCAACCCACTGGTCGCCCAGGTACGCGCCCATGCGCATCAGGGCGTAGACGGAGGAGAAGGCGGAGGCGAAGCGTACGGCGCGGTCGGTCATGTCGGAGGTGCTCCTCATCTCGCATGTCGGAGTGCGGGGTTCCGGGGCGGCCGCGAGCGTTCTTGGCTGGATGCGGCGGCCGCCCTGGACATCACGGCCGGGTGGGGAAGTGCGGGTTGGGGACGCTGGTGCAGTCGTCGTCACCGGCAGGTCCACCTCCAGCACCGTGGCCAGGGCAGGTGATCCGAAACCGCTGCCGCGGGAACGGGGTTTGTGGCGGATCGTGAGCCATCGCCGCATTTCAGAGGAACACCCGCGCTGTTCTGCCAGCGGCAGAACAGTGGCCCAACCGGACTCGACGATCACTACTGTCCAGTCGCATGACGACGATTACAACGCGCACGGTCGAGTACCCGGCCGACGGTCTGACGATGATCGGGCACCTCGCACTCCCGGCCGGAGTCGATCGCCGGCCCGCGGTGCTGCTCGGGCCAGAGGGCATGGGGCTCAGCGACGTCGAGCGCCGCCGGGCCGATGCTCTCGCCGAGCTGGGATACGTAGCACTGGCCTTCGACCTTCACGGCGGGCGCTATTTGGATGACCCCGAGGAGATGCTGACCCGTTGCATGCCGCTGCTCGCCAACCCCGACCGGATGCGGGGCATCGGTCATGCGGCGCTCGACGTGTTGCGCGCCGAGCCGCGGACCGACCCCGACCGGATCGCCGCCGTCGGCTACGGCACCGGGGGCGCCGTCGGGCTGGAACTCGGGCGCGACGGCGTCAACCTGCGCGCGATCGGGACAGTCAACGCGCTGACCACGGGCCGACCAGGCGAGGCGGCGCGCATTCGCTGCCCGGTGTGGGCCGGGGTCGGGTCGGAAGATCCGATCATGCCGCCCGCGCAACGGGGCGCGTTCACCGCCGAGATGCAGGCCGCGGGCGTCGACTGGCGCCTCGTGGTCTACGGCGGCGCCTTGCACGCCTTCCACCACCCGCCGGTCGACCACCCCGTGGTCCCCGGCGTCGGCTACCACCCACGGCACGCGCAGCGAGCCTGGCACGACGTCGTCGACCTGCTCGCCGAGTGCCTGACCGTAACGGAGTGATCTGGTCGACAACCGCGATTCCGGTCCGCGGACCAGTCCCGTCGACCGCCACCGGCTCCGGTGGTCTCACCCTCGACGCGGTCAGCGGCTGGCGGGATCGGCCTGCCGCCCGGGCCCGTGGGGAGGTGCAGGCAGCCGAACGAGATCAGGTGTATCGGGTGCATGCGGGGACTCTCCTTGGGGTGTGGGAGTGGCGGGTGGGTCGGTGAAGACAGGCATGCCGAGGTCGACCAGTTGGGGTCGGCCGTCGGCCGGGGCCCGGCTGAGGCTGTTGAGCTTGGCGGTGGCGGCGTTGAGACTGACCTGGGGTCCTTCGACTTCGCCGAGCCAGCCGTTGCCGCGAGCTTCGCGGGTGCGTTCGCGGAGGTTCTGGATGATCTCGATGAGGCGGCCCCGTTGGCGGGGGTCGATTTGGAGGACAGGGCAGCGGATGCAGGCGTGTTCGTGCTTGCAGGGAGTGCCGTAGGGCCGTCCACAGGTGCCAAGGGAAACCTTGCGTAGCTCGAAGTGCTGTTGGAAGTCGCGCCACTCCTGCTCGGAGGGCTCGCGGTACTCCTCCGGGGGCCGGTCAGCCCTGCGCCGGTCCAAAAAGCTGCGGTAGGTCCGCACCAGGTCGTCCTGGAAGACGGCGAGGTATGCCTGGGTGGTGGTCAGCGTCTTGTGACCGAGGATTCGCGCGGCGATGTGGACGGGCAGGCCGCCGGTGACAGCTTCGGTGGCGAACATCCGACGGAAGTCGTGCGGGGTGTAGCGCAAGGGCTCGCCCGCGGCGTCGCGCAGCCCGGTCGCCACGAGGGTGCGGTCGAGGAGGCGCTTGATGCCGGTCTCGTTCATGACCTGCGCCTGCCAGTAGGGCCAACGCTGGAAGAGGTGAGGGAGCTGCGGGCCGGTGACGCGCTCGTGGTGGTCGTAGCGGGCAACCAGTGGGATCCTGCCGTCGTTCGCGTCACGTAGGCGCTTGACGATGGTGGCCAGGACGCTAGCCAGCTCGGGGCTGACGAGCAGGAGCCGCTCCTCGTTGCTCTTGGACGGCACGATCTGAAGCAGCGGGACGATCTCGCCGGTCTCGGGGAGCTTGTAGGAGACCAGCGCGAGATGAGTCGGCTCGGTCAGTTCCTCGGCGCGGACACCGGTGTGGCGGAGGGTTTCGATGGCTGCCCAGGCCCAGAAAACGTCGTCTTCGACGACACTCTGGTTGATCCGACGGCCGGTGCTGCCGACCTCCTTGATGTAGACGTGCTGGGAGCCGTGGTCCAGGCGGCTGGGGATCTGGTTGGCCTTGGGCAGGATGCGCAGGTAGCGGGTGCCTTCGTGCTCGAAGGCCTCTTCGAAGGGGGTGGCGCGGGCGGCTTCCAGCAGCGCGGCCGCTTCGCGCCGGACGCGCTCGGCGGTCTCCACCGGAAGCGTCGGGTGTGGCAAGCCTTCACGGACGCGCTGGTGCATCCGGGAGTGGACCTAGGCGATGATCTTGTGGTTGCCCGCTCCGTCGCCGCGGGTGATCGGGCTGGGGGCCGCCCACTGGGCCCAGAACGGGTCGTCGTGGGCCCATTCCTGAATGTCCAGGTAGGGGCCGCGGACACGCATCATCACGTCGATGCGGGAGCGGCGCTCACGCACCTGGCCGCGGTCCTCACCGACCGCCAAGGGACCAATCCTCACCCTCGAAAAGAGCTTATCTCCCGGCTCTTGAAGGGGAAATGCGAGCTCTGCGGGACGTCGCAAGACGTGCGGGTGCACCACATCCGAGAACTCGCTGACCTCGACGTGGAAGGGTCACCTACTGAATGGCGTCAGATCATGGCGAAGAAGCGGCACAAGACTTTGATCGTCTGCGCCGTCTGTCATGACGCGATCCACTCAGGACAGCCAACCTACAGCGACACGGCGTAGGTCACTGGAGAGCCCGTTACGGGGAAACTCGTACGGCGGGTTCGGAGGGAGGCCGTGCGGAAAAGGGCCTGCCCGGAGCAGGCACCTCGCCGCGCGGCCTACCCAACCAACCGGCTCAAGGGCTTCCACGGGATCGCCACCAGATACGAGAAGACCGCCACTTCCTACGAAGCGGCGGTCACCCTCGCATCGTTCCTGCTCTGGGCAAGATCCGGTTGAAGACGGACCCTAGTCGCCGCCAGTCGCCGCTAGGACGTCCGGCCGCCGAAGACCTCGGCCACTTCAGGGATGCGGTCGATGTAGCCGTCGAGCAGCTTGCGGCCGACGGTCACCGAGTCGACCAGCGGGTGGAGGGAGAACGCCTTCGCGGCATCGGTCCGGGAGCCGGTGACAGCGGCGCTGATGGTGAGCCGCTCGACCGCCTTGACCTGCTGCATCAGACCTGCTTGGTGCAGGTCGGGCTGGGTGATGGTGTGCGGGTGGACACCGCCCGCGTCAACGGTCACGGGCACCTCGACGACGGCGTCGTGTGGAAGGGCGGAGACGGTGGTTCCGTTGCGCACATTGAGGATCATCGTGGCGCGTTCATTGCGGCTGATCGCGGCCATCACCGCGAGGGCGACCCCGGCATACCCCTGGTGCGCGGGGTCCGGCCGGAAGTCCTCGTCCGGTTGGGCCTCTCCCTGGACGGCGCCCTTCGCCTCGGCCATGTAGTTGGCGCTGCGGTCGGCGATGGTCTTCCGCCACAGCGACACGGCCGCGCCCCCGGCGGCCTCCGTCACCCGCTGGTAGAACTCCTGCTGCTGGCGGGCGAGGAACTCGCCGCGGGTCTGCGGAGCGTCGAGGATGGACCGCACGGCCTCGCGGTTGAAGTAGTAGTAGTACAGGTACTCGTTGGGGATCAGGCCGAGGTCGCGCAGCCACTCGCG
>NZ_JAHLEM010001209.1 GCF_018883605.1 Streptomyces niphimycinicus | reverse complement strand
CCCGCTCGGCCGCGCGGTCGAGGAGGCGTCCGCCACCCGCGGACTGCTGCTGGCCGCGCTCGACGCGGGCGGCGGCCAGCCCACGCTGGTCTCCGCCGCCCAGCGGACCAACCTCCGCGAGCAGTCCGCGCTCGCCGACTTCGAGCAGCTCGCCCCGGCCGCCATGCGCGACGCCTACGACCGCACCGTCAACGGCACCGAGGTCAGCGACGCCGAGCGCTATCTCGCCCGGCTCACCGACCAGAACCGCTTCGCGGGCAATGACTTCTTCCTCGACGAGGACCGCGTCCAGGCCGGCCTGGACACCCGGATCGACCGGATGCGCGGCGCGCAGTCCTCGCTGGCCTCGTCCGAGGCCGCCCAGCTCGCCCGGCTGCGGGACGACGAGGTCACCGACCTCGAGCTGCGCATCGGCATCGTCGGCGCCGCCCTGCTGGTCGCCCTCGGCGCCGGGGTGCACAGCGCCCGCTCGATGACCAGGCCGCTGGCCGCGCTGCGGCTCGGTGCCCGGCGGGTCGCGGCCGATCCGGCGGCCGAGGAGCCGGTCGCGTTCAAGGGCCGCGACGACGAGTACGCGGACGCCGTACGGGCCGTCAACGAAC
>NZ_JAHLEM010001208.1 GCF_018883605.1 Streptomyces niphimycinicus | reverse complement strand
CGATGACCAGGCCGCTGGCCGCGCTGCGGCTCGGTGCCCGGCGGGTCGCGGCCGATCCGGCGGCCGAGGAGCCGGTCGCGTTCAAGGGCCGCGACGACGAGTACGCGGACGCCGTACGGGCCGTCAACGAACTCCACGCCAAGGCCGCGCAAGCCTACGAGCGGGTCGCCGCGCTGGAGACCGAGCGCACCCGGCTCGTCGGCGAGCGGCAGCGGATGGCCGATGAGCGGGACGGGCTGCGCGCCGAGCGGGACGCGGTCGCCACCCGGCTGGAGGGGCTGCGGGCCCGGGTCCACGGCAGCTTCGTCGGCCTCGCACTGCGCTCGCTGGGCCTGATCGAGCGCCAGCTCGCCATCATCGAAGCCCAGGAGGAGCGGGAGCAGGACCCCGACCGCCTCGAAACGCTCTTCCAGCTCGACCACCTGGCCACCGGGATACGCCGCTACGGCGAGAACCTCCTGGTCATCGCGGGCTCCGAGCACAAGGCCACCCACCCGGGGCCGGTGCCGCTGCTGGATGTGCTGCGCGCCTCGATCAGCGAGGTCGAGCGGTACGACCGGGTGCAGATCCAGGCGCTGCCGCCGCATGCCCAGGTCGCCGGGTTCGCCGCGGACAGCGTCAGCCACCTGATCGCCGAGCTGCTGGAGAACGCGACATCGTTTTCTCCGCCGGACGCGGCCGTCCAGGTCTCCGGCTGGCTCCTGGAGTCCGGTGAGGTCATGCTCTCCGTCCAGGACGAGGGCATCGGCATGACGCCCGAGCGCTTCCTGGAGCTGAACGCCCGGCTCGCCGACCCGGTGCCGGAGTACTGCCAGGGCCCCCAGCCGGAGGACCCGCTGGGCCTTGGGCTGTATGTGGTGACCCGGCTCGCCGCGCGCCACGGCATCCGGGTGCAGTTGCGTGAGCAGCAGCCGGGCGGGGTGGCCGCCGTGGTCGTCCTCCCGACGAAGATCCTCCCGGCCGGTCCGCCCGGCGCCGGGCTGCCGCCCGCCCCGCCGGTGAGCGTGGCCGCGACGTTCGGCGGCGCCGGACCGTCGTCCTTCCTGGGCTTCCCGGGCTCCGAGGCCGAGGCGAACTCCAACACGCTTCCCGGGCAGACCCGTTCGGTCGCCCGGGACCAGGAGGGTGTGCCGAGCGCGGGTGCGGGCCCGAGCGCGGGCGCGGGCGCCGCGGCGGGT
>NZ_JAHLEM010001207.1 GCF_018883605.1 Streptomyces niphimycinicus | reverse complement strand
GGTCGGGCCGCGGGCCGGCCGCGGCGGTCGCCACCGGCGCGGTGGCGGTCTGCGGTGTGACGGGAACGGTGCTCATCGTTTCACCCACAGCCGGTCGTAGTAGCTGCCGGTCTCGCCGCGCATCTGGTAGTTGCGCAGATCGGGCGAGCGCGCGGCGAGGAAGTTGAGGCTGCCGATGTAGATGCCCGCGGCGTCCTCGGTGAGCTCCTTCTCGACCTCGGCCAGGAGGGCGTTGGACGCCTCGGCGGTGGGTGCCTTGCGGGCCTTGGCCGTCAGGGCGTCCACCCGCTTGTTGTGGTAGCCGGTGTAGTTCTGGGCGGCGTCCGAGGTGAAGCAGGTGGTCACCAGCTCCAGTGCGCTGTCCAGAACGATGTACATATCGGTCCCGTACAGGTCGCCCTCGCCCTTGGAGGTGGCCAGTTCGAAGGCGGACTCGCTCATCGCATCCAGGGTGATCTCCACCCCCACGCTCTCGAACTGCTGCTGGAGGACCTGGGCCATGAGCGGCCACGGGTCCTGGGCGCCGTGCAGGAACCTCAGCCGCAGCCGCCTCACACCGGCCTCCTTGAGGAGGGCCCGCGCACGCTCCGGGTCATGGGTGTAGGGGCGCGCGGTGCGGCGGTAGCGGTCGAGGTGCTTGGGGAAGGCACAGCCCCAGGGGTCGGAGAGGCCGAAGGAGACCCGGGTGAGCTGTTCGCGGTCCACCGCCCAGCTCAGCGCCTGCCGGACCCGGGGGTCCTTCAGCTCGGGCCGCTTGTGGTTCGTCGTGATCCACTGGCTGCCGCGTACGGGCACGGGGTGGACGAAGCGTTCGCGCATCTCGGGGTCCGCGGTGAAGCGGGCCGCCTGGCTGGGCACGAGTCCTTCGCCGAGGACATCGACCCTGCCCCCGCTGAGCTGGAGTGCCTGGAGCGGGTAGTCGATGCCCCAGCGGTACTCCAGGGTGTCGATCAGCGGGGTGCCGCGCCAGAAGTAGTGTTCGTGGGGGCGGAACAGCGCGCGCTGCCGCTTGCTGTCGTAGCGGGTGATCCGGAAGGGGCCGGTGCCCACCGGGGTGCGGGAGAATCCGGCGCCGAGGCGGGCCACCTCCTCCTTGGGCAGCGCGGCCATGTACGGCTGGCACAACAGGGCCTGGAAGAGGATGTCCGGCTCGCTGAGACGGATCCGCAGGGTGTGGTCGTCGAGCGCCTCGAGCCCGCGGACCTTCTTCGCCTTCTTCTCGTAGACCTCGGTGGCGCCCTCGATGCCCAGCAGATAGCTCGACGCCCAGGACGCCAGCTCCGGGTCCAGCACACGCGTCCAGGTCCAGACGTAGTCCTGCGCGGTCACCCTGCGGCCGTTGTGGAACCGTACGCCCCTGCGCAGGGGCACGGTGTACGTCCTGCGGTCCGCGGAGATGTTGGGCATGGCCGCCGCGGCGTGCGGCGCGGGCCCGTCGGCGGGTCCGGCGTACTGGTACAGCGGGGCGTGCAGCACCGTGGAGATGGCTTCCCAGCTATGCAGGTCCCAGCCGATGGCCGGGTCGTAGGACTGGGCCTCGTCGGACCAGGCCGTGATGACGTGTCCGCCGCGGCGGGCGCCGCTCTGGTCGCCCGGACCGGGCGCCCAGGCACCGACGTGGGCCAGGGCCCCGGGGCGCGGGGGCGAGCCGGGCCCGCCGCAGCCGGAGAGGAAGGCTGCCGCGGCTCCGGCGGCACCGAAGGTCATCAGTTGTCGTCGGCTCGGTAGGGGTGGTGGTCCGGCCATGGGTGTCCTAATCCGTGTGTAGGGATTCCAGCCGGGCCCCGGCGGGGTGGCTGGTCTTGCTGCTGGATGGGGTCGTGGTGGCCCGCGGGTGCCGGGTGAATCCCTTGTGGTTCCCGGCCCTGGAGGCCTTACGAGAGACCGGCGACAGCCGGT
>NZ_JAHLEM010001206.1 GCF_018883605.1 Streptomyces niphimycinicus | reverse complement strand
GAGTTCGGTGAGGTGCTGCGGGGGGTGGAGTTCCGGGCCCCGACCGTGCCGGTGGTGTCGAACGTGTCGGGTGCGCTGGCGGGTGAGGAGTTGTGCTCGCCGGAGTATTGGGTGCGTCATGTGCGGGAGACCGTGCGCTTTGCTGACGGGCTGGAGACGCTTCGTGGGCTGGGTGTTGGTTCCTTCCTGGAGCTGGGTCCGGACGGGACGCTGACTGCGCTGGCTGATGGTGAGTGCCTGCCCGTGCTGCGTCCGGATCGTCCGGAGCCGATCGCGGTCATGGAGGCTTTGGGTGGGCTGTTTGTCCGGGGCATCCAGATCGATTGGGCGGCGGTGTTCCCCGGCGGTCGGCTGGTTGATCTCCCCACCTATGCGTTTCAGCGTGAGCGGTTCTGGCTGGAGCCGTCCTCGGCCCGGCCCGTGACCAGTGCGGTGGATGCGGCGTTCTGGGAAGCCGTCGAGC
>NZ_JAHLEM010001205.1 GCF_018883605.1 Streptomyces niphimycinicus | reverse complement strand
GATTGGGCGGCGGTGTTCCCCGGCGGTCGGCTGGTTGATCTCCCCACCTATGCGTTTCAGCGTGAGCGGTTCTGGCTGGAGCCGTCCTCGGCCCGGCCCGTGACCAGTGCGGTGGATGCGGCGTTCTGGGAAGCCGTCGAGCGCGGGGATGCGGAGGCTCTGGGGGTCGATGCTGAGCAGCCGTTGAGTGCCGCGTTGCCTGCTTTGGCGACGTGGCGGCGGGCGCGGCGGGAAGAGTCGGTGGTCGACGCCTGGCGGTATCGGGTGACCTGGACTCCGGTTGTGAGCCCCTCTTCGCAACTCTCCGGACCGTGGTTGGTGGTGATCGAGCCCGACGGAGCGGAGACGGACGTAGTCGCCGCGTTGCGGGCCGCCGGCGCCGAGGTGCGCGTTGTCACGGTCGAGGAACTGGACGCGCGCCCGGTCGCGGGTGTGGTGTCGTTGCTATCGGTCGAGGCGACGGTGTCGCTGGTGCAGGCCCTCGGGGTGGCCGGGGTCGATGCGCCGTTGTGGTGTGTCACCCGGGGTGCGGTCTCCGTGGTGG
>NZ_JAHLEM010001204.1 GCF_018883605.1 Streptomyces niphimycinicus | reverse complement strand
CGCCCGGTCGCGGGTGTGGTGTCGTTGCTATCGGTCGAGGCGACGGTGTCGCTGGTGCAGGCCCTCGGGGTGGCCGGGGTCGATGCGCCGTTGTGGTGTGTCACCCGGGGTGCGGTCTCCGTGGTGGACGGGGATGTGGTGGATCCGCACGCGTCGGCGGTCTGGGGGCTGGGCCGTGTCATCGGTCTGGAGCATCCGGAGCGTTGGGGCGGGCTGATCGACCTGCCCGCCTCATGGGATGAGCGGACCTCCGGTCTGTTGTGCTCGGTGCTTTCAGGCGCCACGCGTGAGGATCACACAGCGATCCGTGGCAACGACGTCTTCGGCTGTCGGCTGAGCCGTGTGACGACCCCGGGTCGGGGGCAGTCCGCTGCCTGGGAAGCGTCGGGGACCGCCCTGATCACCGGTGGAACGGGGGCCCTGGGGAGCCATGTCGCCCGATGGCTCGCAGGCACCGGAGTCGCGGAGATCGTGCTGACGAGTCGGCGAGGCTCGGACGCGCCCGGAGCCGGGGAACTGGTGGCCGAACTATCGGCCATGGGTGTGTCGGCTCGGATCGCGGCGTGTGATGTGGCCGATCGGGACGCGGTTGCGGAACTGCTCGGGACGATCCCGGATCTTCGCGTGGTCGTCCATGCTGCGGGCGTTTCAAGCTGGGGCTCGTTGAGCGCCCTTACCGCCGAGGATCTTGCGGCTGGAATGCGGCCGAAGGTCATGGGAGCCATCCATCTGGATGAGCTGACGCGTCATATGTCCTTGGATGCCTTTGTTCTGTTCTCGTCGGTGGCGGGGGTGTGGGGGAGCGGTCGTCAGTCGGCGTATGCGGCGGCGAATGCGTTTTTGGATGGGTTGGCGTGGCGGCGTCGTGGTGTTGGGTTGGTGGCGACTTCGGTGG
>NZ_JAHLEM010001203.1 GCF_018883605.1 Streptomyces niphimycinicus | reverse complement strand
GGCTGGTCAACACCCCCTTCGGCAGACGTGTGGCCCCGTACGCGCATCGCGTACGGGGCCACACGGAATGCCCTGAGGGGATCGCGGAGGATCAGCCCTTGCGGGTCTTGACCTCCTCGGTCAACTGCGGGACGACCTCGAAAAGGTCACCGACCACGCCATAGTCGACCAGATCGAAGATCGGAGCCTCGGCGTCCTTGTTGACCGCCACAATCGTCTTCGAGGTCTGCATACCGGCCCGATGCTGGATCGCACCCGAGATACCCGCCGCCACGTACAACTGCGGCGAAACCGTCTTACCGGTCTGACCCACCTGATTGGTGTGCGGATACCAGCCCGCGTCCACCGCCGCACGCGAAGCACCCACCGCCGCACCCAGAGAGTCCGCGAGGGCCTCGACGACAGGGAAATTCTCCGCACCACCCACACCACGCCCACCGGAGACCACGATCGCCGCCTCGGTCAGCTCCGGACGCCCCGTCGACTCACGCGGCGTACGCGACACCACCTTCGTCCCCGCCGCCCGCTCCGAAAACGACACCGACAACGCCTCGACCACACCCGCGGCCGCAGCAGCCTCCACAGCCGCCGAATTCGGCTTCACCGTGATCACCGGCGTACCCCTGGACACCCGGGACTTGGTGGTGAAAGCCGCGGCGAACACCGACTGCGTGACAACCGGACCCTCCGCACCGGCCTCCAGATCCACCGCATCGGTGATGATGCCCGACCCGATACGAACCGCCAGCCGCGCCGCGATCTCCTTCCCCTCCGCCGAGGACGGGAACAACACGGCGGCCGGGGACACCGCCTCATACGCGGCCTGAAGCGCGTCCACCTTCGGGACCACGAGGTAGTCGGCGAACTCGGACGCGTCAGCGGCCAGCACCCTCACCGCACCATGCTCGGCAAGGACGGACGCGGTGCTCTCCGCACCCGCGCCCAGCGCCACCGCGACGGGCTCGCCGATACGGCGGGCCAGCGTCAGCAGCTCCAGGGTGGGCTTGCGGACGGCACCGTCCACGTGGTCGACATAGACAAGGACTTCAGCCATGGGAATCGCTCTCCTGCGACATGCGAAAGAAACGGACGGTAAGGACAGCGGGGCTCAGATGAACTTCCGACCCGCCAGGCGGCATCAGATGAATTTGCGCTCCGCGAGAAAGGCGGCGAGCTGCTTGCCGCCCTCGCCCTCGTCCTTGACGATCGTGCCCGCGGTACGGGCCGGACGCTCCGTAGCACCGTCCACCACGGTCCAGGCACCCTCCAGACCGACCTCGTCCGACTCGATCTCCAGGTCCTCCAGGTCCCAGGAGGTCACCGGCTTCTTCTTCGCCGCCATGATCCCCTTGAACGACGGATAACGCGCCTCACCCGACTGGTCCGTCACCGACACCACCGCCGGAAGCGCCGCCTCCAGCAACTCGGTCGCACTGTCCCCGTCCCGGCGCCCCTTCACCGTGCCGCCCTCGACCGACACCTCCGACAGCAGCGACACCTGCGGCACACCCAGCCGCTCCGCCAGCATCGCCGGAAGCACACCCATCGTGCCGTCCGTGGACGCCATACCGCAGACCACCAGGTCATAGCCCGTCTTCTCAACGGCCTTGGCCAGCACCAGCGACGTACCCAGCGCATCGGTGCCATGCAGATCGTCGTCCTCGACATGCACGGCCTTGTCCGCACCCATCGACAACGCCTTGCGCAGCGCGTCCCTGGCATCCTCCGGACCCACCGTCAGCACAGTGATCTCGGCATCGTCAGCCTCGTCGGCGATCTGAAGAGCCTGCTCGACCGCGTACTCGTCCAGCTCCGACAGCAGGCCGTCCACATCGTCGCGATCGACGGTCAGGTCCTCGGCGAAGTGCCGGTCGCCAGTGGCGTCGGGCACATACTTCACACAGACAACGATCCTCAAGCTCACGCCGGCTCTCCT
>NZ_JAHLEM010001202.1 GCF_018883605.1 Streptomyces niphimycinicus | reverse complement strand
TCTCGTCGATCGCCGGTGTGTGGGGCAGTGGTGGCCAGGCCGCGTACGGTGCGGCCAATGCCCATCTGGACGCGCTGGTGGAGGACCGTCGTGCGCGGGGTCTGGCTGGTACGGCCGTTGCCTGGGGCCCCTGGGCCGAAAGCGGCATGGCGACATCGGAGGGGATGGAACGCGAGCTCGCCCGCCGCGGCCTGCTCGTCATGGCTCCGGAGCTGGCCCTTGCCGCACTGCGGGGCGCGATCGTGGGTGACGACGGTGTGGTGACGGTCGCCGACATGGACTGGGAGCGGTTCGCCCCCGCGTTCACCTTGGAGCGGCCGAGCCCGCTCATCGGCGACCTCCCCGAGGTCGAAAAGGTACTCCGCTCCGGTGGCGGGTCCGGCCAGTCGGAAGCCGCGGCGGGTCTGCGGGAGCGGCTGGTGGGGCTGACCGAGGCCGAGATCGACCGGACCCTGCTGAACCTGGTACGTGGCCACGTGGCCGCGGTCCTCGGATTCACCGGTGGGGAGACGGTCGAGCCCGAGCGCGCGTTCAAGGAGCTGGGTTTCGAA
>NZ_JAHLEM010001201.1 GCF_018883605.1 Streptomyces niphimycinicus | reverse complement strand
GAAGCCGCGGCGGGTCTGCGGGAGCGGCTGGTGGGGCTGACCGAGGCCGAGATCGACCGGACCCTGCTGAACCTGGTACGTGGCCACGTGGCCGCGGTCCTCGGATTCACCGGTGGGGAGACGGTCGAGCCCGAGCGCGCGTTCAAGGAGCTGGGTTTCGAATCGCTCACGGCGGTGGAGTTCCGTAACCGGCTGGTGGCGGAGACCGGGCTGGAGCTGCCGACGACGCTGGTCTTCGACTACCCCAACGCGTCGATCCTGGCGGACCATCTGCGGGCCGAGGTGCTCGGGACGCGAGGCGCGGTGGCCGCGCCGGTGGCGGTGGCGGCCCCGGTCGACGACGATCCGATCGCGATCGTCGGGATGAGTTGCCGCTTCCCGGGCGGTGTGCGCAGCCCGGAGGATCTGTGGAACCTCGTGGTCGGCGGCGGCGACGCGATCTCCGACTTCCCGTCCAACCGTGGATGGGACGTGGATGGGATGTACCACCCGGACCCCGACCACTCGGGCACGTTCTACTCGCGCGAGGGCGGTTTCCTGCACGACGCGGGTGAGTTCGACGCGGCGTTCTTCGGTATCTCGCCGCGTGAGGCACTCGCCATCGATCCCCAGCAGCGGCTGCTGCTGGAGACGTCCTGGGAGGCGTTCGAGCGCGCCGGTATCGCTCCCACGTCCGTGCGCGGCAACCAGATCGGCGTGTTCGTGGGCGCTGCCACCTCGGGCTACGGGGCCGGTGCCAACGAGTCCGCGGAGGACCTGGAAGGGCAGATATTGACGGGCAACGCGACCTCGGTCGTGTCCGGTCGAATCTCCTACACCTTGGGCCTCGAGGGGCCCGCTTTGACGGTGGACTCGGCGTGCTCGTCGTCGCTGGTCGCCCTGCACCAGGCCGCCCAGTCGCTGCGTCAGGGCGAGTGCTCCATGGCGCTCGCCGGCGGTGTGACCGTGCTGGCCACTCCGGCGGCCTTTGTGGAATTCAGCCGTCAGCGCGGGCTGGCGCCCGATGGCCGGTGCAAGCCGTTCGCGGACGCCGCCGATGGTACGGGCTGGTCCGAGGGTGTGGGCATGCTGCTCGTGGAGCGGCTGTCCGACGCGGAGCGCAACGGTCACCAGGTGCTGGCGATCGTGCGCGGCTCCGCCGTCAACCAGGACGGCGCGTCCAACGGTCTGACGGCGCCGAACGGCCCCTCGCAGCAGCGGGTCATCCGGCAGGCGCTGGCGAACGCCCGCCTGTCGGCCGCCGAGGTGGACACGGTGGAGGCCCACGGGACCGGTACGACGCTGGGCGACCCGATCGAGGCGCAGGCGCTGCTCGCGACGTACGGCCAGGAGCGGCCGGAGGGGCGCCCGCTGTGGCTGGGCGCGCTGAAGTCCAACATCGGGCACACGCAGGCCGCCGCCGGTGTCGGCGGGATCA
>NZ_JAHLEM010001200.1 GCF_018883605.1 Streptomyces niphimycinicus | reverse complement strand
CGGGGGCCGCCTGGCCGGGCGGCGCGAAACCGGGCGCGGCGCCCTGGGCGGGCGCGGGAGCGGGGGCGGGCTCCTCCTCGGCCACTTCACCGCCGAAGTTCTTGAGCAGCGCCTCCAGTCCCCCGTCGAAGCCCTGTCCGACGGCGGCGAACCGCCAGACGTCCTTGAGGTAGAAGTCGCCCAGCATCACCGCGCGTTCGGTGCTGAACTCCGAACCGGTGAAGGAATACCGGGCCACCTCCTCGCCGCCCGCGACGATCCGGATATAGCCGGGGCCGATCTGCGACATCTGCCCGGCGCCGTCGAGGGTCGCGGTGAAGGAGAGCTTCTGGATGGCGGAGGGGATGCTGTCGAGCGTGACGCGGAACGAATCCGTGTCACCCGCCTGCGCCCCGAGTTGCTGTATCGCTTCTTCAGGGGATTTCGGCTGGTTGAAAAAGATGAAGTAGCGGTCGTCCGACAGCCGCTCGTCCGCGTCGAGCCCGAAGCAACTGATGTCGAACGTCAGGCCGGGCCCGGCGATCTGCACCCCGACGTACAGATCCCTCCCGGCCGTCAGATCACTGATCCTGGCCTTGTGGCCGCGCTGGAATTCCCTGGCCATACGTTAGGACCGTCCCCCATCGCCGTACCGGTTGTGTGCATTGCGCGCCAGGCTAGCCGCTGCCGCCGACTATGAGCGACGCCAAGGAGCACGGGTGTGGTTCCGTTACGGCACGGGGGTGGTTCCGTTACGGCACGCGCGTCGTCCCTACGGCCGCGCGTGGTCCCCTACGGCTCGTCGTCCCCGGGCCCGGAGAGATGCGGCAACCGCCCGGCGGCGACCACCCCTTCGAGATAGCCCCGCGCCCGCTCGGTCCGCGGATACGCCTCCAGAAGCTGCCAGAAGCGCCGCCCGTGACCCGGCACCAGAAGATGGGCCAGCTCATGGAGAAGCACATAGTCCACGACGTACTCGGGCATGCCCTGGAGCCGGTGCGAGAGCCGGATGCTGCCCTCGGCGGGAGTGCACGACCCCCAGCGGGTGTTCTGGTTGGTGACCCAGCGGACGGATTCGGGCCGCGCCCGCCCGTCCAGGTACTGGCCGGAGAGCAACTCGGCGCGGGCGGCCAGCTCCGCGTCGCCCAGCATCCGCTTGCTCTCCTGCGCGGCCAGCTTGTCCAGCATGACGCCCACCCAGCGCTGCTCCTCCGCCTCGGACATCCGGGCGGGGATGAGGACGACGGTGCGGTCGCCCTCGCGATAGGCGGAGACCGTCCTGCGCCGCCGGGTGCTCCGGCGGACCTCGACCGCGCTCGTGCCCGAGCCTCGGCTCTGCGGGCTCGGGACGGTGCGCGGTGCGCTCGCGGCGCTGCGAGGGTTCTCCCCCGCGGTGCGAGAGGACGGATCGGCGGGCACGCCCCGACGTTACCCGGTGGCCGCCGGGGAAGTCCCGCCCCGCACCTTGTTGCGGACCGAACCACTCCTCGGTGTGCACGGCTTGTACGACCGGTGTTCGTACGACTTATTCCACCGCCTGTGGATAACGCGCTGCGGGCTCCGGTCGCCTGCCCGCATGCTGAGGGCGGTGCAACGGAAGCGAACCGGTGCAACTCGGCGTGAAAGTAATGAACAGGTAAGTACAGGCACGAAAATGTACAGAACATCAAACGGGGGGGCGGCGATGCATCCGATGCTCAAGCCCGCGCTGCGGCGCGGCTGGCGGAGTCGGGACACGATCCAGTTCGGGGTGGCCCGGGCGCATGCGGTGGTGATGGGGCCGGTGGACACCGCCACGGGCAGCTTCCTGGAGCTGCTGGACGGCACCCGCGGTCTGCCGCTGCTGCGGCAGGAGGCCCGGGCCATCGGGCTGCCGGAGGGGCGGGCCGACGCACTGGTGGACCGGCTGACGGCGGCCGGTCTGCTGGACGAGCCGAGGGACGGCGGTGAGCCCGCCGCGGCCCTGGACCGGCTGCGGCCCGACGCGGGGG
>NZ_JAHLEM010000120.1 GCF_018883605.1 Streptomyces niphimycinicus | reverse complement strand
CCGCTGGTAGAACTCCTGCTGCTGGCGGGCGAGGAACTCGCCGCGGGTCTGCGGAGCGTCGAGGATGGACCGCACGGCCTCGCGGTTGAAGTAGTAGTAGTACAGGTACTCGTTGGGGATCAGGCCGAGGTCGCGCAGCCACTCGCGCCCGAAGACAACGCCCTCCTCCAGGTCGCCGAGGCGCTCGTCGGCGAGCAGCCGGGGCAGGATGTCCTCGCCGTCGTGCAGCACGCGGCGCATCCAGCCGAGGTGGTTGAGACCGACGTAGTCGAACTGGGCCCGGGACGGGTCGAGGCCGAGGGTCGTGGCGATGCGGCGGCCCAGACCTGACGGCGTGTCGCAGATGCCGAGGACCCGATCGCCGAGAACGCTCTGCATCGCCTCGGTGATCATGCCGGCCGGGTTGGTGAAGTTGATGACGTAGGCGTGCGGGGCCAGCCGCCGCACCCGGTGCGCGATGTCGAGCATGACGGGGATGGTGCGCAGCCCATAGGCCAGACCACCCGGGCCGGTGGTCTCCTGACCGAGGACGTCGAGGTCGAGGGCGACCCGCTCGTCACACATCCGCCCCGTCAGCCCGCCCACGCGGATGGCGGCGAACACGAAGTCGCTGCCCTCCAGGGCGTCGTCGAGCGACGTGGTGACCGTCACCCTGGGCGCTTCGGCATGGCCGTCGGCGAACTGGGCGAGCACTTCGGCCATGGCCTTGAGCCGGGCCGGGTCGGTGTCGTACAGCCACACATCGTCGATACGGGGGGAGCCCTGATCGTGCAGCAGTGCCTGGTAGACGTATGGCACGCGGAATCCGCCGCCGCCGAGGACGGTCAACTTCATGCGAGTATCACCTTTCCGTCCGCCTCGCGGCAGAGCTGGAGCGTGTTGGGGTCGGCACCGCTGGTGGTGATCAGGACGTCGAGATCGGAGAGCGAGCACACGCGCAGCGATCCGGTGCCGGGGAACTTGGTCTCGGCGGCGACCAGGACGACCTTCCCGGCCGTCTCGATCATGGCCTGTTTCAGGGGGGCCTCGACGGCCATGTTGTCCACCACATGGCCGTTCGGCCGCACTCCGGTGCAGCTCAGGAAGAGCAGGTCGGCGCTGACCTGGCGGAGTGCCTGCTCGGTGAGGGAGCCGACCAGGGACTGGTAGTTGCGGCGCAGCACGCCACCGAGCATCACCAGCCGTACGGCGTCGTCGTCGCGGAGTTCGTCGAGCACCGGCAGGCTGCTGGTGATGACGGTGACGGGACGGCCCCGCAGTCGGCGGGCGATGGCCAGGGGAGTGGTTCCGATGTCGAGGACGATCACGCTGTCGTCCTCGACCAGCTTCACGGCCTCCTCGGCCATCGCGTCCTTCAGCGCCTCGTCGCGCGAGATGACCACGTCGAACGGAATCTCTTTCTCCGTCTCCACGCCGGCGGCTTCCGCGGTTCCGCGCAGCGACAGGGCCGCTCCGCCATAGGTGCGGACCAGCTCGCCGTTGCGGTCGAGGAGGGTCAGGTCCCGGCGAATCGTGGACTCGCTGACCTGGAGGTTTTCGGCGAGCTCGCGTACCGAGGCCACTCCGGTGGACCGGAGTGACTCGACGATCTTCGCATGTCGTTTGCGTGAGGTCACGCATTGACGATAGCACCGCATGACTGAAGTCAGTCATAGCGAGGAGAGACATTCTCGTTGCTGATCGACTCTTGTCATTCCGTAGGGGTGATGCTCATAGTTGAGCACTTCACCGTGGTCGCACCGGAAAGAGGCGGTCTCCGTGCTCGACGTGCTCTTCGCGGGCGAGGTCTTCTGCGACCTCGTCTTCGGCGGCATCCCCCACCTGCCCACCCCAGGAACCGAGGTGTACGCCGACCGGTTCGCCGTCTCCCCCGGGGGAACCGCGAACCGCGCCGTCGCCACCGCCCGCCTCGGACTGCGGACCGGGATCCTGGGTGTGATCGGCACCGACCTCTTCGGCGAGCACCTCGCCGCCCGGCTCGCGGCCGAGAAGAACCTGGACCCGACCTGGCTGCGCCGCGACCCCGCCGTGCAGACCCCGGTCACGGTCGCGGTGACCCAGGAACACGACCGCGCCTTCCTCACCTACGAGGAGAAGGGGGCCCTGCGCCCTGAGGTGTGGGAGGGCGAACTGCCCGCCGTCCGCTTCCTGCAACTCGGGATCGGACGGCCGCTGCCCGCCTGGGCGGCCGAGTTCCGCGCCCGCGGCACCCGTGTGGTGGGCGGCGTCGGCTGGGACCCCACCGGACAGTGGTCACGGGATCTGCTCGCCCGGCTCGCCGAGGTCGACGTGTTCGTCTGCAATGCCGTCGAGGCGACGAGCTACACCCGCACGGGGACGGTCGAGGAGGCCGTGAAGGTACTCGCCGACCATGTGCCCGACGTCGTCGTGACCGATGGCGGGCACGGCGCGGTCGCGGTGGACGGCGACACCGGCGAGCTGATCCGGGTCGCCGTACCCCGGGTGCCGGCCGTCGATCCCACCGGCGCCGGTGATGTGTTCACCGCGGGACTGATCACCGGCCTGAACCACGACTGGCCCCTCGCCACCCGGCTCCGCTTCGCCGGACTGTGCGCCGCCCTGTCGGTGCAGAGCCTGGGCGGCGCGAACAGCGCACCGCACTGGGACGCGATCGACGCCTTCCTCGAACGCACCCCCCGGATTCCGGACGCGGACCTCATCCGCATCCGTGCGATCAAGCCGTAGGGGGTGTCCGACAGATCTTGACGCCTGCGGGGGGCCGCTCCCCTCCCCGCCCCTTCCCACGCAGCGTCGATGTGCGGCTCCGCCGCGTGGGGGCTCCGCCCC
>NZ_JAHLEM010000012.1 GCF_018883605.1 Streptomyces niphimycinicus | reverse complement strand
TCGCCGCGTCCAGGCCGGCATCGTCCAGTTCGCGCAGCCTGCCCTTGGTCAGCGCGACGGCACCGGGCGGCAACTGCGCCAGGTGGGCGGCCTCGGCCAGCGCCTCCTCCTTGACCCGGTCCTCGTCGACCAGACGGTTCAGCAGTCCGAGCCGCTGTGCCTCCGCGCCGTTCACCAGCCGGCCGGTGAGAGCGAACTCGGCCGTCTTTGCCCGGCCGAGGATGCCGAGCATGGCCCAGATACCGGTGATGCTGGGGATGCCGGAGAGCACTTCGGGCTGGCCCATGCGCACGCCCGCGTGTCCGATGCGCAGGTCGGCGAGGAGGGCGAACTGGAATCCGGATCCGGCCGCTACACCGTTCACGGCGGCGACCACTGGCTTGTCCAGCCCGCGCACCGCCCGGAACAGCCGCCCGAAGTCGTCGATCCACTCCTCGGCGGCGGCATGGTCGTCGGGGTCGATGGCAGCGGTTTCCGCCAGGTCCTGGCCCGCGCAGAACGCCCGTCCGGCGCCGGTGAGGACGATGGCACGGCACCGGTCGTCGGTGCCGGCCGCCTCGAGCGCGGCCACCAGATGTGAGCGCATCGCGGCGGTCCAGGCGTTGAGTTTTTCCGGACGGTCGAGTGTCACTTCGGCGACGTAGGTCTCGGTGTCGCCGGCACGGACGGGATGGCGGGTGACGACGACGGTGCTGGATGAGGGCATGACAGCGTTCCCTTCCTTGAGGCGTGGGCGGCCGGGCCGCCGGCGGACGGCGGCGGACCCGGGATGGAACGGGAGCGCTCCGGCATCGGAATCCCCGTGGGCCACCATGCAAACAGCAGGGGATGTGAGCTGGCCAACATCAATCGGGACTGCCCTCGATATCGCAGCGATATGGTGGGCCGATGGAGCTGCGCCACATGCGTTACTTCGCCGTGCTCGCCGAGGAACTGCACTTCGGCCGGGCCGCGAAGCGCCTGCACATGGCCCAGCCCCCGCTGTCCCAGCGCATCCGCGACCTGGAACATGAACTGGGCGTGCGTCTGTTCGACCGGAGGCGGCCGCGGATCCAGTTGACCGAGGCAGGCGCACTGCTGCTGGAACACGTCCGCCCCGTCCTGGCCGGTGTCGAGACCGCCCGCGAGGCGATGCGCCGGCTCCAGCCCGGCGAAGCGGGTGTCCTACGCGTCGGCGTGCCGCCGGACACCAAACCCCCCGTGCTGCGCACGCTCACCGAAAGCTTCTCCCGGCGTGCCCCCGACGTCCTCATCGACCTGCACGAACTGACCACCGAGGAGCAACTGGTGCGGCTGCGCGAGGGCGAACTGGACGCCGGGGTCGTCCGCCACCCCGCAGACACCGTCGGACTGGACTCCGGCCCGCTGGCCCGGCGCGACCTGGGAGTGGTACTCCGCGAGGACCACCCCTGCGCCCAGGACGAGGCACCGGTCCGGCTGCGTGACCTGGACGGGGCCTCCCTGGTGATCTTCCCGAGGGTGATGGCGCCCCAACTGTACGACCACATGCTGCTGACGTGCCGGGACGGCGGCTTCCTGCCGGGCGCCATCCGGCACGCCCGCAACCCCGACTTCGTCCACGGACTGGTGCTCGCGGGCCGGGGCATACACCTGAACGAGCCCCCGACCGCCCCGCTCGCCGCCGGCCTGGTCTGGCGTCCCCTGGACGGCGCACCCCTGGCCTGGCTGACATCGGTGGTCTGGGTTCCCACCCGGCAAAACGAGGCCATCGCCGCCTTCACCGACGCGGCCGGTGAAGGACTCACCGGGGCGGGACACCGTCCGGTCGACGAGGTCCCGGACCCACCGGCCGGCGAGGCGGGCGCGAGCTGACCGGCGAGAACGGAACGCGAGATACCTCCGGACCGGCCCGTGCTCGATCGCGCGCGCCGTGCGAGTCGATCGGGCATGGAGTTCTTCCGCTATCACCGCGACCGGCCCGGCTCGCTGGTGCTGCGCCAAGAGCCGGCCGACCCGGCCGCCGCCCGCTCGTTCGTCTTCGACGAGCCCGGCTACCGCGCCCTGGGCGTAGCCCCATCAGTTCTCCGGCACCGCGTCCGTGGCGTCCGTGGCGGGGATCGCGCAGACCGGACGGGTGCGGGCAGCGTACGAGCGGGCCGCGGCGATCAGTCCGAAGCCCAGGCCGCCGAAGGCCAGCCCGCCGAAGAGCACCATCCAGGTGATTCCCGCGCTGGAGGTGAACGCCCCGTCCGGTTTGATCCGAGGCAGCACACCCGCGGCGCTGAGCGGGGCGTAGATCACGAGGACGACGCCGTACACCGACAGGCCGATGGCTGACAGCCACGCCGGGAGGAGTGGCAGGAGCCGGGGCACCCGCCGCCCGGTGAGCAGGAGTGTCCAGCGTGGGAACACCTGGCCCCAGGGGTACATCAACCCCAGCAGCAGGAAGATCCCGGCCAGCGCGGCCAGGACGGTGACGTCGATGCCCACCGAGGCGAGCGCCTTGGCCACGTCCGAGCCGCCCGCGTTCTCCTCGCGCCACTTCTCCGCCGTGACGCTCAGCGCGTCGCCGCCGAGCGTCCAGATGGTCTTGACGACCGCCCACGGCACAAGCCCGCTCATCAGCACGTACACCTGGACCCGGGTCCGCCGGGACGCCACGGAGGCGGGCGGATGGACCAGCGGCCCGCCGCCGTCGCCGGTGTGCCCGGCCCCGCACCGCGGACACCGGTCCCGCAGCCGCCGCCGGTGGGAGAGGCCAACCAGCAGCAGGGCCAGGCCCACGGTGTTCAGCAGGACATGGGCGAAGCCGGTGGCGCTCTCCACGCCCGATAACGACGCCAAGGTGACGACGTACGCGGGCAGGCTCGCCATGCCCATCGCGAAGAGGGGGATCGCCACGACCAGTACCGCCGCCACCGCCACCCGGCCGCGCCGCGCAAGTGGCCGGGGGGTGGCCAGGCAGGCACCGGCGGCCAGCAGGGCGAGCGCGGCCAGCGCGAGCTGGACGCCGGGTGCGTAGGCCATATGCGGCGACCAGGGCACGGTGGTGCCCGTGGCGGCCCAGACCACCTGGACTGCGGCGTACCCCACGCCCCACACCGCGGTGGCATGGGGTGCCCACCGTGGCCACCGCCGCGGCCACGCCCGCCACGTGGCCTCCGGGGACGGCAGCCCGGGACCGGGGCGGGGCGGGGTTTGCGCGGAAACAGTCACCGTGACCTCCAGTTTCGCGGTGCCGACAGTCAAGCCTGTCCCGTAGGGGCGGCGGGCGCATCCGTCCTGGGGCGCACCGCCTCCGCCACGCGAGGGAGGACGGATGCGCCTCGCGGATGACGCCCCGTCCCTCCCCGCACGTGGACCACACTGACGGCTGTCCGGATGATCTGGTGTTGCTCGTTCGTGGGTGATGGGATGGTTCCGTCCTGGTGTCACGCCGTGTGCATGATGGGGTCGCAGGCATGGAACGGAGCCCGTACGCAACCGACTTGACCGACAAGCAGTGGGCGTTAATCGAACCGCTGGTCACCGGGTGGAAGCAGGCGCGGGTGGCGCGATCGCCGACCGGGAACCCGGGCTCCTGTGATCTGCGGGAGGTCGTGAACGCGCTGCTCTGCCAGAACCGGACCGGCCGTCAGTGGCGGCTCCTGCCGCACGATTTCCCGGCCTGATCGGCGGTGTTCCACTACTTCACCCTGTGGCGCCAGGACGGCCTCGACCAGCGAATCCAGGAGATCCTGCGCTGCCAGGCGCGTGAACAGTCCAGACGATCAGCCTCCCCGTTTCGCTTCGCCTGGCCGAGTTGGTCGGATCGTGGTGAAGCGGTGGTTTCGGTTGCTTGTGGCCGGGCGGGCGTGGCCGGGGCCCGACGCGCGGGTCGGGTTCTCCAGGGTTTCTCGGGTCATGGGTGGTCAGGGGCGGGGCTCGGCCATGTGATCGTCGCCTCGGGCGGCAGCGCCGACACCCCTCTCGCCTTCGCGGCGATGGCCCTGCTCAGCATCATGTGCGTGGCGTGCTGCTCTTCCACCTCGTCATCCTGCTGGAACGACTGCTGCTCCCGTGAGTCCGGGAGATCACCGGCCGACCGGACTCCACCCATAGTTCCACCCGTGGGTCCAGGCGCGTACGGGCCCGTGCCAGCAGGGTTGAGGCATGACAACGACTGACTGGATCACCGACATCGCCCTGCTCCTCGTCGTCTTCCGGCAACTGCGGGAGGGCCGCCTCGACACCAAGTCGTACGTGATCCCCCTGGGGATCGTGGCCTTCGTCGCGCACAGCTACCTGAACACCGTGCCCACGGCCGGCAACGACCTGGTGCTGATCGGCGCGCTCGTCGCCGTCGGCGCGGCCCTCGGCGTCGCGGGCGGCATCTACACCCGTATACGCAAGGTCGGCGCGCATCTCTTCATCAAGGCGGGCGCGGTCTCCGCGACCCTGTGGGTGCTGGGCATGGGGGCGCGGATGGGCTTCCAGTTGTGGGTCGACCACGGCGGCGCCGATGACCTGGCCCGCTTCAGCCTGGCCCACCAGATCACCACGGGGGACGCGTGGGTGGCCGCGTTCGTACTGATGGCGCTCACCGAGGTGGTCACGCGGCTGGGCACCATATTTCTCCGCGGCCGCGTGGCCACCCGGGAGCAGCGGCAGCCGGCCGTGGACGGACGGGTCGCGGCGGTCGCCGCGGACCGGACGGTCTGAGTACGGGTTATCGTCGCGCCGTGTCCGCTTCCGACAATCCCCCAGCCCTCGGGCCGGCTTCCGAACGGGAGCCCGGCCCTCGGGTCCTGCTCCGGCACGACGCCTCTCTCCACCGGCACGACGCCGCTCTCCAGTGGGCCGTCACCCTGCTGATCATCGCCATCGCGGTCATCACCGTCCGGCCGGTGGGCGTCAGCGGCCGCGGCCTGGCCGTGGTCGCCCTGCTGGCGGTCAACTCCGTCGCCCTGCTGGCCAGACACCTGCCGCCGGCCTTCCCACGCCGGGCCGCGCTGGTCTGGCTGACCGCCGGTGTCGTGGCGTCCGCCGGCCTGCTGGAGGTGAGCAGCAGCGGCTCCGGCTACCTCTTCGCCTACTTCCTCGTCGGCCACGCCGGCTACCGCCTCGCCCTCAAGCCGGCCCTGGCGGTCGCGGCCCTGTCCAGTCTGCTGTGCGGCGCTGTCTTCTATTTCTACGTCGGCCCCGATCACCAGGTGCTCACCTGGACCTTCGGCCTCAGCACCGGCATCCCGGTCGTGGCCGGAATCCTGGGCCGCGGCAGGCAACAGGCAGTGGAGGCGAGGCTCCAGGCCGCCGAGTCCGCCGAGCGGGCCGCGCGGGCCGAGGCGCGAACGGCCGTGCTCACCGAACGCGGCCGCATCGCCCGCGACGTCCACGATGTGCTGGCGCACTCGCTGGCCGGGATCAACATGCACCTGGAACTGGCGGACGCCTTGATGGACACCGGCGACCTGGAGAAGGTCCGCGCGGCGCACAACAAGGCGCAGCACCTTGTCAGGGAGAGCCTGAAGCAGGCCCAGTGGACCGTGCACGCGCTGCGCGAGGACTCCCTTCCGCTGCTCGAGAGCCTGACCGCCATGATCGAGTCGTCCGGCCACCGCGAGGTGCTCACCGTCACCGGGGCCGTCCGAGAGCTGCCGGCACAGGTCACCCAGAACCTGCTGCGCATCGCGCAGGAGGCGCTGACCAACGCGGCCCGGCACGCTCCCGGGGCCGAGATCGCGGTGGAGCTGACATTCGACGCCGCCTCGACCAGCCTTGCCGTCCGCAACGGGCCCGCGACCGGTGAGGCGACCGCGGGTGTCGGCAGCGGCATGGGACTGATAGGAATGCGCGAACGCGTCGCCCTGCTGGGCGGCACCCTCACCGCGGGTCCGCTCGCCGAGGGACCGGACCGGGGCGGCTGGCAGGTGGAGGCAGTGATCCGAGGATGACGACGAACGAACCGGCCCAGGAGCCACGGAACCCGCAGGACCCGCTGACCGAGCGCTCGCTGAAGGTGATCGTCGCCGACGACCAGGCCACCGTCCGCGAGCCCTTGGCCGCGGTGCTCGACATGACCGAGGACATCGACGTCGTGGCCGCCGCCGCGGACGGTACCGAGGTGCTCGCCGCCGTGGCCGCCACACCGGTCGACGTCGTCCTGATGGACCTGCGCATGCCTGTCATGGACGGCACCGAGGCCACCCGCCGGCTGAGCGAGGAACACCCGGGAACGGCCGTGGTCGTGCTGACCACCTTCGCCGACGACGACTCGATCCTGGCCGCCCTGAGCGCCGGCGCCCGCGGCTATCTGACGAAGAACGCGGGGCGCCAGGACATCGTCCGCGCGATCCGGGCCGCCGCCGCGGGACAGTCCGTACTCGACCACGAGGTGCAGAACCGTCTCCTGGCCACCGTCCGCACGCGCCCGCCGGTCGACGCGCGGCCGCTCCCTGCGGACCTCACTCGCCGCGAACGCGAGGTGCTCACCCTTATCGGCCAGGGCCTGCCCAACCAGGCCATCGCCGAGAGACTCTTCATCAGCGAGGCCACGGTCAAGACCCACATCAACAACCTGTTCGCCAAAGCCGGCATCCAGGACCGCGCCGACGCCGTCCGCCGCGCCATTGCGGCCGGCCTGGCATGACCCGGGCCCGCACAGGGCTCCGCAGGCGCAGCGGCGTGCTCGGTAGTCGGTACGGACAGGTCGTACAACCGACGGGTGAGGCCACGAGGTGAGCCCGCACGGGCGGAGGGCTCTGTGGGCGAGGATCACATGTAGCCGATTGAGCCTGGTGGCGGCGGAGTGACCGGCCCTTCGGCCCAGCGCTCGCCGTGCATCGCCTTCGTGATCAGCTCCATCATCCGCCGCTGATCCGCGAGTTCGGAGTTGCGGCTGTTGGTCTCGTGCCCGCCGCTGAACCACTCCACGGTGACATCCCCGCCCGCCTTCTCCAGGGCCTGCGCGTACCTGTGGACCTGGCGCGGTGGTGTCCTCGTGTCGTGCGTGCCGGTCGAGATCCATACGGGGGCGCGCACCCCGTCGACGTAGGAGATGGGCGACGCGCGATGGAAAACCTCGGGGTCGTCGTCGGGATCGGCGTGGAAGAAGGAGCGCCAGGCGCTGCGCAGTGCGGGGTTCATGTCCGCGTATGCGGCGAGCCAGTCCGCCATCGGGACGAAGGCAAGCGCTCCGGCGAAGAGGTCGGGCAGGCGGCCGAGAGATAGCAGGGACAGGTATCCGCCGTAGGAGGCACCGGTGATGAAGATCTGCCTGGGGTCGGCGATCCCTTCGTGGACCAGCCAGTGAACGGAGGCCGCGATGTCCTCCAGTTCCCGCTCGCCGATCGTGTGCCAGAACCCCTCGCGGAAGCGGCGGCCGAAGGTCTGCGAGCCGCGGTAGTTGACGGCGGCGTAGGCGAATCCTTCGGCGAGCCAGGCCTGGGCCTCGGGGGTGTAGCGGTCTACGGTGACCAGTTGGGGGCCGCCATGGATGCTGAGCAGGGTGGGCGCGGGCCCTTTGCGGCCCGGAGGGCGGCCCGCCCACAGTTGTACGGGTGTGCCGTCGATGGAGCGCACGATGTGGGAGGTCAGGGCGACGCCGGCCGGGCGCAGGGACGGTGTCCAGACGGGTGTGACGGTGGCGTCGCCCCTGTCCTCGCGCAGGAGGGTGAGGGGAAGGTCGAAGCGCTGGTGGAGTAGTCGCGGTTGACCGTCGGCGCCGTAGTGGGAGGCCCAGTAGTCGGGGTGGGCGTCGGCGATGTCGGCTTCGAAGAAGGCGCCTGCCGGGTGGTCGACAGCGCGGAGCCGCCCGCTGTCCGGCTCCCACTCCAGGACGCGGTGCACTCCGTGGTCGACGTGGACCAGCAGTACGTACGCGGCGTCATCGGACCAGTCGAGCGGCACGACGTCGCCGTCCAGGTGCTCGGCGTCCAGGTCGATGCGGGAGCCGTCGGTAAAGGACCAGACGCAAGGCCGCTGGTGACCGGATCGCTCGGTGGAGACGAGCAGTCGGTTGTCACCGGGCACGGGCGAGAACCGGATGCCGCGGACGGGGGCCTCGGGTCCGTCGGACAGGGTGCGGATCGTCTCCCCGGGGGCATCGGCGGTGGTGCTGAGGACCGTCGCGGCGAAGCGCCGCAGGCCGGGGTTGTGGTCCGTGGTGTCGATGCTCGCCCAGCGGCCGTCGGCGGAGACACGTGCGTTCCATGCCTCTGCCGTCGAGCCGAACAGGCGCCGGGGCGGGCGGCCTCCGTCAGTGTCGACCAGCCAGAGCGTAAAGCCGTCTTCGGCCACCGCGGACAGCACGGCGAGGGCGCCGGTGCGGGCGACGTCGATGCCTCGCAGCGTGTACGGCGGGAGGCCAGGCGTCAGGTCGGTGCCGGAGCCGCCGTCGATCGGCACGGACCACAGGTGGCCCATCTCCGAACCGTTGTCGTCGAGGAGGTTGAGGACGGCTCGTCCGTCGCCGGACAGGACCGCGTTGCGGGGGTCGCCGTAGGCGCCCGCCACGGGCCGGGTGACGTCGCGGACGACGTCCCAGACGGTGAGGAAGGCTCCGTCGGGGCCGTCGTGCACCATGAGTTCGAGGTCGTCCCCCATGCCGCGTCCCCGGCGGGAGGACAGGCACTGCCGGGCGTCGAAGAACCGCTGCCAGTCGTGAGTCACTGCCGGACTCCTTGGATATCGCCGTACGCCGGAGGTCGTACGGGTAGGGGCGGATAAGTCGGGGATCGTGCCGTCAGAAGATCGAGCGGTTCGCCGGTGTCACGTTGCAGTGGGCGGGCGGCCGGCGGAAACCACGGGCGTCGCGGGCTCGGGGAAGTGGCAGGCGACCCGGTGGCCCGTGGCAGTGTGCCGGAGGACGGGCGTCTGCTGACCGCAGATCTCCTGTGCCTTCCAGCAGCGGGTGCGGAACCGGCAGCCGGACGGCGGGCTCTGCGGGCTGGGGGCGTCACCCTGGAGCACGATGCGGCGGCGGGCCCGCTCGGCGCGTGGGTCCGGGATCGGGACCGCCGACAGCAGCGCCTGGGTGTAGGGGTGGTGCGGGGCGCCGTACAGTGCGTCGGCGGGACCGCTCTCGACGATCCGGCCGAGGTACATGACGGCGACCTCGTCGCTGATCTGACGCACCACCGACAGGTCGTGGGCGATGAAGAGGTAGGTGAGTGCCAGCTCCCGTTGGAGGTCCTGAAGCAGGTTGATGACGCTCGCCTGCACGCTGACGTCCAGCGCGCTGACCGGTTCGTCGAGGACGAGGACGTCCGGTTCGACGGCGAGGGCGCGGGCGATTCCGATGCGCTGGCGTTGTCCGCCGGAGAACTGGCTGGGGTAGCGCCGGGCGTGGTCGGGGTCGAGGCCGACCTGTTCGAGGAGTTCGCGGACCCGCTCGGCCCGGCGGGTGCGGTGCAGGCGGTGGATGCGCAGGGGTTCGACGAGGATCTGCTCGACGGTCATCCGGGGGTCGAGCGAGGAGTACGGATCCTGGAAGACGAGCTGGATCTGCTTGCGCAGCCGGGTGATTTCGTCGCCTCGGGCCCGGGCGATGTCGAGGCCGTTGATCAGGGCCTGGCCGCCGACCGGCTGGACGAGGCGGACCAGGCAGCGGCCGAGGGTGCTCTTGCCGCAGCCGGTTTCCCCCACCAGGCCGAGGGTGCGGCCACGGCCGATGGTGAGGTCGACGCCGGACACGGCCTGGACCGTGCCGGCGCGGCGGCCGGTGCGGTACTCGGCGGCCAGGGCCTGGACGTGCACGGCGGGCGCGTCCGTCTTCGGTACCGCGACCGTCGACGTCTTCGTCTTCATCGCGCGTCCCCTTCCCGGTCGGTGGCGAGTGCGATGTCCCTGTCGGTGGCGAGTGCGATCTCGTGCGTCCGGACGCACCCGGTGGTATGCAGGTCGGAAAGCCGGACCGCGGCCCCGATCTCGGTGCCGCAGACTTCGGGCAGGGCGTGGGAGCAGCGGGGCTGGAACGGGCAGCCGCGCGGGCGGCGTCCGGGCGGGTCGGGCTGGCCCGGGATCTGAGTGAGCCGGGGGACGCGCCGGTCGATTCGCGGGAGCGCGTCCAGCAGGGCCCGCGTGTACGGGTGCGCGGGCCGGTAGAAGACCGACTCGGCGTCGCCGCACTCCAGGTTGCGACCGCCGTACATGACCATGACGCGGTCGGCGACGCCCGCGACGACGCCGAGGTCGTGGGTGATCAGCAGCACCGAGGTGCCGGTGCGTTCCTGCACATGGCGCAGGACGTCGAGGATCTGAGCCTGTACGGTCACGTCGAGGGCAGTGGTCGGTTCGTCTGCGATGAGCAGGTCGGGTTCGTTGGCCATGCCGATGGCGATCATGACGCGTTGGCGCATGCCGCCGGAGAACTCGTGTGGGTAGGCGTGCAGCCGGGATCGGGGTGCGGGGATGCCGACGAGTCCGAGGAGGTCGATGGCACGCTCGGTGAGGGCATCGCGGCCGAGGCCGGGGGCGTGGACGGCGACGGCCTCGGTGATCTGGTCGCCGACCGTCATCATGGGGTTCAGCGCGGCCAGTGCGTCCTGAAAGATGATGCCGATCTGCCGACCCCGCACCGCGCGCAGTTCCCGCTCGGGCAGTCCGAGGAGTTCCCGCCCCCGGAAGCGGAGCGAGCCGCTGACCCGCGCGGACGGCGGGAGCAGGCCCATCAGGGCCATGGCCGCCGCGCTCTTACCGGAGCCCGACTCCCCGACGAGGGCGAGTGTCTCGCCTTCGTGCACGTCGAAGGAGAGGCGTTCCACGGCGGCGGCGTGCCCCGTGTCGGTTCGGTACTCGACCGTCAGGTCACGGACGGAGAGCAGGTCGGTGGCGGTGTCCGGCCGGTCGTTGCCGGTGTCGGAAGTGAGAGAGGTCATGACTGCCTGCTCTGCTGGTCGAAGGCGTCTCGCAGTCCGTCGCCCAGGAAGTTGACTGCGAGGACGGTGAGGAGGATGGCTACGCCGGGCGCGTACAGGAGGTAGTCCTTGGGCGTGCCGACGAGCCCGGCGGCCTGGTTGAGGAGGTTGCCCCAACTGGACTGGGGCGGCTGGATGCCGAAGCCGAGGAAGCTGAGTGTGGATTCCAGGATGATCGCGGCGGCCACCGCGATGGAGGCGTTGACGATGATCACACCGGCCAGGTTGGGCAGCAGGTGCCGCAGGACAATCTGGGTCCGCGAGGAGCCGAGCACCTGCGCGGCTTGCACGAACTCCTTCTCCCGGAGGCTGATGACCTGGGAACGGACGACGCGTGCGATCACGGTCCAGCCGAGTCCGGCGAGGACGAGCACGATGGTCACGGGTGAGGGGCTGAGCGTCTGCATGGCGAGCGCGAGGAGGGCGATGGCCGGGATGATGAGGAAGAGGTCGGTGATCCGCATGATCACCTCGTCGATCCAGCCGCCGAGGAGACCGGAGACCGCTCCGACGAGGGTTCCGACGGCGGTCGACAGGAAGGCGACACCGAGGCCGACGGTCAACGAGACCTGTCCTGCGTAGAGGAGTTCGGTGAGGTAGTCGCGGCCGAGGTCGTCGGTGCCGAGCCAGTGCTCCGAGGAGGGGGGCAGGGCTCCGGTGAGGATGTCCTGGGCGTTGCGTGGATGGGGCGCCACCCACGCCGCTCCATAGCAACAGATCATGAGCGCCAGCAGGATCAGCAGGCCGATCACGGCCAGGCGGTGGCGCAGGAACCGTTCGACGAGGATCCGCCGCCGGCTCTTGTCCGCGGGCCGCGGCGTCGGCGGGAGCGCCCGCTCCGCGGGGTGGTGACTGGGTACGGTCATCGCAAGGTCACTCTCGGGTCGAGCAGCGCGTATCCGAGGTCGGCCGCCAGGTTGAACAGGACCATCGCCAGCGCCACGATCAGCATCCAGGGAAGGAGTACGTACACGTCGCCGGCCAGCAGGGAGTCGAGGAACAGCCGGCCCATGCCGGAGATGGCGAAGATCTGCTCGGTGACGACGAGGCCGCCGATGAGCAGGGCTGTGTCGGCAGCGACGACGGTGACGAAGGGCGCCAGTGAGTTGCGCAGCGCGTGCCGGAGGAAGATCCGGCGCGGGGGCACCCCCTTGGCACGAGCGGTCTTGACGTAGTCGCTGTTCAGAGCTTCAAGCATGGACGCCCGGCTGAAGCGGGACCAACTGGCGATCAGCCCGACGGTGAGGGTCATGACCGGCAGGACCAGGTGCCGGAAGTAGTCGGCGTTGACACCGCTCATGCCCGGCGAGTGCAGGCCCACGAAGTACAGCGGGGGTTGTTCGAGCCCGAATTGTTCGCGCGGCCAGATGGCGAACACCTGGATGAGCAGGAGGCCGAGCCAGAAGGCAGGCATGGCCACGCCCAGGTAGGACAACCCGGTGAGCAGGTGGTCGCCCGCCGAGTACTGGCGGGCTGCCGAGTAGGTGCCGATCGCGAGGGCGACGACCACGGCGAACAGCACGGCCCAGCCGACTAGTTGGAGGGTGGTGCCGAGGGCGGAGCCGATCATGGCCTGGGCGCGGTCGCCGGTGCGGGTGCTCACGCCCCAGTCGCCGGTGACGAAGGCCTTCATCCACAGTCCGTACTGTTCGAGGACCGGCCGCTCAAGGCCGAGGCGGGCGGATTCGCGGGCGAGGACGCCGGGGTCGCGGGCCTGGCGCAGCTTGGTGAGCGGGTCGAAGGTGGAGCGGACGGCCCAGAAGAAGACGAACGAGGCGACCAGGACGACGGGAACCGAGTAGGCCAACCGGCGGACCGCGTAGCGGAGCATCTGCCGGGACCGGCCCACGCGGCCACGGCCCTGCGCGCCGCGGCCTTCGGAGTGCCGGCCCTCGGGAGCGGGGGCGGCCCGCAGAGCCTCCGTCACTTTGCCACTCCCCATTTGGCGAGGTTCCACCAAGGGCCTTCGCTCGGGTTGTTGCTGAGCGGGCCGCCGACGCGGTCGTTCCACAGGAGGATGTTCGGGACGGTGCTGATCGGGATCGCGGGCACCTGGTCGGCGATGATCTTGTCCGCCTGGCGGGAGGCCTTGACGCGTTTCCTCGGGTCGGTCTCGCGGTCGACGGTGGCGAGCAGCGGATCGAGGCCGTCGATCCGGGCGCGGACGAAGTTGAGGCCGGAGCGGCCGTTGGCCTCAGTGGGGATGGAGGTGCTGCTGAAACTGTTGCTCTGCGTGGGGTCGGGGAAGGTGTCGATGAGCGTCCACAGCCCCATTTGGAAGGTGCCGGCTGGTGCCTGCTTACCGAACAGGTTGGCCGGAGTGGTGTTCTTGATGGTCATCCGGAAGCCGGCCTGCTCTAGCTGGGTCTGGAGGATCTGCTCGGTGAGTTCGCGCCGCTTGTTGCCGGCGAGGGAGACGATGGTGAACTCTGCCCGGCGTCCGCCCTTGGCCCAGATGCCGTCACTGCCCTTGGCCCAGCCGTCCCCCCGCATTGCCTTGTCAACGGCCTTGAGGTCTCGGGTGTAGTGGGAGAAGTCGGTGCCGGCGTAGGAGGAAAGGACCGGGGTGAGGAAGCTCTGGGCGGGCTTGCCCACGCCGAGGGAGCCGTAGAGCTTCTTGACGATGGCGGTGCGGTCGATGGCGTAGGCGACGGCGCGGCGCACGTCGACGGAGTCGAAAGGGAACTTCTCGTTGTTCATCCAGATCGCCTCCAGGTTGCCCGTCTCGGCGTCGATCTGCCGTCGGGTGCCCCCGGCTGTCTGGTTGAGCTGTTCGACGACATCGAGCTGCGGCGTCGGGAAGAGGGCGTCGAGCTGGCCGCTCTTGAAAGCCTGGAAGGCCGCGGCGGTGTCGGTGGTGAACTGGAAGGTGACCTTGTCGAGCTTGGGCTTGGGGCCCCAGTAGCGGGCGTTGGGGATGAGAGTGACTGAGGTGCCCTTCTTCCAGGACTGGATCTTCCACGGGCCGCCGCTGAAGGAGTAGCCGTCCTTCATGATCGCGTTGCGGTTCTTGCCCTTGAGCAGATGCTCGGGCAGGACGCCGTAGATCGAGCTGAACAAGGTGCGCCAGCCGCCGTAGGTCTCACGGAGAGTGACCACGGCGGTCTTGGCGTCGGGCGTCTCGATCTTGCTGATCTTGTCGTAGCCGGTCTTGTCCAGGACGTCCTTGCCGTCGCGGATCTGTAGGGCGGTGTATTTCAGGTCGGCCGAGGTGATCGGCTCGCCGTCGGACCAGACCGCGTCGGGCGAGATCCGGTACGTGATCCGCTGCGGGCCGCTGGTGGTCGTGGTCGGTTCATCGGCCATCAGCGGGGAGGCGACCGGTACCCAGGCGTCACCCGAGCGCCGGGTGTCGAATACCTTCGGGATCGTGGTCGTCCGCATCAGGTAGTCGCCCCAGATGGAGCCACTGCATACGGAGATCCAGTCGGCGCAGTCCGGTTCCTGCTCTGCGCCGATGACCAGGCTCCCGCCCTCCTTGACCGGCACCACCGGGTTCTGCGTGGCCCCGGCCTGCCCGACGCCGGAGGACGTGCATCCCGCGAGCACGGCGCCCACCGACAGGGCGGCTGCGGCGGTAGCCCTCCGGGTTCCCACGAGTGTCCGCGTGCGGCCGTTCTCGTGTTGGCCCATCGCCATCACCTTCCCTCCGTACGGCCCTGGCGGGCGCTGTGCGGCCTCATCGTAGGGAGCGGATCCAGCCACAGCAAGAGGTGTCGACAACCTTATAGTCAATGGCGATGACTTGCTTCGTGAGTCAGGCTTCGGGCAGAGTCGTCCCCAATGGGGTTTCATCGCCCCGCCGGACGGAGGGAAGGCCCTGATGAGCACGAGCCAGGACGGGAAGCGCTCGACAGCGAAGAAGCCGAGGCCCCGGCGGCGGGCCCGGCACAGCCTGAGCCGTGAAATGATCCTGGAGGCTGCGGAGACCATCGCCGTGCGGGACGGTCTCGATGGGCTGACCTTCCAGGCCCTGGGTAAGGAACTCGAAGCCCATCCGACCTCGATCTACCGGCACTTCCGCGACAAGGACGAGCTGGTTCTCGAACTGATCGACAGCCTGCGTGCGGGCTCCTACGGCGGGCAGTTGGAGGCCACCGACTCCTGGCGCGAGGACCTGCGCGTCATGGCCCGGCATATCCACGACCACTACCTGCGCTACCCCCAGTTCGCTCTCCAAATGGCCGCGCGCACCACGCGCCGGCCCGCCGAGTTCAAGAACGTGGAGTTCGCGCTGGACGCGCTGGTACGGGCGGGCTTGCCGCCGGAGGAAGCCACGTCGACGATGCGCGTCTTCGGCAATGTCATCCGCGCGCTGTCCAGCATGGAGTCGGGGCTGCACGCTCTCGACGACAACACCCGGCGCGGTGACGCGCTGGCCTGGGAGGTCGAGTACCGCAGCCTCTCCCCGGAGGCCTATCCGCGCATCGCCTCGATGTCCGACCACCTGACCTCCATCGGCGACCCGCATGTTTTCGACCAGGCGGTGGAAATGCTTCTCGACGCCGTCGAAACACGGGTGGCCGTCCTGTCCGCGTCGACGTCCTGACGTACCGAACGGGCCGTTGGGTTCGCTCCCGTACGCCGTCCGAGGGTCCGTCGGCCGTCGCTCCCGCTCCGGCCGACGGACCCTCTCCCGCCCCTACCTCGGGCAGGCGTGGGCACAGATCAGGGCGGCGACCAGGGCAGCCCGCTCCCCCACGGAGTCGGCGTCCACCCATTCGTCGCGCCCGTGCGCCCCGCCGCCGCCCGGCCCCAGTCCGTCGAGGGTGGGGATGCCGAGCGCCGCGGTGAAGTTCCCGTCGGACGCGCCGCCGACCTTGACTTCGGTCACAGGTGACAGCCCCTCCGCCCGTGCGAGTGCCCGCGCCAGTTCCAGCAGGTCGGCGGACATACTGCGTTCCAGGGGGAAGCGATTGATGCCGCCCGCGAGTTCGAGCCGCGCACCGGGGGTCCGGGACCGCAGGGTCCGCAGATCCTTCTCCACCCGTACGAGCTCCTCGCGATGCCATGCCCGTACGTCGATCTCGACCGTCGCGCTCTCCGGGATCGTATTCCTGGTGCTACCGGACCTGCTGACGGTCGGTGTAACGGTCGTCCCTTGAGCGGGGTCGCCCAGGGCATCGATCGCGAGCACCTGGTGGGACAGCTCGACCAAGGCGTTCACCCCGCGCTCCGGTTCCAGGCCGGCGTGGGCCGCCCGCCCCTTCACCGTGACCTCGAACATGGCGCCGCCCTTGCGTGCGGTTTTGAGCGCCCCGTCCAAGCTGGGTTCCAGGACAAACACGGCGGAACAGTCCCGCGCCACGTCCTCGATCAGGTCGCGCGAGGTGAGGGAGCCGCGCTCCTCATCGCCCGTCACCAGCAGCCGGACGTGGTCGGTGTCGCCCGCGAGCTCCAGCGCCTCGAGAGCGAGCACCAGCCCGGACTTCATGTCGAACGCCCCAGGTCCGGTGACCCGCGCGCCGTCGACGCGGAACGGCCAGTCGGCGAGAGTACCGAGCGGCCACACGGTGTCGGCGTGTCCGAGGAGAAGGACCGGTGGGGCCCCGGAACGGTCCTTCTCCTCCCGGTACAAGTGGGGTACGCCCTCGCGGACCTCGCGGTGGAGCGTTCCGAGTAGACCGTCGGACCACTCCGTCAGCAGCTCATAGGTCGCGTCCAGCCCCGGTGAGTGGCCTGTTGGGGTCTCGATGTCGACCAGTTGACGTAGCCGGGTGAGGAACAGCTCGGGCTTGTGTCCTGCGGCTGGTTTCACAGCAGATCCTTCGCGCGGGGGCCTGGGGACGAGGTGGGGTCCTGCGGGAGGGGCGTGCCGAGGCTGCCGGCCCTCTCGACAGAGCCCACCCCCAAAGCTCACCTCACGAAGTTAGTCTATGACATTGACTACGGTCATTGCCATGCACTCGCTCCGGTGCCCGCGCTCGCCGTTCACAGGAAGGCAATCAGGGCCTCGGCGAACTCGTCGGTGGTGGCGGTGCCGCCGGGATCCGGGGTGCGCACGCGCGCCTGCGAGGGGACGGCCGCGATCGCCGCGGTGACTCGTGCTTCGGCATCAACTGCCCGCCCCGCAGCGCCAGGTCGGCAAGCCCGCCTTCACCGACAGCGATCGCGCCGCCCTCGCCGGACTGCCCCACCGCCGTACCTGACCGAGCACATCAACCGGTTCGGCGAGTACCCCGCCCACGAACTCGGCATCCAGCCGGAGGCGTACGACCCCAAGGTCGACGTCGACTTCACCCAGCTCCGCGACCAGGACCTGACCACCGCCCGCCTCGGCCAGGCAGCCTGAACCAGCAGGGCTTTGTCGGCCAAGTATGGGGTTGGCCGCTTATGGCTCTGCCCGTGATCCGCCGGATGGAACTCAGGGGTGCATGACGATCTTTCCCACGTGCTCCCTGCGGGAGAGTTCTTCCTGGGCCTGAGCGGCCTGGTCCAGTGGGAAGGTCGCCGCGATGACGGGCTGGACCTCTGCCCGACGAGCCAGGTCCATGAGCAGGTCGAAGTGTGTGGGCGTGTGCATCGCGGACCCGATGACCTGGGCGTTGTGCAGGTAGAGACGGCGCACGTCAAAGGTCACGTCGTAGCCACCGAGTGCGCCGGCGATGACCCACCGGCCCCCTTCGCGCAGCAGCGGCAGCCCCTCGCTGACCAGTTCGCCGGCCAAGACGTCGAGTGCGACGTCGATGCCCTCCGGGGCGGCAGTGCGGATCTGCTCGGCGACGTCTCCTGCGCGGTCGATGACTTCGTGCGCGCCTGCTTCGCGCACCGCATCGGCCTTGGGGCCGCTACTGATGGCCAGCACCCTTGCGCCGCGCGCACGGGCGATCTGCACCAGCGCGAGGCCGACGCCGCCGGACGCCCCCGAGACCAGGGCGGTTTCCCCCTTCCGCAGCCGGCCTCGCTCGATCATGCCCAGCGCCGTGCCGTAGGCGGTCGGCAACGTCGCGAGCTGCTCGTCCGTGAGCGGCGATTCCGTCACGTCATGTACACGCTCCACCGGCGCCGTCACGTACTCGGCGTATCCCCCGTCGCGTTCACTCCCCATCAGGCCCACCGGGTGGGCGTCCGGCCCTTCGGTGTCGTAGATCGCGGGGTCGACGACCACTCGGCGTCCGACGAGGACCCCCTCCACTCCGGTCCCGACGGCCACGACGCGGCCGGCCACGTCGGCGCCCTGGATACGCGGGAAGTCGATCGGGCCGCGCCAGCCCGACATCGCCTTCGGGTCTCCCGGACGGCCGTAGGCGCCCTCCCGAGTCCACAGGTCGGTGTTGTTCAGCGCTACCGCGCTGACCTGGACCAGCACCTCCCCTGCCCGAGGGGCGGGGACGGCGACCTCCGTCAGCTCAAGGACCTCCGGTCCTCCGTGCCTGGTGATGCGCACCGCTCGCATGAAATCGGACACACCCATCGCTTGAACCTCCTCGCAGGTATACTGATCTGTAAACATCCCCCACCGTACACCGATCAGTGAAGGGGTCCGCAGTGCAGGAAGCGCGGCCTATGACGCCGGCCGGCCGCCGCATCGTGGCGGCCGCAGAGGAGTTGTTCTACAACCGCGGAATCACAGCGGTCGGCGTGGATCTGATTGCCGAGCACTCAGGGGTGACCAAGCGGACCCTGTACAACCAGTTCGGCTCGAAAGACCACCTCGTGGCGACTTATCTCACGGGCCGCGACCAGCGCTGGCGGTCACTCGTCCGTGCCGCCGTCGACGCCGGCGACACTCCCGCCGAGGCCGTCACCGCACCCTTCGAGGCACTGCGGACCTGGAGCGAAACCAACACCCGCGGGTGCGCCTTCATCAACGCACTCGCCGAACTCCCGGACCCCTCGCATCCCGCACACCGCATCGCCGCGAACCAGAAGCTCTGGCTGCTGAACCTGTTCAAGGAACTCGCCACCACAGCGGGCTGTCCACACCCGGCCACCCTCGCCACCCAACTCCTCGTGCTGCACGAGGGTGCTGTCGCCACGCAACCCCTCCCGCTCGACAGCCTTCCGGAGAGCACCGACCTGGCACGAGCCCTGGTGCAAGCCGGCACATCGCCCCGCCACTAGAGCGTTTTCGACAAGGTGCTGCCGTCCGGCCACGCTGGGCGGCGCCCGGTGCCTGCGATCGCAAGACGGAGGATCGTAACGCCTGCGGAGCAGGCGGTGGGTTCAGCCTGCCAACTGCCGCAGCCATTCGCGCAGCAGAGCCGTCTCCGTGTCTCGCAGAGGCACCCCGGCGCCCGCGCCCGCGGCCGGGGGCCCGGTGGTGAGCGCGGTGTGAAGTGCGGCATCGAGGGCGAGTGCGCGCGAGGCCAGGTCCGACCCGGATGAGGCGGGCGAGTCCGTGATGACCGAGGCGATGACGGTGTCCCGCAGCCGTGCCGACGTGGTCAGGTCCCGCTCCGAGGGCTCTTCGCCGATCAGCGCCAGTGTGGCACCCGTTGTCGCCGCGTGGATGACGCGGGTCGCCTGCTCCACCGGAACCCGAAGGCGCCCGGCGTCGGCCGCCCGGCCCAGCAGTCTCACCAGCAGGGCGTGCGCCTCGTCCGCGGCCGGGGGCCGCCGCCCGGGCCGCGCAGTGCCGTACATGAGCATGTAGAACGCGGGGTGCCGCACTCCGAAGTCGACGTGCAGGTCCCAGCCGCGGTAGAGGTCTGCCACCGGGTCGTCGGGGGTCAGCGCCAGCGCCTCCCGTTTCTCGGCCAGGTACATCTCGAACCCGTAGGCGGCCAGCTCGGCCAGGAGTCCGTCCTTGTCGTCGAACATCCGGTAGAGCGCGGGGGCCGTGATGCCCGCGGCTGCGGCGACAGCGCGCGTGGAGACCGCTTCGCTGCCGCCCTCCTCCAAAAGCTTGGCGGCAACCCGCAGCACCTGGCGCCGCGCGGCGCGTCGTCCCTCGTTCATGGAACAACGATATCCCATTTCGCATAGCACCGCTCTATCAGTGCTACGCTCAAAAGCGGAACGTCGATCCACGCCGCTGGTGGCCGACGCATGCCCGCGACACCCGGGCATGCGCCACACCCTGGCCCGAGCCGCCGGCCCCCTACCCGTGGAGCAGTGCCGCCGACCGCCGCAGCGGGCAGCTCATCGTCCGCCGGCACCACCACCGAACACGCCGCCATCGCGGCAGAAGAGGAACACCCATGTCCGATACCTCGATCGTCATCGCGTCGCATTCCGGCTACGGCCACACCGCACAGATCGCCACGGCCGTGGCCGACGGCGCGCGCTCCATCGCCGGGACGCACGTCCATCGCGTGGACGTCGCCTCCCTCAGCGACACCGACTGGGAACTGATGGACGCCGCGGACGCCATCATCTTCGGCACCCCCACCTACATGGGCACCGCGTCGGGGGCGTTCCACGCCTTTGCCGAGGCCAGCAGCAAGCGGTGGATGACCCGCGCCTGGAGCGACAAGCTCGCGGCGGGATTCACCAACTCCGGCTCCATGAGCGGCGACAAGCTGCACACCCTGCAGTACCTGGCGCTCCTGGCGGCCCAGCACGGAATGCTCTGGGTGAGCCTGAACCTTCTGCCGGGCTGGAACACCACCACAGCCAGCCCCCAGGACGACAACCGCCTCGGCTTCTACCTCGGCGCCGGCGCACAAAGCTTCAACGACACCCCCGCGGTCCACGACGCAGACCTGAACACCGCTCGCCACCTCGGCCGACGCGTCGCCGAGCACACCCGCATCCACCGCGCCGGGCTGACCGCCGCAGCGCACTGACACAACGGTCCGCCAAAAATTACCTTCTGGTTCCTTTCAGAGGAGTGAGCCATGCAGCACCGGACACTGGGAAGCCAGGGCCTTGAGGTCTCGGCGCTCGGCTACGGCGCGATGGGCCTGACGATGGCCTACGGACCCACCGACGAGGGGGCCTGGCTGGGGCAGCGGATCCAACGAGATCCTGGTCGGCAAGGCGGTCAGGGACTTCCGCGACGACGTGGTCCTGGCCACCAAGTTCGGTGCCGACATTACGCGGTGATCGCCGCCTTCGCCGAGGCCGCCGCCGCGGCCGAGCGCACCGGCTTCGACGGCGTCGAACTGCACGGCGCCCATGGCCTTCTGATCGACCAGTTCCTGTGGGAGCGCACCAACCGCCGCACCGACGGCTACGGCGGTGACCCGGTCGCCCGTACCCGGTTCGCCGCCGAGATCGTGGCCGCCTGCCGGAACGCCGTCTCCGCCGACTTCCCGATCGTCTTCCGCACCTCGCAGTGGAAGGTGAACAACTACGACGCGCGGCTGGCCACCACCCCGCAGGAGCCGGAGGCGGTCCTCACCCCGCTCGCGGAGGCCGGGGTGGACGCCTTCCACTCCTCCACCCGCCGGTACTGGGTGCCGGAATTCGAGGTCTCGGACCTGAATCTCGCGGGCTGGACCAAGAAGCTCACCGGCAAGGCCACCATCAGCGTCGGCTCCGTCGGCCTGCCCGGCCGATCGCGATCCGGTCGAACTCGTCCCGCTCCAGCCGGTCCAGCAGCTTCTCGATGCCCGCCACCCCGGTCCGGCTCCCGTTCTGGAACCCCGGTTCCTTGTCCGTCACCGTCGCCGAGGCACGGGCCGTTTCGCGCGGCGGGCGGTGAACGAGCGGTACGGCGGCGGCCGCACGAGCGTGCGTACGGTTGAGTCCTCGACCGCGGTCCGGTGGCTCACTCCGATGATCGGCCAACAACAAGTCCTCTCCGCCGGCAAGTACCTACTTTGGGGTAAGTGCCTCCAGGTGGTGGCGGACGGAAGGGTATGTCCAGATGACTGAGCGTGGGTTCTACTGCGGGTTGGACGCCGCACTGTCCGTCGTCGGGGGCAGGGCAACTGCTCCCGCTGGAACTCGGGTTCGGGCCCGGACAGACTCGCTGGCGCCGGCTGGGCCGGTGGCATGAGGCCGGCGTCTTCGAGAAACTGCACCGTCTCCTGCTCGGCGAACTGCACGCGGCCGACGCCCTGGACTGGACTCGGGCCTGCGTGGATGCCTCCCACATCCGCGCGAAGAAAGGGGGCGAGGCCATCGGCCCGTCACCGGTCGACCGCGGGAAGGCGGGCAGCAAACACCACCTGATCTGCGACGGTAACGGCACCCCGTTCAAGGTCATCACCATCGCGGCCAACGTCAACGACGTGACCCAGACTCCGGCTCTGGTCGACGGCATCCCGCCCGTGGCCGGCAAGCCAGGCCGTCCACGCCGGCGCCCCGATGCTCTTCTGGGCGACAAGGGTGCGGGCGACCGAGCTCCTGACCGAGCACGAGGTCGAACTGCTTCGGCATTCCCTCCAGCCCACACATGAAATGGCCGAGAAGCCCATGGGAGGTTCCTCATGTGCTTCTCTCTGAGGGTGGCGCACTCCAACCCGCGCGCTTCAGGGTTTTCGCGGTAGCACAGTGAGAACCCGGACCACGTGATCGCGGAATTCCTTCATGAAGTTCCGTAGGAAATTTTCTGTCTTCTCTTCGGTGACTTCACCGTCACTGGTGAAAACATCGGGATTGAATCTGACATATGCTTCTGGTGCGTTCATTTGCGGCGAGTTGCAGAAGCTCAGGACAGCGCGCAGGCTCTGCTGGGCGAGGGCGGTGCCGAGGGTGCCGGGGGATGCTCCGATCACGGCCGAGGGTTTGTCTGCGAACGAGTTGCTGCCCCATGGGCGACTGGCCCAGTCGATGGCGTTTTTGAGGGCGCCCGGAATGGATCGGTTGTACTCTGGTGTCACGAAGATGACGGCGTCGGCGGAAGCGATGGCACCCTTGAGCTCCTTGCCCGCGGCAGGGTAGTCGCTGTCGTAGTCATAACTGTAGAGGGGCAGATCCTTGATCGGGATCTCAAAGAATTCCAGATCGGATGGAGCCAACCGGATCAGAGCTTTCGAGAGCGTCCGGTTGATGGAGTGAGTCGCCAGGCTTCCCACGAAGTAGCCGACCCTGTACGTCGTCATTGATTCCTCGATTCAACGCGCGCATTGCGTACTTTCGTCTCTGCGTATCGCGCGCTCGGACGGGCAAGGGGTTCCGCAAGGAACGAAACCACGGCCGGGAGCGGAGCGCGCGGTGGCAGATCCGTCCAGATGAACGCCTGTGTGAAGCGCCGGCGCGATGGGGTCGATCATCATGAACCCTGGGGCATCGGGCCGCTGGCCGCGTTCGGGCCGAGTCGCGCGGGTCCTCCCGCGCATCTCGCACGAGCTTTGGCCGTCCGTGCGACGTGGCACACTGGCGGCGCAGGCGGCGGTGAACGGGGGCGATCCGGTTGGGTCTGGAGATCGAGAGTCGGCCGTCGGAGTTGCCGTCCATCGAGAGGGTATGGCGCAGCCGCAGCATCGCGGTTGGCCGGATGACGTCGATCGCGGCGTCGCATTGGGAGCTTGTCTTCTGGGAGCACGACGGCCAGGTGCAGGCGGCCGTGCTGGGCCCGGAGCCCAGGGCCTGTCTGGCTCCCGTTCCCAAGGACGCCACGTTCTTCGGTATCAGCTTCGCTCTCGGCACCTCGATGCCTCACGTGCCGATCAGCCGGCTTGTGGGTGGCAGCGCGGAGATCCCCGACGTGACGCGGCGCTCCGTGTGGCTGAAGGGTTCCGCCTGGCACGTGCCCGATTACGACAATGCGGAGGCGTTCGTGCGGCGCATGGTGCGTGAGGGCATCGTGGAGTGCGACCCGATCGTGCCCGCGGTGCTCGGCGGCGCGGCCCCCGATGTCTCCGAGCGGACCCTCCAGCGGCGTTTCGTGGCGGCGACGGGCCTCACCCGGGGTGCCATCCGGCAGATCCACCGTGCCCGCGAGGCGGCGGTTCTGATCCAGGAGGGGGTGCCGGCGCAGGACGTCGTGCACCATCTGGGCTATTTCGACCAGCCGCACCTGGCGCGGTCCCTGACCCGGTTCATCGGCCGGACCGCCACTCGGCTGAGTGCTCCGGGCCGGGCGGAGCCGCTGTCGCTTCTGTACAAGCCCTCCTCCCCGGTGCCCGCATAGCCTTCCCGACGTAGCCGACGGGGTCGGCCCGCCCCGGCCGGAGCGCTATTCGGCCGGGACCGGGCAGACGACCCCGAACTCATCACGGAGGAATCATGCGCAAGGTTGTTTCGGGTCTGTTCGTCTCGCTCGATGGTGTCGCCCAGTCGCCGAACGAGTGGCAGTTCGATTTCGACGAGGAGATGGGCGCGGCGCTGGGAAAGACGCTGGAGACGGCCGACACGATTCTGCTGGGCCGGGCGACCTTCACCGAGTGGGCCGGGTACTGGCCGACGGTGACCGACGGCGAGGACGCCGGCTTCGCCAAGTGGATCAATGATTCGCCCAAGTACGTCGTCTCCTCCACGCTGGACAGCGTGGAGGACTGGGCGAACAGCACGCTTGTCAACGGCGATCTGCCGGCCGCGATCGAGGAGCTCAAGTCGCGCGAGGGGAAGGACATCACCGTCGCGGGCAGCCCCACGCTGGTGCGTTCGCTTCTGGAGCAGGACCTGTTGGACGAACTGGTACTGCTGATCCACCCGGTGGTGGCCGGCGAGGGCCGCAAGAAGCTGTTCGCCGACGACGCCCCCCTGAAGAAGCTGGAGCTGGTCAGCGCTCAGCCGACCAGCAGCGGAGTGATCATCGCGACCTACCGTCCGACGCGCTGAGCACTGCTCGACGAGGGCCGGGTACAGGGACGGGCGGGAGATCGAGCCGCTTTGTCAGGGACGCCGGAGTGGGTGTGCGGAGCTCCGAAGGGCTTCCGAAAGAGTGTGCAGGCGGACCGCCACCGAGACGCGGAAGAACGACTCCGGGTCCCGCCATGTGTCGCCGAGCAGTTGGGTGATCCTGTCGAGCCGCTGGAGCACGGTGTTGCTGTGCACGCCCATCAGCCGCGCGGCGCGGGCGGGGCTGGCGTTGCAGTCCACGAAGCGGTGGAGGGTGGCGAGCAGATCGGTCCCCCGTTCGGCGTCCCAGCGCCGGACGGGGCCGATGGTGCGATCGATGAACTGCCGCACGCTGGTGGGGTCGTGCGCGAACAGCGTCGTGTACGGCAGGTAGGCGTCGGCCGCGACCGCGGCCGCCTCGATGCCGAGGGCGGTCAAAACCCGGCCGCAATCCCGGGCCGTCGTGAAACGCGCGCTCAGTTCGTCGAGGCTCTCCGCAGGGGGCGCGGCCACGGTCAGCACCGCGCCGGCCCCCGTCGCGGCACACAGGCGGTCACGGACGGCGGTCGCCGCGCGCTGCGGATCGCTCTCCGGCACGACGAGTGTGACGACGCCGTCCACTTCGCCCGCCAGGCCGGACGGCGCGGCCACGGTCTGAGTGGCCCGCAGCGCGGCGCGGCGCTGTTCGGGTGCCACCACGGTGATGACGACGGTCCGCAGGTCCTCCGGGCGCAGTCTGCGGGCGCGCAGCCGGGCGGGCAGGCTCGCGCGCCGCCGGGCGTCGGGACTGACGAGGTCACCGAGAAGCTCACCGCGCACATGGTCCTCGGCGTGGAGGACCGCGTCCTGTTTCAGAGTGAGGAGCGCGGTGATCTGTGCGGCGCGCTCGATGGTCCGCTGCTCCACCGCGCCGAGTTCGACCGTGCCGTCGCCGATGAGCAGGCCGCCGAGCATCATCTCTCCGGCGAGCACGGCGACCGCGGTGTGAAACTCGCCGGTCGGCGGGTCCAGCGGAGTGCAGCGCCCGGAGCGCAGGCTGCCGGTGATGGCCGCCCGGACGGCGGGCGGGTCGATCACCGAGGCGGTGCTCCGGTCGTCCGATGCGGCGAGCACGGCGTAGGTCTCGTCGAGGATGACCACGGGCCGCTCCAGTGCCGCTTCCAGAGTCCGCGCGACGTCCGCGGCACCGCCTCCGCGCAGAACCGCGGCGGTCAGCTCCTCGTGCACCCGGCTGGCGCGTTCCATCGCCTCGACGTGGTCGGCCAGCGCGTCATAGGCGCGCTGCGTCTCGGCGGCCGCGTCCCGGGCCTGGGTGAGCAGACGGGCCGATTGCAGTACGACGGCGACGTTGTCGGCGAAGGCCGACAGCAGTGAGACCTCTTCGGGGGAGAAGGTGTGCTCGGTGCGATTGGCGGCGAACAGCACTCCCAGGACCCTGCCCCCGGCGATCAGCGGGACGCCGGCGATGGAGACGAGGCCCTCGGCGCGGACGGCGTTGTCGATGCTGTCGTCATGTGGCACGTCGCGCAGATGTTCGTAGCGTGAGGTCCACTGCGGGGCGCGGGACTCGACGATCTTGCTGGCCAGACCGATATGGGGCGGCACCCTCAGCTTCTGGAAGGACGGGGCGACCGCTCCCGCGGTGGAGCGGACCCTCAGCTCATGGGTGGTCTCGTCGAACTCGGACAGATAGGTGACATCGGTCCCGGCCAGGTCATGGGCGCGCCGTACCAGCCGGGTGATCAGCAGATCCACATCGTGCAGTTCGGCGAGTTCCCGTGCGCTGGAGAACAGAGCGGCCAGTTCCTGTCCGCGCCGGTGCGACCGGGCCATCGCGCCCTGGAGCTCGCGAACCCGGCGGCCCACCTGGGTGGCCGTGGCGGTGTCGAGATGCTCGGTGAGCAGCAGGTCGGTCACGGCGTCGGGTTCGTCCGGGGGTCCTTTCGCGGCGAGGTCGAGCAGGGTCAGGACAGCGGTCACCGGGATGTCGGCCCGTGGTGCCGCTCGCTCGGTGTCCCGGGGCGCTCCCATGTCCACCACCCTGTCCGCCCTGTGTGAATCACCCATTAAAAACTTTGCACCGTGTACTGATGGTACATGGGCGCTGTTACATCGCGTATCTAAAGTCTGAGGTGTGACAGCGGCGTCATCCACTGAAGATCCGCTGGTCACAGTGGCCCAACGCAGGGCCCCGATGCCCACCTCGACCGTAGTGCGACTCTCCGGCGTGACGACGGACTCTTCACCGCAGGACATGATCGTGATCGATGAACAGCTCATCCAGCCCACCCACCGCCGCCGATGCGGCGGGGCCGCGTCCCGGCAGCGGTCCGCCATGTGCTCCATGGGCGTGGAGCCCCGGGCGGTTCCCGCTCTGCGGGCCTTCACCCGCGACGTGGCGACACGGTGGGGGGCGCCCGAGGAGACCGTTGACGCACTGCGCGTGATCGCCACGGAACTGGTCACCAACAGCGTGCTGCACAGCGGAAGCCCCGAGGTGAGCCTGCTGCTGACGGTCGACGACTGCGCGGCCTCCGTCGAAGTCAGGGACGCCGGCACCTGGCGGGAACGGTGCCCCGGCACGGGGACGCCCGACCAGATGGTGGACGGGCGGGGGCTGGGCCTGGTCCACGCCTACGCCACAACGTGTCGGGTCCAGCGGGACTCGCAGGGCACGGCCGTCCGTGCCGAGCTGCTGATTCCGCTTCCCGCTCAGCGAGGACAGCCGCGGGAGCTGCCCGGCCGCCGATCGCCGACCGGGTGTTGAAACGGACGGCTCGCGGCGCCCGGCGGCGTCCTGGCCGTCATGCCCCGGGAGCCACGTCGCCGCTCGCCCGCCGCGGGGCCTGTCTCCCCTGAGCTCGTCACCGAAAGCAGGAGGATCCATGGCAGTCAACAGCAGGCTTTCCGGCGTGAAGGACCTGTCGGTCAGTGAGCGCCGCGCCCGTATCGCGCGCGGTGCCGCGGTCGAGCCGGAGAGCCTGGAGGTGCTCGATCCCGAGCGCGGCCTCACCCTCGAGCAGGCCGACCACATGGTCGAGAACGCCATAGGTGTCCTCGGCGTCCCGCTGGGCGTGGCCACCAATTTCACCGTCAACGGCCGCGACTATCTGATCCCCATGGCCACCGAGGAGCCATCGGTGATCGCCGCGGCCAGTAACGCCGCCCGTATCGCCCGCGTCACCGGCGGATTCACCGCCTCGACCACCGAACCGCTCATGCGGGCGCAGCTCCAGGTCCTCGATGTCGGCGATCCGCACACTGCCCGGCTACGGCTGCTCGAAGCGCGCGAGGAGCTCATCGCGCTGGCCGACGCACAGGACCCTCAGCTCCTCCGGTTCGGCGGCGGCGTCCGGGACGTGGAGGTACATCTGGTCGACGCTCCCGGGGGCACCTATGTGGTGCTGCACCTGATCGTGGACGTACGCGACGCGATGGGCGCCAACGCCGTCAACACCATGGCCGAGGCGATCGCCGGGCGGGTCGGGGAGATCGCCCGGGGACGCACGCTGCTGCGGATCCTCAGCAACAAGGCCGACCTGCGGCTGTGCCGGGCGCGTGCCGTGTTCGACGCCGAGGCGCTCGGAGGGCCTGAGGTGGTCGACGACATCGTGCACGCCGCGGCCCTGGCCGAGGCGGACCCGTACCGCGCCGCCACCCACAACAAGGGGATCATGAACGGCGTCATCGCGGTCGTGCTGGCCACCGGCAATGACACCCGCGCCGTCGAAGCCGGCGCCCACTCGCATGCGACCGGCCGGTACCGTGGGTACACGTCCCTGTCGCACTTCGAGAAGGACTCCGACGGCAACCTGGTCGGCGCGCTGGAGCTGCCGATGGCGGTCGGCCTGGTCGGCGGGGCCACCAAGGTGCACCCGGTCGCGCGGGCCGCCGTAGCCCTGCTCGGCGTCACGACGGCCCGCGAGCTGGGCGAAGTCATCACCGCCGTCGGCCTGGCGCAGAATCTCGCCGCGGTCCGGGCCCTGGCGACCGAGGGCATCCAGCGCGGCCACATGTCGCTGCACGCCCGCAACGTCGCCGTCACCGCCGGCGCCACCCCCGAGGAACTGCCGCGCGTGGTCGCCCGGCTGATCACCGACCGGGCCGTGCGCGCCGACCATGCCGAAAAAGTCCTCGCCGAGCTGCGCGGCGAGGGCTGATGCCTCGCCTCACCGCCCGCATGTATCCGAGCCAAGGGAGACGCTGAGACATGGCACTACAGGTTGGTATCGACGTCGGTGGCACATTCACCGACGCGGTCGCGGTCCTCGACGGCCACGCGGTCCGCGGGAAGGCGTTCTCGACGAAGGATGTCACCACCGGCATCCTGGGCGCGCTGGCCGTGCTCCAGGAGCGCGCCGGCATGTCCGAGGAGGAGTTCTACCCGGCCGTCGACCGGTTCGTGCTCGGCAACACGATCGTCACCAACGCGGTCGACGAGCAGAAGTACGCCACGGTGGCGCTCCTCACGACGCAGGGGTTCCGCGACACGATGCGGATCGCCCGGTCGGCGCGGACCGAGGAGCGCGACCCGCACAAGATGCTGCCACCGCCCGGCATCGTCGAGCGCGGCCGCGTCATCGAGGTCGCCGAACGCGTCGATGCCCACGGCGAGGTCCTTGTGCCGCTGCGGCAGGAGGCCATCGCCGCCGCGGTGGACTCCGCGCTCGCCACGGGCGCGGAGGCCATCGCCGTATGCCTGCTGTGGTCGTTCCGCAACCCCGCCCATGAGCAGGCCATCGGCCGGTATCTGCGGGAGAACCACCCGGACGTCCCGTTCACCCTCTCCAGCGGCCTGACACCGGTCTACCGTGAGTACGAGCGCATGGTCACCACGGCGCTCGACGCCGCGGTCAAACCGCTCGTCGCCTCCCACTTCGACCACCTCGCCGAGGAGCTGCGCGCCCGCGGCCTGCGTGCTCGTGTGCAGATCATGCAGGTCCACGGCGGGTTCCTGTCGGTCGAGGAAACCAGCAAGGCGCCGATCTCCATGTTCAACTCCGGGCCGGTCGGCGGCGTCACCGGCGCCCGCCTGCTCGGGCAGCAGTTGGGCAGGCGCCGGGTGCTGACCGCCGACATGGGTGGCACCAGCCTGGATGCCGCCGCGATCATGGATGGTGAGTTCCGGCTGCTCCCGCGGGCCGAGATCGGCGGTCTGCCGACGAGTCTGACCGTTGTCGACATCGAGACGATCGGCGCCGGCGGCGGCAGCGCCGCCTGGGTGGACGGCCGTGGGCTGCTCCGGGTCGGTCCGCACAGCACTGGCTCCACTCCCGGTCCCGCCTGCTACGGCAGGGGCGGAACCCGCCCGGCGGTCACCGACGCCGCGCTTGTGCTCGGCCTGATCAACCCCGGCTACTACCTCGGCGGGACAGTCGAGCTGTACGAGGACCTGGCCCGCGAGGCGCTGCGCGCACATGTCGCGGAGCCGCTCGGACTGACCGAGGACGCCGCGGCCGAGGGGGTGTACCGGCTCGCCACCTCCCAGATGGCGAACGCGCTGCGTAAGATCACCGTCAACCGCGGCCATGACCCGCGGGAGTTCACCCTCGTCGGTTTCGGCGGCGCCTGCGGCCTGTTCGCCGCGAGCATCGCCGCCGAGATCGGTGTGAGCGAACTCGTCATCCCCCGAAACGCCGCGGTGTTCTCGGCCTACGGGCTCATGCACGCCGATTCCGTCTTCTCCGCCGTGCGGACCAGCCCCTGGACGATGCGGCAGCCGGCCGCCGACCTGGACCGCGAGTTCCAGGCCCTGGAGCGGCGCGCCCGGGCGTGGTTCGACGACGAGGGCATCCCCGAGGACCGGCGGGAGCTGTTCCGCGAGGCCGATATGAAGTTCGTCGGCCAGATCTTCGAGGTCACCACACGGCTGAAGGGCGGGACCTTCACCGAGGCGGACAAGGACGAACTGCGCGCGCGGTTCATCGCCGACTACGAGACCGAGTTCGGGGCCGGGACGGCCTGGACCGAGACCGACATCCTGCTGGTCAACTCCCGGGTGCGCGCGGTCGGCCGCAGTGACGTCCAGCAGGTCCGGCAGATCGTGGAGACCGACGGGGAGTGCCATACCCTGCTGCGCCGCACCATCCTCGAACCGGTGACCGGGGCTCGGACCGAGGTGGATGTGCACCGCGGCTTCGCCGCGCTGGCGCGGGCGAAGGGGCCGTGCCTGCTGGAGGAGCCCGACACCACCGTCTATGTGCCCACCGGAGCCACAGTGGAGCTGACCGACGCCGGCCACTTCCTCATCCGGCTCCAGCCGTCCGTCTGAACGCCACGGCCCGATCCAGGAGACCCACATGACCGAATCCGCCACCGGCCGCCTTCCCGCCGGGTTCGACCCCGTCACGCTCGAGGTCATCCGTATGCGTCTGGACTCCATCGTCGAGGAGATGGGCATCGCGATGATCCGCTCGTCCGGCTCGCCGGTGATCACCGAGGCCGGCGACTTCAACACCGCGCTGTTCGACCCGACCGGCCGCATCTACGCCTACTCCGACTACGTCCAGTTCCACATCGGCTCCGGCAGCGTCGCCGTCCAGAATCTGGTCCGGGAGATCGCCGGTGAGCCACTCGCCCCCGGCGACGCCTTCATCTGCAACGATCCGCACACCGCCGGTGCGAGCCACCCGCCGGACACCAATGTGATCTCGCCGATCTTCCACGGTGACGAGCTGATCGGGTGGGCGCAGTCGCAGGCCCATCTCGTCGACGTCGGCGGTATGACACCGGGCGGCTTCGCCCCCGCGGCCTATGACTGCTACAGCGAGGCGCTCCGGCTCCCGCCGGGAGTGAAGATCTTCGACAAGGGCGAGCCCGTCGAATGGGTGCGACGCATCCTGCTCAACAACGTCCGGGTGCCCGCGCTGTTCTGGAACGATGTGCGCTCCCTGGTGGCCAGCAACAACACCGGGATCCAGCGGCTTCTCGCCACGATCGGGGAATTCGGGCTCGACGACTTCCGCGAGTACACGCGGCTCAGCTTCGAGCTGGCGGAGCAGGTGGTCCGGGACCGTGTCGCGAAGATCCCCGACGGAACGTACACGGCCGAGGAGTGGACCGAGCACAACGGCCATGCCGACGAGCTGTACCGCGTCGCCTGCGCCATGACCAAGCGGGGCGAGCAGATCACGTTCGACTTCACCGGATCCAGCGAGCAAACCGACGGCTTCGTCAACTGTAGCTACGGAGCCCTCGTCGGAAGCGTCGCCACGGCGGTCGTGCCCATCCTCGCCTGGGACGTGCCGTTCAACGAGGGCGTCATGACCGCCTTCGAGGTCATCGCCGAGCCGGGCTCCATCGTCAACCCCACTCCCCCGGCCCCGATCAGCAACGGACACCTGACGACCGGCGCCCGCGTCAGCCGGCTGGTCACCAAGCTGATGAACGACGCCTGCCGGGGCAGCGCGGACGAGACCGTCCGTGGCCGCACCCAGGGTGTGTGGGCCGACTCGTGGACCGGCGGCATCTCGGCCGGCACCTCGGACGACGGCGAGTACTTCGTGCTGTTCAACATGGATGGCGGTGGAATGGGGGCGGGAGCCCAGCCGGACACCGACGGTCTGGACTGCGCCGGGATGATGACGCAGGTCAACAACATGCTCCCGGACGTCGAGATGAACGAGATGCTCTATCCCGTCCTCTACTTGTGGAAGCGGCTCAACATCGCCAGCGCCGGGCACGGGGCCCACCGCGGCGGTCTGGGACTGGAGTTCGCCTGGGCCCTGCACGGTGCGCCCTCCGCCACGCAGACCGTGTTCGCCCCCAGCGCCCAGGTGGTCGCCGACGGATACGGTGGCGGGCTTCCCGGCGGGGGAAGCGGGCACGAGATCCTGCGCCGGTCCAATGTCGCCGGCCTGCTCGCCGCGGGCACGGTGCCCACCGACGACAGCCTCGACTGCGTCACGCGGGACCTACTGGCCATCAACCAGTCCTCGGTGCGGGTCTCGGCCGGCGATGTCTTCGTCCAGTGGATCGCCGGTGGCGGCGGGTACGGAGACCCGCTCCTGCGTGACCCGCGGCGCGTCGCCGAGGACGTCCGGGACGCGTACATCACCGACCGCACGGCATCCGCCGTCTACGGGGTGGTGCTCGCCGACGGTGCCGTGGACGCCGCCGCGACCGCGCGCACACGCGAGGCGATGCGTGCCGCCCGGATCGGCGGGGAGCCGACCGCGCCGGTCGACGCCGACGCCGCCGCCGGGGCATCCGCGCCCCGCCGTGCCGCGGACGGCTGGTACTGCCCGGCCAGCGGCGCCCTGATCAGCACCAAGGACGACTGGCGGCAGGACGCCATCGTCACCACGCGGGTGGCCGCCGACCGGCTGGGCGAGTACGGCGTCCGGGTACGCCCCCGGGGCGACGGGCAGCGGGTGCTCCTCGATGAGTTCTACAGCCCGCGCTGCGGCACCCTGCTCGACGCACGCATCCGGGTCGAAGCCGCCACCACCCGCTGATTCCACAGCGGTATTCGAAGAAGGAGGTGTGGTCGCGTGACGGAGTTCAACACCGGGTTCGACCTCGCTGCCGTCCTGCCGGGCGGTCCCGCACACGGGGCGCTGCGCGGGGTCGTGGTCCTCGACATCACTCGGGTGGTCGCCGGGCCGTTCTGCTCGATGATGCTCGCGGATCTCGGAGCGACGGTCATCAAGATCGAGAATCCGAAGGACCCGGACTATGCGCGCGAGTTTCCCCCCTTGCTGACATCGCCCGAGGGCGAGGCGTTCAGCGCGTTCTTCGCCCAGTACAACCGGAACAAGCTCGGCATGACCCTGGACCTGTCCCGGCCCGAGGGCAAGGACCTGCTGCGCACGCTCGTCAGCCGCGCGGATGTCCTGGTCGAGAACTTCCGTGGCGGGACCATGGACAAGCTGGGCGTCGGCTACGACGAGCTGCGGAAGGTCAATCCGCGGCTGGTCTACACCGCGATCTCCGGCTACGGCCAGACCGGCCCGTACCGGCGCAAGCCCGCGTATGACAACAGCGCGCAGGCCACGGGCGGTCTGTGGTCGATGAACGGCTTCCCCGACCGCCCGCCGGTCCGGGTCGGCACCATCATCGGCGACCTGTCGGCCACGCTCTACGCCGTGATCGGCACGCTCGCCGCGCTGCGGCACGCCGAGCGCACCGGTGAAGGGCAGTTGGTGGACATCTCCCAGCAGGACTCGGTGCTCAGCCTGACCGAGAACGCGGTCGTGTCGCACACCGTCGAGGGCAAGGTGCCGGCTCCGCTCGGCAATGAGCATCCGTTCGTCAAGCCCTATGAGCTCTATCCGTGCAGGGACGGTTTCGTCTTCTTCGGCGGCTACACCGACAAGTTCTGGCGGTTGACGTGCGAGATGTTCGGCGAACCCGAACTGGCGGCCGACCCGGAGATCGACACGATGGCCAAGCGGTTCACCCCGGAGGTCTACGAGCGCCGGGTGCGGCCGCTGCTGCACAGGTGGTTCGCCGATCGCGCCAAGCTCGAACTGGAGGAACTCGCCGGTGACCTCGTGCCGCTGAGCGCCATCAAGGACATCGGGGAGGTCATCGCGGATCCCCAGATCCAGGCCCGGGACATGGTCGTCGACGTCGAGTACCCGGACTTCGGTCCACTGCGCATGGTCGGCACACCGGTCAAACTGGACGTCACCCCGGCCCGGCCCCGGGGACTGGCTCCCCGGGTCGGCGAACACACCGACCAGTTGCTGCGCGCCTTCGCGGACCTCTCCGAGGAACGCATCCGCGCCCTGCGCGAGTCGGGGGTGGTCTGAGATGAGCGGCATCACCCTCGACCGTGACGGACCGGTAGCGCTGATCCGGTTCGACCGGCCGGAGAAACTGAACTCACTGACCCTGGCGATGTACGAGGAGCTGGGAGCGGCCTTCGAAGAGGTCCGCGACGACGAGTCGATCGGCGTCGCGGTCCTCACGGGCGCGGGGCACCGTGCCTTCTGCGTCGGCGCCGATCTCACCGAATCGATCCCCGCGCTCGCCGAGGGGCGGTTCGACATCTCCCGATGGGACGGTGCCCACCAGAAACACACCACCTTGTTCAAGCCGGTCATCGCGGCGGTCAACGGGCTCTGCCTCGGTGGCGGGTTCGAGATCATGCTCTCCACGGACCTGCGGATCGCCGCCGAAACGGCCGAGTTCGGGCTCCCCGAGAGCGGTGTCGGAGTCGTCCCGGCCGGCGGCACCCTGACGCGGCTGACCCGGCAGATCCCCTACGTCTGGGCCATGGAGCTGATGCTGCTCGGAGACCGGATCACCGCGGCCACCGCCCTGCGGTACGGCCTGCTCAACGCCGTGGTGCCGGCCGACCGGTTGCTCGAGGCGGCGATGGACCGGGCGCACCGGCTCACCGCCCGCAGCGGCACCGCCCTGGAGACGATCAAGGAGTCGGTGCTGCGCCTCGGGGACCTCCCGCAGGACCAGGCATTCCACCGTGAGGCGCGGTACGGGCAGCGGGCGTTCACCTCCCCGGACGCCCATGAGGGACTGGCCGCGTTCGCCGAACGCCGTCCGCCCGACTTTCCCTCCCGCCGGAGTGTCGGCAAGCCCCCCGTATGACGGATCCGCACAGGAACATCGCCCTCCGGTCCACCGTTGCCGGACGTCCGGCGCCGCGCCGTTCCGCGTGACCGCACCCTTCGCCCTTCCCACCGCCTGACGAGGACGCCATGACATCCGAGACCACCTCGTCCACCGAAGCACTGCCCCGCGTCGCCCCCCAGCAGGGCATGCCCGAACAGGTCCGCATCTACGAGGTCGGCCCCCGCGACGGCCTCCAGGCCGAAGCCGTACGCGTCCCCACCCCCGTCAAGGCCGAGTTCGTCCGGCGGCTCGTCGAGGCGGGTCTGACCACCATCGAGGTCACCAGCTTCGTCTCCCCCCGGTGGATACCCCAACTCGACGACGCGCACGAGGTGCTCACCGCCGTGGGCCCCCTCGATGGCATCCGCCTCCCGGTGCTCGTTCCCAACGACCGGGGTCTGGAGAGGGCACTGGCCGCCGGTGCCCGGGAGATCGCCGTCTTCGCCAGCGCGACGGAGTCCTTCGCGGAGAGCAACCTGGCCCGGGACATGAAGGGGGTGCTGGCGATGTTCGAACCCGTCGTGTCCCGGGCCCGCTCCGCGGGTCTGCCGGTGCGCGGCTATGTGTCGATGTGCTTCGGCGACCCCTGGGAGGGCGATGTGGAGCCCCGTGAGGTCGCCTCGGTCGCCCGCAGGCTCCTCGACATGGGCTGCACGTCCCTGTCGCTGGGAGACACGATCGGTACCGGCACCCCCGGCCACGTCCTGGAACTCCTCGACACCGTACGGGGGGCGGGCATCCCTCTGGACCGGACCGCCCTTCACTTCCACGACACCTACGGCCAGGCCCTCGCCAATGTGCATGCCGCGCTGACGGCGGGTGTCACCGAGTTCGACAGCTCGGCCGGCGGCATCGGAGGCTGCCCCTACGCCCGCAGCGCCACCGGCAACCTCGCCACCGAGGACCTGGTGTGGATGTTGCGCGGACTCGGCATCCACACCGGGGTCGACCTGAACGCGCTGGCGGCCACCAGCCGGTGGATGGCCCAGCACCTCGGCCGCCCGAGCCCCTCCCGCGTCGTCACCGCCCTCGCCTGACACCCCCCACCCACCGGCCTGCTCAAGACATGATCGCCTCGACGGCATCCTCCGTGAATGTCGACGTGTCGCGTGACCTACATGGATGAGGTTTCCGGCAAGCGAGATCGCCGGTAGCTTCGCCGCCCCAGAGAACACCCATATGGCCATCACACAGATCTGTCCACCATCCTCGGCGCCCTCGTGGAAGTCGTCCCCCGAGGCCCCGGCGTGGAGGTCGACGAGACCGAACCCCTGAAGGATCTGCGCGGGGCAGCGTGACTACCGGTTCGGAAATGCAGGTGAAAACCCGCGCCCAGGGCAAGAGGACCGTCGCTACCGACGAGGGCAACGGACCGGTCAACGCCCTCGACCGGGCGATGCGCCGGCTGGAGCCGGATGATGCGGCATGCACGCTCAACGTGTCGCTCCGCGACAGCCGCGGAGCGCTGGGCCGGATCGCCGCCACACTGAGCAGCATGCCAGTGCTGGCCCTGTCCTACGGGGTGGCGGACGCCTCCAGGGCCACCGCTGAGATCCGGCTGCCCCGGGCCCACGTGGCACGTGCACGCGGCAGGCTGAACCGCATGGTGGACGTGCTGGATGTCACCGATTCGGTGGTCCGGTCCCGGTGAGCGCGCTGCCTTCCACCGAGTGATCAGTGCGGGGCGGGACTTACTGGCGGCGAATGAGGCCGAGTTCGGTGGCGGTGGCGACGGCGGCGGTGCGCGAGTCGACACCGAGCTTGGCGTAGATGCGGGCCAGATGGGATTTGACGGTCCCTTCGGTGAGGTGGAGCCGGGCGCCGATGGCCTGGTTGGACAGGCCCTCCGCGACCAGGGCCAGGACTTCGCTCTCGCGGCGGGTCACGGCGGTGCCCGGGGTGCGCAGGCGGTTCATCAGCCGGTCCGCGACGGCCGGTGCCAGGGTGGTGCGGCCCGTGGCGGCGGTGCGTACCGCGACGGCCAGGTCCTCGGGTGGGACGTCCTTGAGGAGGTAGCCGGTGGCGCCGGCTTCGATGGCGGGCAGGGTGTCGGCGTCGGTGTCGTAGGTGGTGACGATCAGCACGCGGGGCGCACCGGCGCGGGCGGTGATCGCGGCGGTGGCCTGCGCGCCGTTCATGCCCTTGCCGAACTGGAGGTCCATGAGGACGACGTCGATGTCGCCCTGGGCGGCGCGGGCGATGGCGTCCTCGGCGGTGGTGGCCTCGGCCACCACGGTCATGCCGGGCTCGGTCTCCAGTACGGCGCGCAGTCCGGCCCGTACGACGGGGTGGTCGTCGGCCAGGAGCAGGCGGATGGGGGTGTCGGTCACGGTCACGCCTCGGGTGCGGGATGGGATGGGGTGTCGGGGTCGGGGGTGGGGTCGAGGGGCAGTTGGGCGGCCAGGGCGGTGCCGTGGCCGGGGGCGGATTCGACGGCGAGGGTGCCGCCGAGGGCCTGCGTGCGGGCGCGCATGGCGGCCAGTCCGAACCCGCCGGCCTCGGGGTCGGGGACGGGCAGGTGGGCGGGGTCGAAGCCGCGTCCGTCGTCGACGATATCCACGGCAACGTGATCGCCGAGGTAGCTGAGGGTGACCTCGGCGGTGGTGGCCTCGGCGTGGCGGACGGTGTTGGCCAGGGCGGACTGGGCTATGCGCAGCAGCGCGACCTCGTGCGCGGTCGGCAGTGGTACGGGCTCGCCCGTGAGGTGGAAGCGTGCGGTGATCCGGTGACGGGTGCTCGTGGTGGCGCACAGCCGCTCCAAGGCGGCGGCGAGGGTGGTGCCTTCCAGGGCGGGTGGGGCGAGGGCGGCGACAAAGCGGCGGGCTTCGACGAGGTTGTCGACGGCGGTCTGGCGGGCCTGGTCGACGTAGCGGGCAGCACTCTCCGGAGTCTGGGGGAGGGCGCGTTCGGCGGCGCGCAGCAGCAGTTGGATGCTGGAGAGGCCCTGGGCGAGGGTGTCGTGGATCTCGCGGGCCAGGCGTTCGCGTTCGGCCAGTACCCCGGCGGTGTGCTGAGCAGTGGCCAGGTCTGCGCGAGTGGCGGTGAGTTCCTCGATCAGGCGCCTGCGCTGTTCGCTCTCCCGGTACAGGGCCTGATACCCCCACACCACCGCGACCGCCACGGCAGCGCCGAGGGCCGGCCCGATCGCCATCGCCGCGTTGAAGGTACGCTGGTGTACGGCGAAACCGGCGATGGCCGCCGCCGCGGTGACCGCCACCGCGGCCAGTCCAGCGCGGCGGGGCAGCAGGTGGAGCTGGAGGAAGTACAGCGGGAAAGCCACCCATACTCCGTTGGCGGACAGGGCCAGCAGCACCAGCCAGAGGATGCTCACGGCGGCCAGCCACAGTGCGGCGGCCCGCCGTGAGCGGCTTACCCGAGGCAGTACCGGGCCGGCCGCATAGACCAGGCCGCATGCTACGGCCGCGGCGAGGACCCAGCCGGTGTGCGGAGGGTGATCGGCCACGGCCCGGCCTGCGGCCAGGGCTAGGAGACCGACGACCAGCAGGTGCAGGCACCAGGCCAGAGCGCGGCTGGTGGGGGTCAGGGTGGGGGCGGTGGTGTTCACAGTCCCTCCAGCCTATGAAGAAGCCCCCCGCCGGGCCTCCATCGAAAGTTACAACCGGCGTGCCGCCTTTCGGTGCGGCAAGTGCTCTCCTGGGCCAGATGCCGGCCGGGTATCTGGCGGCAAGGGTGGGGACATACCGCTTCTCCCACCTGAAAGGGCAGGTCCACGCCGTGTTCGTCGCCTGGAGAGACCTGAAATTCGCCAAGGGTCGCTTCGCCCTGATGGGCACCGTCATCGTGCTGATCACCCTGCTGGTCGGGCTGCTGTCCGGGCTGACCGCCGGCCTGGGCCGGCAGAACATCTCCGCGATCACGTCCCTGCCCGCAAACCAAATCGCCTTCGGTGCGCCCGGCAGCGGCGAGGACCTGTCGTACGCCAACTCCACCGTCACCGAAAAGCAGTGGCGGCAGTGGGCCGAGACGCCCGGCGTGCGCAGCGCCGAACCGCTGGGCATCACCACCACCAAGGCCAGCGCCGGAAACAAGAGCACCGGCGTCTCCTCCTTCGGCGTGCAGCCCGGCTCCGCACTCGCCCCCGACAGCAACAAGATCGACGGCCATGGCGCTGTGCTTTCCACCACCGCCGCCGACGACCTCGGGGTGAGCGCCGGCGACACCTTCACCCTGGCCGGACAGAAGATCACCGTCGCCGCAGTGAGCGGAGATGCCTCCTTCAGCCACACCCCGGTCGTCTGGACCAGCCTCGACACCTGGCAGAAGACCGCACCCCCCACCGGCAAGACCAGTGGGCCCACCGCCACCGTCATCGCCCTGAAGACCACCTCCGGCGCCGATGTGAAGGCCACCGATGAGGCAGCGGACACCAAGACGGTCTCCAAGGACGACTCGCTGTCCGCGATCGGCTCCTACACCTCCGAAAACGGCTCCCTACAGCTCATGCGCGGCTTCCTGTTCGCCATCTCCGCCCTGGTCATCGGCGCCTTCTTCACCGTGTGGACCATTCAGCGCAGCGGCGACGTCGCCGTCCTCAAGGCGCTGGGCGCCTCCACCGCCAACCTGCTCAAGGACGCCCTCGGCCAGGCCGTCATCCTGCTGGCCGGCGGGACCTTGACCGGCACCGGCATCGCCGCCGCCCTGGGCGCCCTCGTCTCCGGCAGCGCCGTGCCCTTCCTCCTCACCCCCGCCACCGTCCTGGTCCCGGCCGCCGTGACGATCGCGCTCGGCGCGCTCGGCGCCGCCCTGTCCATCCGCCGCATCACCTCCGTCGACCCGCTGACCGCCCTGGGGAGCGCCCGATGAGCCTCGACCTGACCGACATCACCCTCACCTACCCCGACGGCGACTCGCGCCTCACCGCCCTCGACCAGGTCACCCTGGACGTGCCCAAGGGCACCCTGACCGCCGTCGTCGGCCCCTCCGGCTCCGGCAAGTCCAGCCTCCTCGCGGTCGCCGCCACCCTCATCACCCCCGACACCGGCACCGTCATCATCGACGGCCAGGCCACCACGGGCATGACCCGCGGTGAACTCACCGACCTGCGCCGCCACAAGATCGGCATCGTCTTCCAGCAGCCCAACCTGCTGCCCTCCCTCACCGCCGCCGAACAGCTCCAGGTCATGGCCCAGATCGACGGCCGCAAGCCCCGCACCGCACGCGACCGGGCCATGGAACTCCTCGACGCCGTCGACCTGGCCGACCAGGCTCGCCGCCGCCCTCACCAGCTCTCCGGCGGCCAGCGCCAGCGCATCAACATCGCGCGCGCCCTGATGAACGACCCCACCGTCCTCCTGGTCGACGAACCCACCAGCGCCCTCGACCACGAACGCGGCGCCGCCGTCATCGACCTCATCACCCGCCTCACCCATCAACAGGCCACTGCCACGGTCCTGGTCACCCACGACCGCGCCCACCTCACCGCCGTCGACCAGATCGCCGAAGTCCACGACGGACGCCTGCACCTGCCCTGAAGGGTGTCTTTATCGCCGCGCGCTGGTTGACCTGGAGCTTTCGTTCGCCCAAGTAGGGGCACGATCACTGATCGTTAGTCTGCGACTGCTCTACCTGATCAACGCCGAGATCCTCGCGCTTCGCCATGAGGTCGCCGTCCTGCGCCGACAGATCGAGCGCCCGCAGCTCTCATGGGCTGATCGCGCCGTGCTCTCCGCTCTCGCACGGCACCTGCCACCCGCCCTACGCCGCCACCGGCTGGTCACCCCGGGCGCGCCCGCGAACGCAAGCCCGAAGGCACGATGGCAGAGTTGGACAGGGCACGCCCGTCCGCCCGCGGCTGGTCATGCTTCGGACCACTGTGAACCAGAAAGGTGACGGCATCACCGGGGTCGCTGCGCCCCTGCTCCTCCCACCTTCCCGGAGTGAGGTCATGTGTGAGCATCTCACAAGCCCACATTAACCTGGCAGGAGCGCGCAGCGCCTGTCTGCGCGACCCGATCGGCCGACGGGAACAGACATGACCACGGCGGACAATGACGCGGTAGAAGGTGTCGTCGACACGGTCGAGGCGTCCCTCGACCGTGTGGTCACCAGCGCCGTCGAGGCCATCTGGGACCAGGTTCCGGCGTACGCGGCCTGTACGGCGCCGGAACTTCGCAGCGACGTGACGGTACACGTCGAAGCCATCTTCCGGGCACTGCTCACCAGTGTGCGGCTCGGCAGACCTGCGCGGCGGGAAGACTTTCCGCCCACCGAGACGCAGGCCGGGCGCAGAGTCCGGCAGGGCATCTCCCTCGCCGACTTCCTCCACGCCTTCCGGGTCGCGCAGCTTACCCTCTGGGAGAGCTTGCTCGAGGTGGGCGGGGAAAACCCGGACTCGCGCGACGCGGCGCTCGCCCTCGTCGGGCAGGTCATGCGCGTCATCGAGGTGGGAAGCTCGCTGGCCGCCGAGGCCTACCTGACCGCCCAACAGCACGATCTCGCGGAAAGCGACCGGATCCGCCGCGACTTGCTGGAGGACCTGCTGGCCGCGCGGGACATCTCCGCCGGTCCGAAACAGGCTCTGCTGCGGATGGTGGGACTCGAAGCTGATACTCGCCTGGTCGTGCTCTCGGCCACTCCAGTCCTGACTCCGGCGGGCGGATCGGCCCAGCAGACGCTCCAAGATGTCGTCGCCACGCTACGCAGACTCGCGCCGCAGGGCTTCGCGGTCGCCCGCCAGGACGAAGTGGTGGGCGTCGCACCGGCCCAGACGGGCGGCGCGGCGGCGTTCACTCAAACCCTTGGGCATCTGCTCCCGGAACTGCGGCGTCAGGGCCTCTCGGTGGGCATCAGTACGTACCACGCCGGCCTCGGCAAGATCCCTGAGGCATACGCCGAGGCGTGCGCCGCGCGAGAGGGACTCGGCAACGAGGCCGGAGTGATCGCGCTGCCGCTGCTGTCCAGCCTGGACTACCTGTTCCTCCGCCACGGCGACACGGCACGACGCCTCATCCGTCCGGATATCTCCAGGTTCGTGACGGAGGACCTCGCGAACGGGAGCAATCTGGTCGCCACCTTCCTCGAGTACGTCGCGAGCGACCTGAACGCCCGCACCACGGCGCAGCGCCTGCACGTACATCCGAACACGGCCTACTACCGGCTGGAGCGGATCGCCGAGCGCACCGGCTGCGACCTGAGGCGCTTCGCCGACGTGCTGGAGATCCTGGTCGCGGTACGACTGCTGGGCGGTCGGCGAGGCCGGACCCACGGTTTGTGAGTCAGCCACAACCGCATTTGTGATCCTGCCACTAACGAGGACTGGCACCGGTCCCGCATCCTGGTGTCACCCCGTTCAGCCATCGGTACCCACCATTCCACGTCGATCTCCGCTGCCGGCATCTCGTGGCGCGCTGTTCTTTTTCCCCCGAACCGGGTGGGCGGCCTGTCCGTCCCGCGCCCTACGCCGCAGCCCACTCGCCTTCCGGAGGCAGTGATGACCCAGCCGCCATACATCACCCCGCTCACCCCGCTGGCCTATCTCGAGCGCGCTGCCGCCGTCCATCCGGACAAGACCGCGATCCGCTACGGGGACCGCAGCCTGAGTTATGCCGAGTTCGCCGACCACACCATGCGGCTCGCCGGCGCACTGCGCGCGTCCGGCGTGGAAGCGGGCGACCGGGTGGCCTACCTGTGTCCGAACACGCCCGAGCTGCTGATCGCGCATTTCGCGGTGCCGCTGGCCGGAGCCTCCCTGGTCGCCGTCAACACTCGCCTGTCATCGGAGGAGGTGCGATACATCTGCGACCATTCCGGCGCGAAGCTCCTCGTGGTGGACACGGGACTACAGGAGATGGTCCTGCCGATCGCAGACCGGCTGGCCTCCGTTCGCGAAATCGTCTCCCTCGTGGATCTCACCGGCACGGGCCTGGGCGCCGGTGCCCGTCCGCTGTTGTCCGGACCCGACTACGAGCAGTTGCTGAGCCGCGGTGACGATGCCCCGTACGCGGCATGGACCGTGGACGACGAACTCGACACCATCTCGGTCAACTACACCTCCGGCACCACCGGACGGCCCAAAGGGGTGATGTACAGCCACCGGGGCGCGTACCTCAATGCCCTCGGCGAGGTGATCCACTCACGGCACACCCCTGACAGCGTCTACCTGTGGACCCTGCCGATGTTCCACTGCAACGGATGGTGCACAGCCTGGGCCGTCACCGCGGTCGGCGGCACGCACGTCTGTCTGCGCACCGTGGATCCGGAGAACATCTGGCATCTGCTCGAGAGCGAGGGCGTCACCCATCTCAACGGGGCGCCGACGGTTCTGGCCATGCTGGCGAACTCCCCCGCGGCAAAGCCTCTCTCCAAGCCGCTGGTCGTGACGACGGCGGGAGCGGCACCGAGCCCCGCCATCATCGGACATATGGAGGAGCTGGGCGCCTCCATCGTCCACGTCTACGGACTCACCGAGACTTACGGCCCCTACACGGTCTGCGAGCGGAAGGACGCCTGGCGCGACCTCACCCCGGACGAGCGCGCCCGACTGCTGGCCCGCCAGGGTGTGGCCATGTTCCAGGCCGATCCGGTGCGGGTCGTCGGCACTGATATGAAGGACGTACCGAGAGACGGGCGAACGGTCGGCGAGATCGCGATGCGCGGCAACACGGTGATGAAGGGCTACCTGGACGATCCCGAGGCCACCGCGGAGGCGTTCACGGGCGGCTGGTTCCACTCCGGCGATCTGGGCGTCTGGCACGACGACGGCTACATCGAACTGACCGACCGTGCCAAGGACGTCATCGTCTCGGGCGGGGAGAACATCTCGACCATAGAGGTCGAGCAGGCGCTGCTCTCCCACCGCGAGGTCCAGGAGGCGGCGGTCGTCGGCGTCCCGGACGAGCGATGGGGTGAACGCCCCAAGGCATTCGTCATCCTCAAGGACGGCGCCGCCCTTGACGGCGACAGCCTGATCGCGCACGTCCGTACGCTGATCGCCCGCTACAAGGCCCCAGCCATCGTGGAGTTCGTCACCGAACTGCCCAAGACCGCCACCGGCAAGATTCAGAAGTTCGAGCTGCGGGCCAAGGAGTGGTCCGATCAGGAGCGCCGGATCCGTGGCTGACCGGGAAGCGCCCCGAGGAGAACACCGAGAGCCACGTACGAAGAGAGGCGGAACCATGACCGACCCACAGCGGATCGGAGTCGTCGGCTGTGGCCTGATGGGGGCGGGCATCGCCGAGGTGTGTGCCCGCGCGGGCCTCGACGTGGTGGTGGCCGACGCGGACCGGGCGGGCGTCGAACGCGGCAGAGTCCGGGTCCGCGAGTCGCTGAGCCGTGCTGTGACGACCGGCAAAGTCGACGCGGAGTCGGCCGGCCACGCCCTCGCACGACTCCGTTTCACCACCGACCTGGACGAGTTCGCCGACCGTGAGCTGGTGGTCGAGGCCGTAGCGGAGCACGAGGGGCCTGGTGCCCTCGCTGCTCACCGCGGCACGGACCCGGGAGCGGGCCGAGCGGTTCGCGGTCGAGGCGCTCGGGAAGCAGGCCATCACCGCCGGGGACCGCGCCGGCTTCGTGGTCAACGCACTGCTGATCCCCTACCTGCTGTCCGCGATCCGCATGCTGGAGTCGGGCTTCGCCGGCGCCAAGGACATCGACACCGGCATGCAGATGGGATGCGCACACCCCATGGGTCCCCTGCGGCTGGCCGACCTGGTGGGCCTGGACACAGTGCGGGCCGCCGCAAAGGCCATGTACGACGAGTTCAAGGAACCCCTCTACTTCCCGCCTCCGGTACTTCAGCGCATGGTCGAGGCGGGCCAACTGGGCCGCAAGTCCGGGCAGGGGTTCTACCAGTACTGACGAGCTGCTCCCCCAGCACTTCCTGCGTTGCCTCAGGCGGGAGTGACAGCGATTGCAGCAGTGCAGCCGGCGGAACGCGTCGAGGGGGACCTCGCGCCCGCTGGACCACTGCTTGCGGCCCTGGAGCGTCTCACGTTTGAACGTCGCGCTGGCCGGCGCCTGGTTACCGAACACTTGTACACGCCCTACCTTTGGTGATGTGGACGTCAACACGCGCCGACTGTGTCATTTCGCGACCCTCGCCGAAGAGCTGCACTTCACGCGCGCGGCCGCGATCCTTCACATTTCGCAGCAGGGACTCAGCCGCAGCGTCGCCGAGCTGGAAGAGCAGGTCGGGGTCCCGCTCCTGATGCGCACCACCCGCTCGGTCGCCCTGACCGAAGCCGGGGAACTGTTCCTCAGCAGCGTTCGCACGGCACTCAACGCCCTGGAAGAGGGCGCACTGGCCGCCCGTGCCACCCGCGACAGAATCGAGGCACCGCTCCGCATCGGTTTCAGCGTGTCCTCACTGCTCGAACTCGATTCGCCGATCCTCCGCGCCTTTCGTGCGAGCCATCCTGATGTCGCGATCGAGCTGGAGACGTTCCAATGGGGCGACCCGTCTTGTGGCCTGTGCTCGAACACCACCGACATCGCATTTGTGCGGACGCCGATCGAATGCCCCGACCTCCACGTCGAGCCAATGTTCGTCGAACCCCGCGCTATTGGCGTCGACCAGAGTCATCCGCTGGCAGCCGCTCGAGCCGTGACCCTGAACGATCTTGTCGGTGAGCGGATTCTCGCGCCACGTACCGACGACAGGGCATGGTCGAGATTTTGGACGCTGCGCGACACCGGACTGGATGAACAGTTGCTTCCTCGGATCGGGCCCATGGTCGGCTCGATGGAGGGAGAGCTGGAGAAAGTCACGTCCGGAGAAGCGATCACGGTCACCGCGATCAGCATGTCCCGATTCGCCCCTCGTCCATCGATCGTGTACCGACCCATCACCGATGTCGCCGGATCCGAATTGGTTCTGGCATGGCGCGGGCCTGCGACACCCCTGATCGACGCGTTCCGCGCCACAGCGGTCGAGGTACGGGATCGGGAAAGTGACCTGGTGTCACGCATCGAGACGGCAACTGGTAGGCCCGAGGAGTTCTGAGCACCCGCTCAGTCGACCCGTCGCGCACGGCTCCTGTCATGCGAGCCGGTAATGGAACGATTCACAGGCTGCGTGAGAAGCCTATTAACAACTACACGGCGTAGATGCGGCCGAAGTTTTGTTTCTCTTTGCCGCTGAGGGGTGCTTGGCTGAACCCAACGGATCAGCGTCCCAGCGCAGCCGGCCCGTCGTTGACGTGCGGCGGGCCTGAGCCGCCCCTGCTGGAAACGTCCCGACCACATGCGCATAGTCACACCGCAAGCAACGATTCAGCCGCCCTGAGTCCTTGCGGTGATACTCCGCCGCTTTGAGAAAACCCTTTTGATCTACAAGTAGGAGTTCAGCCCTATGTCGGATAACCCGGACCGAGATGATGCGACGCTCGGTGCTGCCGGGGCAGCGACGGCGGAACCGGATCGTCCCCTCGCCGGCGAGGTCGCGGGGCGGCGGACGGGCAGGAAACTGGGCCTGATCGTCAATCCGCTCGCGGGCATGGGCGGCAGCGTGGGCCTCAAGGGGACCGACGGACCGGACATCCTGGAAGAGGCGAAGCGGCGGGGCGCGCGTCCTCTGTCGGGCGAACGAACTGTCCGCGCGCTCGCTCGTCTCACCGCCTCGAAGACGCCGTTCCGCCTCCTGACGGCCTCCGGTGACCTGGGCGAACACAGCGCTCTGGCCGCCGGACTGGACCCTGTCGTCGTGCACCGGACAGAGCCGGGTGCCAGCGGGCCTGCGGACACCAAGGCGGCCGCTGCGGCGATGGCACTCTCGGCGGTCGACCTTCTCCTGTTCGCAGGCGGCGACGGCACGGCGCGTGACATTCTGAGCGCGGTTGGCGACCGCGTGCCTGTGCTCGGCATCCCGGCGGGGGTGAAGATGCACTCGGCGGTGTTCGGCGCGAACCCCGAAAGCGCAGGCGGCCTCGCGGCTCTGTTCCTCGACGGCAGTCCTACGGCCCGACTACGAGACGCTGAGGTCATGGACCTCGACGAGACCGCCTTCCGCGAGGACCGGCTCTCGGCACGCCTATACGGCTACGCCCGCAGTCCCTACGAGCGCCATCTCGCGCAGAACGCCAAAGCGGGATCCCGAGCGGACGACAACGCGGCGCTGGAAGCGGCTTGCCGGCGCGTCGCGGCACGGATGCGGGAGGGGGTCCTCTACATCGTGGGGCCCGGCACCACCATGCGACGCGTCATGAAGTCGCTCGGCCTGCCCTCCACGCTGCTCGGCGTCGACGCCGTGCTGGACGGTGCGCTCATAGGATCCGACCTCGACGAGCGGGCGCTGCTCGACCTCATGGAGGGGCGCGAGACCCGCGTCGTCGTGGGCGTGTTGGGCGGCCAGGGCTACCTGTTCGGGCGCGGCAACCAGCAGATCAGCGCCAAGGTCATCCGGAAGGTCGGCCGCGAGGGCATCATCGTGGTCACCCCGCTGGACAAGCTCGTCGCTCTTGAGGCGGCAAGTCTGCGCGTCGATACCGGCGACGCCGAGGTCGACGCGCTACTTGCCGGCTACATGCGGCTCCACACCGGCCCGGACCGCAGCGTTTTCTACAAGGTGAGCGCCTGACCCCAACCGGCCGATCCGGCGCAGGGCAGAGCCGGAAGCCCAATGGTTATCCATACAAGGAGAATCCAATGAAAGAACATGTAGCACACAGGTACATGGCCAATTCCGTGCCGGCGATCAAGCAGGAAATGCTGGACGCGATCGGCGTCGGTTCCGTGGCGGAACTGTTCAGCCAGGTGCCGACCGAGCACCGTCTCTCGCGTCCGCTCGATCTTCCCCCCGCGCTGTCCGAGAGTGAGCTTCGACGTCACCTCATCGAGACGCTGTCGAAGAACCAGACCACCGAGCAGTATCTGAATTTCCTCGGCGCCGGCTGCTGGCAGCACCATGTGCCGGCGGCCGTCGACGAGGTGGTGCGCCGCAATGAGTGGCTCACCTCGGTGTTCGGCGAGCCGAGTTCCGATCACGGACGCAACCAGGCCTGGTTCGAGTTCTGTAGTCAGCTCGGTGAACTCCTCAAGATGGACCTGGTCGGCATGCCGGTCCGTAGCTGGGGAGTCGCGGCGGGGCACGCGATTCGGATGGCCTCACGCATCACCGGGCGGGACGAGGTTGCGGTGGTCCGGGCGATCGACCCGGAACGGCTCTCCGTCATCCGTAACTACTGCGAACCGATCGAGATGCCGAGCCACCTCACGGTCCGCCTCGTCGAATTCGACCCCGAGACGGGTCTGATGGACCTCGACGACCTGCGTAAGGTCGTCGGCGAGAGGACGGCCGCGGTCTACTTCGAGACCCCCTCCTACCTCGGCGTGATCGAGCACCAGGGGGCTGAGATCGCCGCCATCGCCCATGCCGCCGGGGCCGAGACGATCGTCGGCGTCGATCCCATCTCCCTCGGCGTGCTGGCTGCGCCCATCGACTACGGGGCCGACATCGTCATCGGCACCACCCAGCCGCTCGGCGTGCACATGAACACGGGCGGTGGAGTGGGCGGCTTCATCGCCTCGCGCGACGAGGAACGCTACGCCCGCCAGTACCCGACCTTGTTCATCAGCATCACGGACACAACGAAGGAAGGCGAATACGGCTTCGGCCTCAGCCTCTTCGAGCAGAGCTCCTACGGTCTGCGCGAGAAGGGCAAGGACTGGACCGGTCACTCGGTCTACATGTGGGCCATCGCCAACGCCGTCTACATGGCGCTGATGGGCCCCGAGGGCTTCAAGGACGTGGGCGAGTTGATCCTACAGCGCGCCCACTACGCCGCGCGGCGCATCGCCTCCATCGAAGGCGTACGGGTGGCCTTCCCGTCGGGCTTCTTCAAGGAGTTCGTCGTGGACTTCAGCGGCACGGGGCGCAGCGTCGCGGACATCAACAAGGCACTGCGCGCACACGGCATATTCGGGGGCAAGGACCTGTCGCGCGACTTCCCCGAGCTCGGGCAGAGTGCCCTCTTCTGCGTCACCGAAGTACACACCCAAGCCGACCTACTGCGTCTTGCCGACGCACTCTCGGAGGTAGTAGCACGATGAGCGCCAAGCTTCGCGAATACCACGCCCCGGTGTGGAACGAGCCGGTCATCCTGGAGATGGGCTATCCCGGCCGCCGCGGCCTCGCCGTACCTGAAGCCGAGGAGGCGGTGCAAGCCGAGGTGGGGGACGCCGCCGACCTGATCCCCGTCGCGCTGCGACGACATGACAGACCGTCACTGCCCGAGGTATCGGAGCCGGAGGTGCTCTACCACTACCTGCGGCTGTCGCAGCAGACTCTGGGCATGATGGGCGTCAGCCTCTTCGGCACTTGTACGATGAAGTACAACCCGCAGGTGAACGAGGCGATCGCATGGCGCCCCGAGGTCACTGAGGCACATCCCTACCAGGACGACGACACCTTGCAGGGAACTCTCGAGATCGTGCACAGGTTCGACGCCATTCTGCGCGAGCTGTCCGGCATGGACCAGTTCATCTTCCAGGCCGGTGGCGGCGCCGACGCCGCGTACACCAGTTGCGCCGTGACACGTGCCTACCACGCGTCCCGCGGCGAACCGGAGCAGCGCGACGAGATCATCACCACGATCCAGACCCACCCTTCGAGCGCCGCGACCGCCGCCGCCGCGGGCTTCAAGGTCATCACCCTGATGCTCGACGAGAACGGTTACCCCTCGCTGGACGCTCTGAAGGCCGCGGTGTCCGACCGTACGGCCGCTCTCATGGTCAACAACCCGGACGACATGGGTGTGTACAACCCGGAGATGCGCGAGTGGGTGCGGGTGGTGCACGAAGCGGGTGGCCTGTGCTTCTACGACAGCGCCAACTTCAACGGCATGATGAGCAAGATCCGTGCCCGCGAGATCGGCTTCGACGCCTGCATGTTCATGCTCCACAAGACCTTCGGCGCTCCCAAGAGCGGGGTGGGGGGACCGGCTGTCGGCGCCTACGGCTGCTCGGCGGAACTGGCGCCCTTCGTGCCGACTCCGGTTGTCGCCCACGACGGCGACCGGTACTACCTCGATCACGACCGGCCGGAGAGCTGCGGCAAGATCCGCGAGTTCTGGGGCAACGTGCCCGTGGTGCTGAAGGCCTACGCCTGGATCCGCGCCATGGGAGCGGAGGGTGTTGCCGAGGCCTCCGACATCTCCGTCCTCGCCAACAACTACATGGAGCGGGGCCTGCTCGCCATCCGCGGCGTCACCCGTTCGCACCCCGACGCGACCAGCCCGCGCCTGGAAATGACGCGCTACAGCCTGGCTCAGATGAAGGAGGAAACCGGCGTCGGCGTCCACGACGTGCAGAACCGCATGACGGACTTCGGGGTGGACGCCATGTGGACCAGCCACGAACCATGGCTCGTCCCAGAACCGTTCACACCCGAAGCCGGCGAGATGTACGGCAAGGAAGCACTCGACACCTGGATCGCGGTCCTTGCCCAGATCTCCGACGAGGCATACTCCGACCCCGAGATCGTCAAGACCGCGCCTCACAACCAGGCGGTACACCGCCTCGATCACGACGCGATGGAGGACCCCGCGCGCTGGGCCATGACCTGGCGGGCCTACCTGCGCAAGAGGGCGAACACCGGCGCCCAGAGCTGAGCGGACCGTGCACCGCCGCGGCGCAGAACTGCACCGGTGGGCGGTTGGGCGCCGATGCGAGAGGAATGACGCTGCGCCTGCCGAAAAACCCATCCGCCTGGTGGGAGGCGGTGCGCGGGGCACGGGAGGTCGACCGGCGCAGTCGCCCGGGCGGGCGCCGGCAGCAGGAAGGCCAGGGCCGCCGCCGGGGTCACCCCCCGTCGCATCAGGCTGCCCGCCACCGGGACCGACACGCACTCACATCCCGGCAGCACCGCTCCGGCCACCCCCGCGACCGGCACGGCGAGCGCCGGGTTGCGCGGAAGCACCCGAGTGAAGACCCACGCCGGTACGAAGGCGCTGATCGCGGCCGACACCAGAGTGCCGAGCAGCAGAAAGGGGCCGAGCGGAGCGGGGCGCCTCGCAGCGGTCCCGGCCACCGGTGGTGAGCAGACGCGCCTGCTCCGGCTGGGGTGATGGCCCGGATCTGTCGGGCACCGCAACGCACCGATGACGCCCGAGGCGTCATCGAGGCGTGGACCTGCTCTCGGCGGGCGGCGGTCCGGGCAGGCCGGGCCCCGCACAGCGCACATCCGCCGTCGGCACAGTCCCGTCGACGAGGTAGGCGGCCGTGGCGTCGTCCACACAGGCATTGCCCCGGCTGGCGAACACCCCGTGCGAGTAGTCGTTGTCGAGCGTTACCAGGCGCGAGCCGGGAAGCAGACGGCGCAGTTGGCGCGCGCCCTCGATGGGCGTGACGGGGTCGTGGGCGGAGGCCACCAGGAGAACGGGCGGCGCGTCGGGGCTGCCGAGCGGGGTGTGGCGGGCGGGATGGTGGTGCCAGTAGGCGCAGGTGGTCGCCTCCATGCCGGTGAGGACCGGCTGGGGGTCGAGGCGTCGGGTGCGGCGGATGTCCGTCACGATCCGCCGGGGCGTGGGGCCGGGGCCGTCGGCGCACTTGACGATGCGGTTGGCGGCTTCGTAGTTGCGTGAGTCCGGGTCGGCGAAGTCCTTGGCGGGACGGAGTCCGTCGGGGCTGCCGTCGCGCAGGTGGGTTCGCAGGCCGTCGGCGAGGCCCGCCCAGCGTTCGGTGCGGCCGAGGGCGCGGTACACGGCCCGGTCGAACTCCGCGGGGCCGAAGCCGTCCACGGGACCGGCGGTGAGTCCGTCGCGTACGCGCAGGTAGGCCCGGCGTACGGCCGCCGCGCTGTCGCCCAGGCGGAAGCGGTCCGCGTGGGCGGCGGTCCAGGCGAAGAAGGTGTCACGCCGGCGCAGCAGTGCCCGGCTCTGGATCACGTCGAATCGGTACCAGCTCCAGGGCCCTACGACGCTGTCCAGGACCATCCGGCCCGTGCGGTGCGGGAAGGCGGCGGCGTAGGCCGCGCCGAGGTAGGTGCCGTAGGAGACGCCGAGGAAGTTCGTCCGCCGTTCGCCGAGCGCGGCGCGTATCGCGTCCATGTCCCGGGCGGTCTGTTCCGTCGACAGGTACCGCGATACGTCCCCGGCGCCCGCCGCGCAGTCGTCGGCCAGGTTGCGCAGTGACACCAGGTGGGCCCGCTCGGCCGTCGGGCCGACGGGCACGGGGTCCGCGCCCGGGGCGGCGAAGAGACCGCCCATCGGGCCGCAGTCGACGGGGGCGCTCTGCCCGACGCCGCGCGGGTCGAAGCCGATGACGTCGTACGAACGGCGCACGCTCACCGGGAGTTTGGCCCGCTTGGTGACCGCGTAGGGGAGCCCGGAGCCGCCCGGCCCACCGGGGTTGACCAGCAGGATGCCGCGCCGCTCGGCGGGTGCCCCCGAGGCCCGGACGCGCGAGACGGCGATCTCGATGCGTGGTCCGCGGGGGCGGTTCCAGTCCAGCGGCACGCCCAGCCGCCCGCATTCGACGCGCTCCGGTTCGGGCGGCTCGGGTACGGATGCGGGGCAGGCGCCGAAGCGGAGTGCGGATACCGAACCGGCGGCGGGGACACGGGCGGCGGACTGGGCGGGCGCGGCGGGGGCGAGGGTCGCGGCGATGGCCGCCAGGGCACACAGCGGGGCCGTGCGGTGCGTGGGTGAGGTCACAACGATTTCTTCCTCGGTGCACACGGAGTCAGATGACAATGAAAACGATTATCGATACCGTGTTCGCCACGTTATCCCACACGAATGGAAAAGGGGAGCCGTGGCTCATCTGTTGGTGGTAGAGAGCTGGGTCGGATCGATGAGCAGACTGCTGCCACGGGCGATACGCGAGAGCGGGCACGAGTTCACCTTCCTCACCCGCGACCTGCACCACTACCTGCGCTCCGCCCCCGAGGGCACGGCGCACCCGCTGCTCGGGGCGCGCAACGTGATCACTGCCGACACCAATGACACCGAGGCGCTGCTGCCGGAGGTCGAGCGGCTGCACGCGGTGTTCGGCTTCGACGGGGCGATCACGTCCTGCGACTACTACCTGCCGACGGTCGCGCGGATAGCCGGGCACCTCGGCCTGCCCGGCCCGGCCCCCGAGGCGGTCCAGAACGCCTGCCGCAAGGACGCCACGCGCCGCGTCCTCGCTGAGGCCGGAGTGCCCGGGCCCCGCTTCGCCGTGCACGAGGAGTGGGCCGACATCGCCCGGGCCGCGGGGGAGATCGGCTACCCGCTGGTCGTAAAGCCCGTCGACCTGTGTGCGGGCATGTACGTACGGCGCGTGGACGATGAGTCCCAACTCGCCTCCGCTTTCGCGGCGTTGGCCGACTTTCCGGTCAACGCGCGCGGCCAGCGACGCACGCCCGCGGTCCTGCTCGAAGAGCTGCTGGACGGCCCCGAGGTGAGTGTCGAGACGGTCTCGTACGGGGGCGCGGTCCATGTGGTGGGCGTGACCGACAAGAGCGTCGGCGGGGCGCCCGCGTTCATCGAGACCGGGCATATGTTCCCCGCCGCGCTGACGGCCGTCGACACGGCGGCGGCCGAGCAGACCGCGGTGGGTGCGCTCAAGGCGCTCGGGCTGACCGACGGTGTGGTGGCGCACACCGAGATCAAGCTCACCTCCGCCGGGCCGCGCGTGGTCGAGGTCAACCCGCGCCCCGCCGGGAACCGCATCACCGAACTCGTCCGCCACGTCACCGGCACCGACCTCGCCGCCGCCTGCGTGGACGTGGCCCTGGGGCGCGCCCCCGATCTACGGCGCACGGACACCGGGCTGCGCAGCGCCGCCATCGGATTCCTCGTGCCGGAGCGCACGGGCACACTCGCCTCGCTGGACGGCGCGGGGCTGCGGGATGCTCCCGGCGTGCTGGAGGTGCAACTCGCGGAGCCCGGCAGGCAGGTGAAGGCGGCGGGCAGCAACAACGAGTACCTCGGGCATGTGATGGCCGGGGACCGGGAGGGGGCCGGAGCCCGGGACCGGGTCGAGGCGCTGCTCGCCGAGGTGCGATCCGGACTGGTGATCCGATGACCGCCGCCACCTCCGACACCTCCGGCATATCCGACCCCTCCGGCATATCCGCCGTCGACTCCGCCCGGGTCCCTTCCGCGGCCCGCGCGCGGACGTACGACGATCTCGTGACACGTGTCCGGGCCGGCGAACTCGGGCCCGACCCACGCACTCGGCGGATCGCCGTGGCCTTCACCACGCGGCAGGCCGTACGGCACGACGGGCGCGGCACCGGCTACCGCAACGAGGTGCTCAGCCTGCGGCTCGCCGGGGCCGTCGGGTCGTGCGCGGTCGAGCCCGGCGCCCTGTCCGACAGCGCCGTGGAGGAGTGTGTCGGCGCCGATGTGGCCGAGCTCTTGGACCATCCGCTGCTCCCGGTGCGCGTGGCCGCGCTCGACGCCTACCTGATGCACATCACTCCGCACACTCCGGAGCACGGGGCCCGTCCGGTCGCGCTCCCCGCCGGGACGTCGCTGGAGAAGTCCCGGGCGCGGGCGCGGGCCGTCGTCGAGTTGCTCGACCTGCCGCCGGGGGCGACGGTGCTCGTGGTCGGCGTCGTCAACTCCCTTCTGGAGCAGCTTCGTTCGCACGGAATCGGCTATGCGCCGTGTGACCTCAAGGGCGGGGTGACGGAGTGGGACGAGCCGGTCGTCACCAACGCGCTCGCCGCGGCCGCCCGCTGCGACGCCCTGCTCGTCTCCGGGATGACCCTGGGCAACGGGACCTTCGAGCCACTGCGGGAGCACGCGCTGCGGCACGGCAAGCGGCTGGTGCTGTTCGCGCAGACCGGCAGCGCCGTACTGCCCCGGCTCCTGGGACGCGGGGTGAGCGCGGTGTGCGCCGAACCGTACCCGTTCTTCTGGCTGGACGGCGGCCCCGGCACCGTCCACCACTACCGCGCCGACCGCCCCGGAGGTGCCCGATGACCACGACAGCCGTCCGTCCCACCGCCCGCCGGGAACTGCTCGCCCTGCTCGGCCGCACCCCCGTGGTCCGCGTCGCCTCCGATCTGCCGGGGCCGCAACCCGGCTTCTGGGCCAAGCTCGAAGGGCTCGCGGCGGGCGGCATGAAGGCGCGGGCCGCCGTGTCGATGCTGCTGGGCGCCCGCGAGCGGGGGGAACTGCGGCCCGGCGCACCGGTGGTGGAGTCCACCTCCGGCACCCTCGGCATCGGGCTCGCCTTCGCAGGGCAGGCCCTCGGCCACCCCGTCGTGCTGGTCGGCGACAGCGAACTGGAGCCGTCCATGCGGCAGTTGCTGCGCGCCCACGGAGTGCGGCTGGAGCTGGTGGACCGTCCGGCGGAGAGGGGCGGCTGGCAGGCCGCCCGTCTCGCCCGACTGCGGGAGCTGCTCGCCGAACTGCCCGGCGCGTACTGGCCCGACCAGTACAACAACCCCGACAACACCGCCGGTTACGCCTCACTGGCCGCCGAACTCGCCGCCCAGCTCGACCACCTGGACATCCTGGTGTGCAGCGTGGGCACCGGCGGCCACAGCGCGGGGATCATCGGTCCGCTGCGGCGGCACTGGCCCGCGCTACGGCTGATCGGCGTCGACGCCACCGGCTCCACGATCTTCGGCCAGCCCGCGCGGCCCCGGCTGATGCGCGGCCTGGGCAGCAGCATCCACCCACGCAACGTCGCCTACGACGCCTTCGACGAGGTCCACTGGGTCGGCCCGGCAGAGGCCGTGGATAGCTGCCGCAGGCTCGCCCGGGGGAGCTTCGTCAGCGGCGGCTGGAGCACCGGCGCGGTCGCGCTGGTCGCCGCCTGGGCCGCCCGCGTCCACCCCGGAGCGGTCGTCGCCACCGTCTTCCCCGACGGCCCGCACCGCTACCTCGGCAGCGTCTACGACGACGACTTCGCCACCGCCCACGGCCTCGACCCGGCCACGGCTGCCACCCGGCCCGTGGAGATCCCGCACCCCGGCGCGGCCGAGGCCACCGGCTGGACCCGATGTACGAGGGTCACCGACCCCTTGCGGGCCGATCTGCTGGGGCCCGCCCCACTGGGGGCCGTCCCCGCCCACCACCTGGAAGAAAGCCGATGAAGGTCAGTCAGCGCACCGTCCATCTGCGACTCACCGAGCCGCTGCGCATCTCCCGCTCGACGATGGCCGCCCGCGACGCGGTATGGCTGAGCATCGAACACGACGGGGTCAGCGGCCACGGCGAGGCCGTCACCAGCGTCTACTACGGTCTCGACGCCGCCACCCTGCGACGCCTCCTCGCGGCCGTCGGCACGGATCTCGTCCGCCATCGCGACCCCGAGAGCGCCCTGGAGGCCCTGCGGGCGGGCGAGTTGGCCGGTGCGAACACTCCCCCGGCCGTGGCCGCCGCCCTGGACGCGGCCCTCCTCGACCTCGTCGGCAAGCGCGCGGGCACTCCCGTGCACCGCCTCCTCGGCACCCCGGAACCTCCCGTCGCCGCCACCGCCCGCACCATCGGCATCACCTCGCCGAGCCGTGCCGCGGCCGAGGCCCGCCGCCTGGCCGCACGCGGCTTCCAGGTCCTCAAGGTCAAGGCGGGAACTCCCGATCCCGAGGACGATGTGGAACGCGTACGCGTCATCCGCGACGCGGCACCCGGCGTCCGGCTGCTCCTCGACCCCAACGGCGCCTGGACCGTGGCGCAGGCCATGGCGCTGCTGCCGCGGTTCGCCGAACTCGGCCTGGAGGCCGTCGAACAGCCCCTCGTGCCCGGCCACCCGGACACGCTGGGGGCCCTCGCCGAGCGCTCACCCGTACCGGTCATCGCCGACGAGGACGCCGTGGACCTGGAGGACGTACGCCGTCTGGCCGGGCGCGTCCAGGGCGTCAACGTCAAGCTCGCCAAGTGCGGCGGGGTGCACGCCGCCCTGCGCATCGCCGAGGCGATCGAGGGCAGCGGCACCGCGCTGATGCTCGGCTGTCTGACCGCCAGCAGCCTCGGCCTGGCGCCCGCCGTCCACCTCGCCGACCGCGCCCGCTGGGCCGACCTCGACGGACACCTGCTGCTGGCCCACGACCCGTGGTCGGGCATCGGCGGCGCCGACGGCTTCATACGCGCGAGCACCCTTCCCGGACTGGGAGTCCAGCCCCGGGAGGTGAGCCGTGCAGACGTGGCATGAAATGCGCCGCTTCCCGCTCGCGATCCAACTGCTGCTGGTCAACCAGCTCGGCGTCAATACCGGCTTCTACCTGCTCATCCCCTATCTCGCCACCCACCTCGGCGAGAACCTGGGTATGTCGGCCGCCGTCGTCGGCATCGTCCTCGGCGTGCGCAACCTGAGCCAGCAGGGCCTGTTCATCATCGGCGGCTCGGCCGCTGACCGGCTCGGCGCACGCGGTGTCATCATCGCCGGATGCGCCCTGCGCACGGTCGGCTTCGGGCTGTTCGCGCTCGGCGACAGCCTCTCCGTCCTGATCGCCGCGTCCGTGCTCAGCGGGTTCGCCGGGGCGCTGTTCAACCCGGCCGTGCGCGCCTACATCGCGCAGGAGGCGGGAGAGCGCAAGGCCGAGGCGTTCGCCCTGTTCAACGTCTATGCCACAACGGGCGCGTTGATCGGTCCGCTGCTCGGCAGCGCGCTGCTCCTGGTGGACTTCCGCACCTCGGCCCTCACTGCCGCCGGGATCTTCGCGGTCCTCACCGTGGCGCAGGCTCTGGTGCTGCCCGCGCGCGAGGTGGAGCCGAGCAGGGGCACGGTGCTCGCGGACTGGCGCGAGGTGCTCGGCCACCGCGCCTTCCTGGCGTTCGCGCTCGCCATGGTCGGCATGTTCACCCTGGAGAACCAGCTCTATCTGCTGCTGCCCGACGGAGCACGCCGGGCCACCGGCTGGGACGGCGCCGCCGGGCTCGTCTTCCTCGTCGGCACCCTCGCCAACCTCGCACTCCAACTGCGCATCACCAGCGCCCTGAAGGCGAGCGGTGACCGGGCGCGCTGGATCGCCGCGGGGCTCGGTCTGATGGCGCTGGCGTTCGTGCCGCCCGCGCTGGCCGCGGGCGGCTCCGGCGGCCCGGACGGCACCGCCGACGCGGTACTGCGCGCCCTGCCCGTGCTGATCGGCGCCCTGCTGCTCTACCTCGGGGTGATGGTCGCCCAGCCATTCGTGATGGAGCTCGTCCCCGGCTTCGGCCGACCCGAACTGACCGGCACCTACTTCGGCATCTTCTACGTGGTCTCGGGCATCGCCGCCGCCCTCGGCAACACCGTCGTCGGCTGGGCCATGGACGCCGGCGAGCGGGGCGACGCCGACTGGCTGCCCTGGGCGTGCTGCGCGCTGTTCGGGCTCGCCTCCGCACTCGGCGTGGCCTGGCTGCACCGGCTGGGCTCACTGCCGACGACGCCGAAACCCGCCACACCGAACGCGGCGTCCGGCCACACCGGACGCGGTGTGACGAGGGAGACGACATGACGACCACCACGGCAGGCGCGGACGCGCACAATCTGCTCACCGACAACCCCGAGCTGTACGAGGCCAGGTTTCCCGACCCCCAGCGGCTGGCCGGCCGCTGGACGGAGGACTGCCTGCGCCGGCACGGCGCCGGACCGCGCGTCCTGGACCTGGGCTGCGGCACCGGCCGCGACGCCGCCCACCTCCACGGCGCGGGCCGCGAGGTGACCGGCGCCGACCTCTCCGAGGCGATGCTCGCACACGCCCGCGGGCACCACCCCGGACCCGAGTACGTCCGCGCCGACCTGCACGCGTTCGACCTGGGCCGGGGCGTGTCCGACGCCGTGGTGTGCCTGGACAGCGCACTGCTGTACTGCCACACCAACGCCCAGCTCGACGGCTTCCTGTCGTCCTGCCGACGCGCCCTCGTCCCGGGCGGGCTGCTCATCGCGGAGATGCGCAACGGCGCCTGCTTCCTCGGCCGTACGGACCTGCTCGACGCGCCCACGGTCAGCGAGTTCACCTGGCAGGGCACCGCCTACCGGTCCACCACCACGCTCACGGTGGACCGCACGGCCCAGCTCCTGCGCCGTACCCGCGTATGGACCGCGGACGACGGATCCGCGCCCGTGGAACAGCGCTCCGCGTGGCGGCTGCTCTTCCCGCAGGAGCTGCGCCACCTCCTGGCCGTCCATGGCTTCGAGGTCCTGGAGCTGCACGACGGGCCAGGTCCGCGCACCGAGCCGCCCTGGCGCGAGGGCCACTCCCCCGGCCGTACGACCGACGCCGACCGGCTGCACCTGGTGGCCCGCGTCACCGAGCCGGCCCCCTCGACGCCCTGAGGGCCACACCCGACGCCCACCCCGTATCCCACCGGCACTTCCCACACCCCGAGGACACCCGCATGCATGACGAACCCGCCCGCCACCTTCGCCCCGTGGGCGATCACGTGGACGAGCACCACTTCCCCGGCCTGCGCCGCCGCGGCTTCCTCGCCGCCGGCGCCGCATCACTCGGCGCCTTCGCCCTCACCGGATGCGGCGGCGCCGACGACACCGCGGGAGGGGGCGGCAGCACCGGTACCCCACAGCGTGGCGGACGGCTACGCGCCGCGTTCGCCGGCGGCGGTGCGAGCGAGACCCTCGACCCGCACCTGGCCAACCTCTTCGCCGACGTCGCCCGCGCGAAGGCCCTCTACGACAAACTCGCCGACTACGGCCCCGACCTGTCCGCCCAGCCCCGCCTCGCCGAGAAGTGGGAGGCGAACAAGACCCTGGACCGGTGGCAGATCACCCTCCGCAGGGCCACGTTCCACGACGGTCGGCCGGTCACCGCCAAGGACGTGCTCCACAGCTACCGCCGGATCACCGATCCCAAGAAGGCGTTCCGCGCCAAGGCGTCCCTGGAACCCATCGACCTCGACGCGAGCCACGCGACCGGCGAACGGGGCATCGAGTTCGTCCTCAAGCGGCCCACCGCCGAATTCCCCAACGTGCTGGCCGCGTTCGGCGCGTACATCGTGCCCCAGGACGCCACCGACTTCGACACGAAGCCGATCGGCTCCGGCCCGTTCCGCTTCGTGTCCTTCGCCCCCGGCCGGTCGGCCGTCTTCCGCCGCAATGGGGACTACTGGGACGGCGCCCCGCACCTCGACGAGCTCGAGTTCATCGTCGCCAACGAGGAGTCCGCCCGGGTCAACGCACTGCTGGGCGGACAGGTGGAGTACGCCCACGAACTCCACCCCACCACCGCCCGCGCCCACGAGGGCAAGGGGCAGATCACCATCGTCCGGCTCCGGGGCAGCGACATGCAGGGGTTCGCGATGAAGACCGACCGGCCCCCCTTCGACGACAAGCGGGTGCGCCAGGCGTTCTTCCTGATCGCCGACCGCAAGGAACTCCTCGACGGCGCCCTGTCGGGCGCGGGGGTGATCGGCAACGATCTGTTCGGCAAGGGCTACGAGTACTACGCCGACAGCCTCCCGCAACGCGAGCGGGACCTCGACCGGGCCCGCGCCCTGCTGAAGGCGGCCGGCGCCGAGAAGCTGAAGGTCACCCTCTACACCTCGGCGGTGGCCGCCGGGTTCACCGAGTCCGCCGGCATCTTCCGCGACCAGGCCGCGAAGGCGGGCGTCACGATCGACGTGAAGATGGGCAGCAAGGACTCGTACTGGAGCGACATCCTGAACGGCGGCACCCTGTGCTCCTACCGCTCCGGTGCCATGCCCATCGAGGCCCACATCTCCCAGCGGCTGCTCACCGGCTCCACCACGAACGCCACCAAGTGGCACCACAAGGACTTCGACGCGCTCTACCAGCGGGCCCAGTCCACGAAGGACAGGGCCGAGCGCGCCGCCATCTACGAACGCATGCAGCGCCGCCTGTACTCCGAAGGTGGCTTCCTGGTCTGGGGCTTCGCCGACTGGATCCTCGGAACCGCGCGCAAGGTCAGGGGAGTTGAACCCAAGGCACCCGCCAACACCCTCGACTGGGCACGCTTCGACAGGGTGTGGCTCGCGTGAGCGGACTGCGCTCCTTCGTCGCCCGGCGGCTGCTGCTCGGCGTCGCGCAGACCGTGGCCGTGGTGCTGCTGGTCTTCGCGCTCACCGAGGCGCTGCCGGGCGATGCCGCGGTCGCCCTGGCCGGCGACCAGCCCGACCCCGCACGCATCGCGGCCATCCGTGCGGCCCTCCACCTGGACCGGCCCGCCCACGAGCGGCTGGCCGACTGGGCCGTGGGCTTGCTCCACGGCGACCTCGGGACCTCGCTCACCTCCGGCCGCCCGGTCAGCACGTACCTCGCCGACGGCTTCGGGCCGACCCTGCTGCTGGCCGCGATCACCGTGGCGCTGCTCGTCCCGGCCGGCTTCGGCCTCGGGGTGCTGGCCGCACGGTACGAAGGCCGCCTGGTCGACCGGCTGGTCAGCTCCGTGACGCTCGCGGTGTACGCGGTGCCCGAATTCGCCCTCGGAGTGCTGCTGGTGACCGTCCTCGCGCTCCGGCTGGACTGGCTGCCGCCGACCGCCGTCGGCTACGGCACCGACCTGCTCGGCCACCCGGCCGCGCTCGTACTGCCCGTGCTCGTCCTGCTGTCCCGGCCGGTGTGCTCGCTGTCCCGGCTGGTGCGCGCCGGCATGGTCGACGCGCTCGCCTCTCCATATGTGGCGCAGGCCCGGCGCTACGGCGTGTCCGGGGCCAAGGTCCGTTACGCCCACGCCCTGCCTGCCGCCCTCGCTCCCGCCGCCCAGCAGTTGGCCCGCACGATCGACTGGCTGCTGTGCGGCGTCGTCGTCGTGGAGGCCCTGTATGTGATCCCGGGCCTGGGGACTGTCCTGCTCAACGCCGTCGCCGAGCGGGACGTGCCCGTCGTCCAGGGCCTCGCCGTCGTCTTCGGCGTCCTGACCGTCGTCCTGAACCTGGGCGCGGACCTGGTGACCCATCGGCTGGTGCCCCGGGCGGGGGTGGCCGCGTGAGCTTCCCTCCTGTCGCGGGTCCCCCGCGGGGGCCGTCGCGGGGGCCGTCGCGCACCCCGGGCGCAGGTATCCGCCGGATGCCGCCGCCCAGCCGTGCGGCGAAAGGGCGTACGGGCCGCTTCGCACTCGGCGTCGCCGTCGTCTCCGTACCCCTCGTGCTCGCCCTTCTCGGGCCGGTGTTCGCGGGCGCCCCGGGCCCGCGGACCGCGTCCTTCACCCTCGGAGGCGGCCACTGGCTCGGCACCGATTTCGTGGGGCGGGACGTGTGGCGGCAGGTGCTGCACGGCGGGCGTCCGGTCGTGCTGACCGCGCTCGCCGCCACCGCGCTGTCCTATCTCGTCGCCCTCCCGCTGGGCCTGGTCTGCGCGCTCACCCACCGCCGCTGGCTGGAGGAGCTGCTGATCCGGCCCCTGGACGTGCTGCTCGCCGTGCCGTCGCTGCTGCTGATCCTGCTCGTCGCCTCGGTGTTCTCCCCCGGCGCCGTCGGCCTCGCCCTGCTGGTCGCGCTGGTCAACGTGCCCGACGCGGTCCGTATCGTGCGGGCCACCGCCGCCGAGGCCGCCGCCCGCCCGGCGGTCGAGGCGCTGCGCATGCAGGGCGAGACCTGGTGGCGCCTGGCCGTCGGCTACGTCGGGCGCTCCATGCTGCGCACCCTGGCCGCCGACGCCGGCACCCGGCTGACCGGCGTGCTGTACCTGGTCGCCACGGCCGCGTTCCTCGGCGTCGGGGTCGCGCCGGACGCCGGTGACTGGGCGGTCATGGTCGACCGCAACCGCACCGGTCTGTTCGTCCAGCCATGGGCCGTGGTCGTCCCCGCCGTACTGATCGTCGCCCTGACGATGGGCACCAACCTCCTCTTCGACGCCGCACTCGCGGGCAGCCGACGGCCCACACGGGGCCGGGGCGCGGGGAGCGGGATCAACCGGAACCGGGCAGGAGAGCCACGTCCGTGAACCACGAGAACGACACCACAGACCCCGCCGCGCCTCTCGGTCCCGAAGGCCCTGCCGCGTTCCTCGGCCCCGGCGCCGGGCCCGTCGGCCCCGCCTCCCGGCCTGTCGCAGCGATCCGCGACCTTCGCGTGGAGATCGACGGCCGGGCGATCGTCGACGGCGTGAACCTCGAGGCCCGGCCCGGCAAGGTCACCGCCCTGGTGGGCGCTTCCGGCAGCGGCAAGACCACCACCGGCCTCGCCCTGCTCGGTGAGTACCCGCCCGGCGCGCGGATCGGCGGCGAGGTCCATCCGGCCGCCGGGGGCCTGGTCGGCTACATCCCCCAGCACCCGGCGGCAGTCCTCAACCCCGCCCGCCGCGTCTCCGCCCTCCTGACCGACATCGCCCGCTCCCAGGTATGCCACCTTCCCCGCGGCCGGCGCCGGGCAGCGGCCCGCGAACGCGTCCTCCGCGCCCTGTCGGAAGCCCAGCTCCCGGACGGCGAGGCCCTGCTGCGGCGCTACCCGCACCAGCTCTCCGGCGGCCAGCAGCAGCGCGTCGTCCTTGCCCAGGCGCTCCTGCTCGGCGCCCGCGTCATCGTCGCCGACGAGCCGACCACCGGCCAGGACGCCCTGATCAAGAGCCGCATCGTCGACCAACTGGCGGCCGTCGCCGCACGGGGCATCGCCGTCGTGCTGCTCAGCCACGACCTCGACGTGGTCCGCGCCCTCGCCGACGACGTCCTGGTCATGCGCGCCGGAAGGGTCGTGGAATCGGGCCCCGCCGAACGCCTATGGAACACACCACGCCATCCGTGGACTCGCGAACTGCTCACCGCCCAAAGGGAGTTCACGCCTCTCGGGCTCTCAACCGGAATCGGGGAACCGGTCCTGCGGATACGCGACCTCATCGCCCGCCACCGCGATGGCGGCGCCCACGGCCGCCCGACCACGGTGCTGCGCGTCCCCGAACTCGCCCTGTACTCCGGCACATGCCTGGCCGTCGTCGGCCGCTCGGGCAGCGGCAAGACCACGCTCGCCCGCTGCCTGGCCGGACTCCACCGGGACCACGAAGGGGAGATCCTCCTCGACGGCACCGCTCTGCCCCGCACGCTGCGCACCCGCGACGGCGCACAACTGGCGGCCGTGCAGTACGTCTTCCAGGACTCGCGCGCCGCCTTCGACGAGCACCGTCCCGTCCTGCACCAGGTCGCCCGCACCGCGGTACGCCTGCGCGGCACCGACAAGGGCACGGCACGGCAGAAGGCCCTGACCACCCTGACCCGCCTCGGCCTGCCGAAGGAACTGGCCGACAGGCGCCCCGATCAGCTCTCCGGCGGCGAACTCCAGCGCGCCGCCCTCGCCCGAGCCCTGCTCGCCCGGCCTCGCGTCCTTGTCTGCGACGAGATCACCTCCGGCCTCGACACCATCAACCGCCGCGGCCTCCTGGAACTCCTCGCCCAGTTGCTGCGTGAACGCGACGACCTATCGCTGGTCCTCATCACCCATGATCTGGACATCGCGGCCCTCGCCCACCACATCGCCGTCCTCGACGCCGGAGAACTCGTCGAGCAAGGGACGGCCCCACGCGTACTGACCACTCCGGAACACCCCTTCACCGTCTCCCTCATGGAGCACACGGCACGCCTGGGGATGGGAACGGGGCGGTGAGCGGGTGCCGTGCGTCACCGGAGAACCGCCGGGCGACCGCCGGCGGGCAGGGCGGCGGCGTCGGCGGTCAGGCCCGATGCGGTGCCCGCGGCCATCAGCGTGTTGGCCGCCTGGACCAGGTTGCCGTAGCGCTTCCGGCGTACGCGCCGTAGGTGGCCATGGCGACCTTGCCGCCGATCGAGCTGATGTTGATCACGCGGCCCTTGCTGCGCAGCAGCGCGGGCAGGAGCGCCTGAGTGACGGCGATGTGGCCGAACAGGTTGACTTCGAACGCCTGCCGCCACTGCGCCATCGACAGTGCTTCGAGGGGGCGTTCACCTGGACGCCGGCGTTGTTGACGAGCGCGTGCAGCGCGCGAGTCGCGGGCGACCCGCGCGGCGAGTGCCCCCACCTGCTCGGAGTGCGTGATGTCGAGGATGACCGGCTCGATGCCGGTCGATCGGATGGCGTCGGCGTCACGGTCCCGTCGCACACCGGCCAGGACGTGGAATCCCTGACGAGCCAGTTCGCGGGCGCGGGTTGCGCGGGCCGGTGTCATGGGCGGCGCGGATGCGGTCCTCGGCGCGGGCGTTGAGACGTCCCAGTCGTGCGTGCCCGTCATCGGCCCACCGCCCTTGCCAAGCCTTAAATAAAATGATTCATTCACCTGGCAAGTGAATGGAACCATGTCAAGCGCAAGGGGATGTCTGTGGCCGTCGTGCTGACGCAGCCCGCTGCGGACGGTCGCGCCCTGGTCGGCACGGAGCCAGCCGCCGTCCGCTCCCGCAGCACCATCGGGACTGGCAAGCCTTACCGCGCTCGCCGAGGTGGGACCGGCGCCGGCTACGCGGGCCACCGTTCATCTACCCCACCGCTGGCTGCTGACCGACCTGAGAGGATCCCCATGCCTGCCCATGAGATCACGGCTGTCACCTTGGGTGAGGAGCCGATCACCATCGAGCAGTTCGTCGCGGTCGCCCGGTACGGGGCCCAGGTCGATTTCGATGCGACTTATGTCGACCGGGTGCGCAAGTCACGCGCGTTGGTGGAGCGCTTCCTGGCTGAGAACCGCTTGGTGTACGGGGTTACCACCGGATTCGGCGACAACGTCACGAAGGTGATCGACCCAGCGGATGCCGAGCAGCTACAGCGCAATATTGTGCGTTCCCACGCCGTGTCGGTCGGTGAACCACTGCCCACCGAGATCGTCCGTGCCATCGCGCTGATGGAGCTGGTCGGCCTCGGCGAAGGCTATTCCGGCATCCGGTTCGAGACCCTGAGCCTGCTTCGACGGATGCTCAACGCCCAGGTCACGCCGCACGTACCCGGCGAGGGTTCCGTCGGCTACCTGGCCCCGGAGGCGCACATGGCCCTTGTGCTGCTGGGAGAGGGCCGGGCCTGGTACGGCGGCGAACTGCTGCCCGGGGCCGAGGCGTTGACCCGGATCGGGGAGCAGCCGACACGGCTCGGCTGCAAGGAAGGTCTGTCGCTCACCAACGGGACGCACTCGGTCACCGCGATCGCCGTCCTCGCCACCTATGACGCCGGCCTCGCGGCGAGCACCGCCGACGTCGCCGCGAGCCTGACGGTGCAGGCACTCAAAGGCACCGTCCGCGCCTACGACGCCCGGATCCAGGAGCGCAAGCGGCACCCCGAGCAGGCCGCGGTCGCCGAGAACCTGCGACGGCTGACCGAGTCCAGCGAGATCAGCGCCGAGTTCATCGACCATCGGCTCCAGGACAGCTACAGCCTGCGCGGGATCCCGCAGGTGCACGGCGGTGCGAAGCGGGCGCTCGCGCAGGCCCGGGAGGTCATCGTCGAGGAGCTGCACTCGTTGGGCGACAACCCGGTCATTCACCCCGAGGGCGCGGACGGGGTGGCGCTGAGCGGGGGAAACTTCGACAGCACGTACGTCGGCATCCAGGCCGACACCATGGTGAACGCGATGACCGTGCTGGCCAAGATGTCCGAGCGCCGCACCGACCGCATGGTCAACAACAACTTCAGCGAGCTGCCCGCTTTCCTGGTTCGCCGGCCAGGACTCAACAGTGGCTACATGATCGCGCAGTACACGGCCGCCGCGCTGACCATGGAGCTGCGCGGCATGGCGGTGCCGGCAACCGCGGACACCGTTACCACCTCGGCCAACCAGGAGGACACGATCAGCAACGCCTATCTGGCGGCGCTGAAGGCCTACCGGGCGGCACGCAAGCTCGGCTACGTCGTAGCGATCGAGGTGATGTGCGCCGTGCAGGCGCTCGACCTGCTCGCGCCGCTCCTGCCCTCGCCGGCAACGCAGGCGCTGCGGGCCAGGATCCGGGAGACCGTACCGACCGTCGACGAGGACCGGGTCTTCCACGGCGATATAGAGCACATCGCCGAGCTCGTGCGCAGCGGGGAGGCGCTGCGGGTCGTCGAGGACGTGGTTGGCCCGCTGCACCGCTGAGGTCGGGCTGTATTCCCTTCATGTGGTGGGCCTCGCCACATGAAGGGCTTGGCTGCGCGGCCCTGGAGGCTCAGCCACCGACAACACACCCCTCGCGGCGTCTACCGGCCGTTCCGCCGGGACGACGATCCGGAGCGGTGGGCCCGCATGGTGTACGACCCTGCGCAGTCCATCGCTACCCCGGCGGGGGACGTCCGGGCGATCAGGCAGATGTGCTCGCGCACCTCTTCACTGATCGTCCTGGGTCGTCCCGCGCTCCATTTCGGGTCCAGCGCGTCGAACCCCCGCTCGCTGAAAGCGTGGCTGACATCGCGGACGTAGTCCTCGCCGACCTGCATCAGCGTGGTGATGTCCTTGACCGTCTGGCCCTGGGCAGACATCAGCAGCACGACCGCCCGGCGCAGCCGAACCGGGTTTTGGGCGGTTCGGCTGATCTGCTACAGCTTCCGGCCCTCCTCCATACGAACCGGCCTGACGAACGCACTCGGTCGACGCCCCATGATCACCTCCAAGATCAGGACTTGGAGACAGTTTGCTGGCCGACGAGCAGCACGTCGATGACCCGGCCAACGATGCGAGCCGAGCCACTGGCTCACTGCCGGGCACACCAGCCCATGGGAGTCAGTATGAAGACACTGGGCAGTTGGGATGTGCCACGGATCAGCGAGGATTGTCGGGCGCGGGAACAGATCGGTGGGTGGACTGTTCTTCTTCGCCCTGTACAGAGGTACTCCGCTTCAGCATGAGGGTGATCGCCACCGCTGTGGCGGCGATGATAACCGCGGCGGTGACCGCTGTGAGGCGGTAGGCGTGGATGAAGGCGTCCTTGGCGGCGGCGGTGATGGCCTGGCCCACGTCGGGTTGGGCCTTGTGAGCAAGGGAAACGGCCTCGCCGATGGAGTCCGACGCCTTGTCCGGGACGGCTGCGTCGGTGGTGGGTGGCAGGGCGAAGGCGTGGCCGTACACCGCGGTGATAAGGCTGCCGAGCAGTGCGATGCCGAACCCGGCACCCAGTTCGTACGACACCGATTCGATCGCGGCCGCGGCCCCGGCCCGGTTTGGCGGGGCACCGGTCATGATCGCGTCGGAGGCCACCGCCTGGACCCCTCCGTGACCCGCACCGATCAGGATCAGACAGCCGGTGAGAGCCAGTGAGGCCCTGCCGCCGGCCCACAGAGCGATACCCACGTACCCCAGGGCTGCCAGCCCGAGACCGGCGGGAATGATGACCGACACTCCGTACCGGGAGGAGAGCAGACCGGCCACAGGCGCGGCGGCGAACGCGGCGATCGGCATGGGGAGCAGAAAGACGCCTGCCTCCCAGGGTGACTTACCGGTCACGAACTGCAGGTGCTGCACCAGTTGGAGTTCGAAGCCGACGAGTACGAAGACCGGGAGGGTGGCCGCCATGACACCGATACGAAAGTGCAGTTCACGGAACAGGGCAAGGTCCAGCGTGGGATGTTCGGAGCGGAGCTGGCGTCGCAGGAAGAATGCCGTGGCGGCGAGTCCGATCACTCCGGGCACCCAGGTCTCGACGAGCGCCGACCCCTGGTGCGTGGCTGATTTCACCGCGTACACGATGCCGACGGTCCCCACCACCGCGAGAGCAGGGGAAGCGGCTTCCCAGGGGTCCTTGTCCTCGGGAACTTGATTGGTGAGCAGCGAGAGCACGAGGAATACGGCTGCTGCGACAAGGGGGATGTTGATCAGGAAGACGGCGCCCCACCAGTAGTGCGCCAGGATCAGACCGCCCGCCACAGGCCCCACGGCGGCGCCGCTCGCGGCGATCGCACTCCAGACACCGATAGCGAAGGCCCGCTCCCCGGGGTCGTGGAAGACCTGCCGGATGATGGCCAGGGTGGCAGGGATGATCATCGACGCTCCGACTGCCAGAGCGGCGCGCCCGACGATCAGCGCGGCGGGGACCGTGGACAGGGCGGACAGCCCGGAGGACACGCCGAAGACACCGAGCCCGGCCAGGAGCAGCCGCTGGTGCCCCACCCGGTCCCCGAGGGGGCCGGTGACCAGCACCAGCCCCACCATGACGAGGGAGTAGACGTCCACGATCCACAGCAGTTCCCGGGCTGATGCTCCCAGTGCCTCCGTCAACGACGGCACGGCGACGTTCAGGATCGTCGCGTCCGCCGCTACCGGGAGAAAACACCCCGCGACCGTTGCCAGGATCAGCCAACGCCTGCTGTGGGCGCCCCTGCCATCTGGGCTCATGTTCTCTGACCTCAACCTTGCCGGATTCTTTCGTGGACCTGGCGGACCAGGTGATGGAACTCTGTCATCGATGGCGCGTAGATCATGAGCCCGCTGCACTGTCCAGCCGGCGCCAGACGGCCTTGCGCTTGCCGGAAACCTCATCCGCCCGGGTCATGCGGCATGTCGGTATTCGTGGAGGATGCCGCCGAGGCGATCACGACGTCGTATCTTGAGGCGGGTGATCTTCTCCGGATCGGCGATCGCTGGCGGTAACGGGTGCAGCGGGCGGGCGTTGGCGATGCCCTCGTGTGGCCGGTGTCCGTTGTAGAACTGCTCGAACTCGCGCAGGGCGTGGAGCAGGTGCCGGTGGTTCCAGATCAGGGTGCGGTCCAGGAGTTCCCGTCGGCAGGTCTGCACCCACCCTTCCATGAGCGAGTTCATTCACGGCATCTGAACGCCGCTCAGGACGACCTCGATCCCCGCATCCGCCAGAATGGCATCGAACAGGGTCGGGGAACTTCCCGTCCCGGTCCCTGATCACGAACCGCGCTCGGCAGCCCACGTCCTCAAGATCCATGACAAGGTTCTTCGCGGCCTGTGCCACCCACAACACGGTCGATCATCTTGCCGCCGCGAGCGCCAGCCTCGCGAGAGCGCCCGCCCGGGCGACTGCGCCGGTCGACCTCCCGTGCACCGCGCACACCGCCTCCCACCAGGGCGGATGATATTTTCGGCAAGTGCAACCACACCGGACTCGCAAGTTGCCTGCGCAGCACCGCGTTCTCGTACCGGAGCACGAGCAACTCAGCGTCTCTGGCCGTCTGCCGACGCAGCAACACCGCTGGAACCGAGAGCAGCTTCCGTGTGACCTGATACACCAGTGAGACGATCACCTGGACATGGGTCCCAGCACGTCCGCAGACCCCGCCAGACCACCTACGACCTTGCAGCGACGCATTCCTGAACGGCATAGGGTCGGCGGAGCGACGCTGGACGGTCGAGCGGTCGCTGAAGTCGCCGAAGCGGCTCGCGGACGACATCGGCGTATGTCGTTGCGGTTGCCTCCGGTGAGCCTGGCTGCGAGCGGGATGCCGGTGACATCGCAGATCAGCTACCGAACGGAGCCCGGTCGACCGCGGTCGACCGGGCTCCGTTCGGTAGCTCCCTGCTCGTCCTCCGCGACCTGTTCATTGGTGGATCTGGCTATCGCCCGCTCACGCGTGATCAGGTGCGCGAGCGGTTACGATCTGTTACGGAGCATAGATCTTCTCGATACTCACGCTGGAAATGCCCTGCGGGGCCCACCAGTCCCAGTTCTTCTGTACGTTCTTCGGGCATGCCCACGGGCCGTCGGCGTACCCGTTCGGGTAGTGCACTCGCAAGAAGACGCAGTAGCCGTCGGCCTTCGTGTCCTTGACCCAGCCCATGACGTGGCTGTTGTCGCAGACCTGGCCGCCGTACGTGCCGAAACTGGGCGAGTTTCCGAAGGTCCAGCAGGCCGCAGCGGTGCTGGAGCTGGCTTCGGCCGGGACGATGCTCAGACCCGCGGTGGTTGCGACGGCTGCGCCAACCATCAACAGTTTCTTGGCAAGTTTCATGATCTGTTCCCCTCTAGCCTGAGCGCGAGCTGCCGAGATTCCTTCAGTGAGGGCCGCCAGCAGAATCGGCGTGAACGTCGAGCGGAAGGCGGTTTCATCTTTCGCCTCCGGTAGCGCTGGCGCCCCCGTGTTCCTCTTCGGTGCCCTCACATCGTGGCGCGGGCCGTGGGCTGGGAGTTGGCGATGCGTGCGGTGTTACTTGTCGCTCAGCGCAGCCCGTTGCGTATCCGGCAGGCTGCGCAGTGCGGCCTGCCGGAGCTCTCTGGGTGTCACGCCGTACGCGGCGCGGAACGCCCTGCTGAAGTCCGCCGGGCGCAGGAACCCCCACCGGGCGGCGATGGCGCTGATAGACCGCCGCCGCAGCCGTGGGTTGGTGAGGTCGGCGTGACAGCGTTCCAGGCGGCGTCGGCGTATCGAGGCGCTGATGGTTTCCGGTTCGCTTTGGAACAGCAGGTGGAGGGTGCGTACGGAGACGTGGTGGTGGGCGGCGATGGCCGTGGGGCATAACTCGGGGTCGCCCAGGTGGTGGTCGATGAAGGCGTTGATCCGGGCCAGCAGCACCGCATTGCGTGTCTCGGCGGGCAGGGTGTCCTGGACTCCGAGCCGGACGGCCAGCAAGGTGGCGGCCAGGTCCACCCCGATGGCGCCGAGCCGGGCCAGTTCCGTCGGGCAGCAGGTGCGGGCGGCCTGCGGCATCTGTGCCAGGTACAGGCCGAGCAGGGCTGCCGCCCCGGCCTGGGGCTGCAACGGCTCGGCCAGCAGTTGGTCAGCCCGGCCGCCGGCGAGCGACGGGATGGGACGCGGCAGCCGCATCAGCGTCAGGCGGGTCTGGCAGCCGTGGTCGAGGAACTCGCAAGCCAGCGGATGCGAGGTGGAGAACAGGGACATGTCGCCGGCTTGGAGGCAGGCGACGCCGCGCGCCTGCTCCAGCCGGACCGAGCTGTCTTGGACCAGGAACAGGTAGTAGTTCTCGGGGTCGTGACGGCGGATGTGGACCGGCGAGCGGCGGGCTGTCATCGGGGAGAAATCGAAGGCTGCCACCTGGCTGTGCGGCAGCTCGACGGCTTCTGCCCGGCCCCGGAAGACGGCCGTGTGCGCGCTGCGTACCGTCACGGGCATGACTTCGTGGCCGACCATCTCGGACCACCAGCCAAACCGCTCCGGCTCCGGGACGGAGTCGGTGCCCACCGTCACCACCGGCCCCGTACCGCCCTGTCCTGACATCTCTGCGAAAACGGGCATGCAACCGATACTGCCCGGCAGGGCATCGATCGAGAAGACCGCCGCTTCGGCCGGGCGACCGCTGGCGCCGGGCGCTCAGACGGTTCAGCACCCGCGCACGCAGGAGCGCACAACCCGGCGGATCTCGTGTCGGTTCCAGGAGGTTCTTGAGGTCGGCGAATCCGCCGTGGCTGGTGCGCATGGCGCCGGCGGTGAAGTAGGAGTTGCCACCGGCCCACCGCCGTGGCGCCTTTTCCAGTACGAGGACTCGGGCGCCCGCTTGCCGGGCGGACCGCGCTGCGCAGAAGCCGGCGTTTCCGCCGCCGACCACGATGACGTCCCAGGGTGCTGCCATGAGTGCGGGTGCTCCTGATCACGGGAAGGGCCGGTCCGGAGCACGGGCTCCGGACCGGCTGTGTGCGGTGCGTCAGCCGACGGCGGGCACGGGGCCACGGTCCGCTCCGGCCGCTGCTTTCGGGTCGGCTTCCGCGGGCTTCTCGCCAGGTACGGGATCGACCTGCGGCTCGGGGGTGTGGCCGGGCTCGGGAGCGGAGGTGTACGGGATATCGCCACGGAGGACGGCCTTGGCACGGTCCTCGTCGAGCTGTCCCTCCCATTTGGCCACCGCCAGAGTGGCGACGCCGTTGCCGACCACGCTGGTCAGGGCGCGGGCCTCGGACATGAAGCGGTCGATGCCGAAGATGAGCGCCAGGGCGGCGACGGGTACGTGGGGAACGGCGCTGAGGGTGGCGGCCAGCGCTACGAATCCGGACCCGGTGACCCCGGCGGCGCCCTTGGAGGTGAGCAGCATGATGGCGAGCATCGACAGTTGCTCGGTGAGGCTGAGGTCGATGCCGAGGGCCTGGGCGAGGAAGACCGAGCCCATGGTGAGGTAGATCGCGGTGCCGTCGAGGTTGAAGGAGTACCCGGCGGGCAGCGTGATACCGACGACCGGTTTGGCGGCGCCCACGTGCTCGAGCTTGGCCATCATGCGCGGCAGCACTGGCTCGCTGGACGAGGTGCCCAGGACGATCAGCAGCTCTTCCTTGATGTAGCGGAGGAAGGGCAGCAGGCGCAGGCCGTTGACGCGCATGACCGTACCGAGGACGACCAGGACGAAGAACAGGGCGGTGAGCCAGAAGGAGCCGATCAGCAGGAAGAGGTGCCGCAGGGTGTCCAGGCCGTAGTTGCCGATGGTGAAGGCCATGGAGCCGAAGGCGCCGATCGGGGCCAGCCGCATGATCCAGCGGATGAGTGTGAACAGGATCCTGGACAGCTTCTCGATGCCCTGGGCGATCCCCGCGCCCGCCTCGCCGCCGGCGTTGAGGCCGAAGCCGAACAACACCGAGACCACCAGCACCGGCAGGATCTCGTGGCCGGTCATGGCGCTGAGCAGGGTGTCCGGAATCATGGCGAGGACGAAGGCGGAGAAGCTCTCGTGGCTCGCGGTCGCCTCGGGCGGCAACCCCTTGGTGGAGAGGGTGGAGGGATCGACGTGCAGTCCGCTGCCGGGCTGGACGACGTTGACGACGACCAGGCCGATCACCATGGCGACGGTGGTCAGCACCTCGAAGTAGAGCAGCGCCTTGAGGCTGACCCTGCCGACGGCACGCGCGTTGCCCATGGAGGCGATGCCGTGGACGACGGTACAGAAGATGACCGGCGCGATCATCATACGCACCAGCGCGATGAAGCCGTCGCCCAGAGGCTTCAGCTCGGCGCCGAAGGAAGGCCACAGCCAGCCGACGACGGCACCGGCGAGAACACCGATCAGGCATTGGACGTAGAGCAGGGACAGCAGCCGACGGGTGCGGCGTGGTGGAGCGGTGACGGTACCCGGGGCGGCATCGTTGCGGCTCATGCGGGGCGTCCTTCCAGGACGGGAACGAGAAGTTCGGCTCGGGCGATGCGGCGGGCGGCGCGGTGCAGCAGCACCGTGGGGGACGCGCCGTCCGGTGCGGGGACGGCTTGGGCGGTGATGACACCTGCCGGGGTGCCCAGGCGCAGCGTGCCGTCGGCGGTCTGCCGGGCGACGCTGTGGGCGAGCGTGCCGGGGATGGCGGCCGCGGTGGCCAGGGCGACGGCCGAGGTGAGGCCGATCGCCGGGTGGGGTGCGTGCATGGAGACCATGCGTACGGCCAGGTCGTACTCGTCCTGACTGATCAGAGTGCCATGAGTGGTGCGATATGAGGCGGCCCGGGCAACGACGCCGACTTTCGGCACAGCATGGCTGACCGGGTCGTTCCGGTCGGCCAGGCCCATGGCCAGGGCGGCCTCGCGGCGCAGCACGGTGAGCGCGGGCACCGCCTCGGCGAACTCGGTGAGCGACTCGGTGCCGTCGAGGCCGAACGCCTTGGCCTCGAACAGCGCGGCCGGGGCGCCGGCGTCGACCAGGGACACCTCGGCCGGACCGGCGGGCCCGATCAGGGTGTCCAGGGCGCGGCCGGTCGGCAGGGCGCGCCCCGTGGTCGTACCCGCCGGGTCCTCGAAGCCGAGAAGGACCGGCACTCCGAGCGCCGCGGTGCCGGGCACCGCGGCCGTGCCCTCGTCGGGGGCCGTACTGCCCGGGGTGGGGATGGTGCCGGTGAGGCGGGCCCCGGTGTTGACGTTGAGCATCCGCACCGTGGTGGAGTCCGATGTGATCGGTACCAGGCCGTTGTGGACGGCGTACAGGGCGACGGCGGTGGCGCAGTTGCCGCAGTTGCTGGTCCATTCCACGCGCTCGTCACCGATGCCGACCTGCGCGAAGGCGTATTCGACGTCGATGCCCGGCTCGGCCGGTCTCCGGACGATCGCGGCCTTGGAGGTGGTGGAGGAGGCACCGCCGACGCCGTCGATCTGGCGGGGGTCGGCGGCGTTGTAGGCGGCGAGCAGCAGGGTGTCGGCGTCCACGCCGGTCGCGACCACCTCGTGGTGGTCGAAGATCCAGCACTTGCTGGTTCCTCCGCGGATCATCTCGCCCTGGAGACGCAACACAACAGACTCCTCGTGGAAACCCCGCCGGCTCTTCCGTGCGTGGTGTGATCCACGGTGGGCGCGGAGAGCATGAAGTACAATCTCGGAAATCTGCATGGGTATTAAGTTGGAATTAATGCTGGAGGTGGCGCGGTGCTCGATGTGCGGCGCATCCTGCTCTTCACCGAAGTCGCCCGCCGGGGCTCGGTCACCGCGACCGCGCGGGCTCTCAGCTACACGCCTTCAGCGGTGTCCCAGCAGGTCAGCCGCTTGGAGGCGGAGGCTGGGCAGCCGCTGTTGGAGCGCCATGCGCGGGGTGTCACGCTCACTGACGCGGGACGCGCCCTGGCCGAGCGCGGGGAGCGGATCGAGCGAGAACTGACGGCCGCCGAGAACGAACTCGCCGACTTCGCGGGACTACGCGCGGGCATCCTCCGCATCGGCACCTTCCCCACCGTCGGCGCTTCCCTCCTCCCCCGGGCCGTGATCGCCTTCCGGAAAGCCCACCCCGACGTACGGCTGACGGTGCGCAGCGCCCGCATCGCGGGCCTGTGGGCGATGCTGGAGAACCGGGAAATCGAGATGTCCCTGATGTGGGACTACGACTGGAACCGCATCGACCGCGAGGACATCGTCGTCACCTCACTCGTCGACGATCCCCCGGCCCTCCTCGTCAGCAAGGACCACCCCCTCGCCGGCCGCCCTTCGGCCGCCCTCGCCGACTTCGCGAACGACCCCTGGATCACCCGCGCCGAGAACCACCCGGTGGCCGAGGCTCTCGCCCGTAGCTGCCACACAGCCGGTTTCGAGCCGCAGATCGCCTACGAGGCCCACGACTACCAGGAGGCGCAGGCCATGGTCGCCGCCGGCATCGGCGTCGCCCTCGCCCCCACCCTGGCGCTGGAAGGAACCCGAGGCGGCGTCAGCGTCCTGCCACTGCAACCCCCCGCCCCGGTACGCCGCATCCTCCTGGTCCGCATGGCCGACCACGCCCTCACCCCCGCCGCTGGGGCCTTCGCGGGCTTCCTGCGCGACAGCGCTACGACCGGGACGTCGTCATGACATAGGCCGAGCCAGTGCCCGTGGCCTGTGGGGTTCCAGAACTCAGCCCGGCCCCGTGAGCAGCGGAAATCGATGAGGCACCACAGTGGCCGGGCGGCCGGGGCTGACGGAAAGGCGGGCGCCTCCGGTCCGGAAGCGCCCGCGGTGCGGTCATGTCAGCCCGTGTTGTCGGCGCGCCAGGTGACCGTGTGCACGGTGGTCGGGTTGTAGAAGCACTGTCTGCTCGCCTTGCTCATCGTGACGCACACCGTGCCGTCCACCGGGACGGTCCCGTCGTTCGTGTACGTGGTGTATTCCACGTCGACGGCGCGGGACCCGGTGTTCCGGAACACGAGCCCGTCGGCGTCTCCGGACCAGTCACCGCTGGTCACCAGGACTCACCACGTTCTGCCCCGAGGAGGAGTGCCGCCGGGTGAACCGCGACGGCCGCGGCCGCGACGCCTTCCGGGGCGGGTGCAGCTCGATGGTGAGTGAGGCGGCGGTGAAGACGGAGGAGCAGGTGCCGGCCGCCAGGCCGATGAGCAGGGCGAGGGCGAAGTCGGCGAGGGTGTCGTCGGCGAGGACGGCGAGGGCGGTGAGGATGAGTGCCGCGCCCATGCCCGTGTTGACGGTACGGGGCAGGGTCTGCAGGATCGCCCGGTTCGTCAGGCGGGGAAGCGGTGTGGTGCGGTCGCGGTCGAGCAGTTCGCGGACGCGGTCGAAGAGGACGACGGAGTCGTTGACCGAGTAGCCGATGACGGTCAGCAGGGCGGCCAGGAAGACCCCGTCGATGGGCTTGCCGAGCCAGGCGAAGGCGCCGATGACGATCACCACGTCGTGGGCGAGCGCGACGACGGCCGCGGTCCCGAAGAACCAGCGGAAGCGCACCGCGAGGTACAGCAGTTGGGCGCCCAGTGCGAGGGAGAGCGCGATGAGGGCGTTGCGGCGCAGTTCGTCGCCCATGCTGGGGCCGATCAGCTCGTCGCGGATCTTCTTCGTCTCGCCGCCGAGGTCGCTGATGGTTTCGGTGACGGTGGCCTCGTCGGCGTTGGTCAGGTTCTCGGCGCGCACCGTGAGCCCGGTGTCACCGGAGGACTGCACCACCGCGCGGGGGAATCCGGCGTCGGTGAGGGCGGTGCGGGCCCGGTCGGGGTCGACGGAGGTGCTGGTGGCGTACTCGATCAGCCGGCCGCCGGTGAACTCGATGCCGAAGTCCAGGCCGCGGACGAGGATGCCCGACGCGGCCATGACGGCGAGTGCGGCGGAGGCGGCCAGCAAGCGGCGCGGACGGCGCATCAGGAACGGGTCGCGGCGCAGCAGCCGGTCGCGGACCCAGCCGGTGCTCGCGATGCCGGTGACGCGGGGCCGGCGGAAGACCGCGGGGTGGTTGGCCGCGTACTCGGCGAGCACCCGGCTGATCACCAGGGCGCTGACCATCGAGGCGAGGACGCCGACGGCGAGGGTGATGCCGAAGCCGCGCACCGGGCCGGAGGCGAAGGCGAACAGGAGAGCCGCGGCGATCAACGTGGTGATGTTGGAGTCGGCGATCGCGCTGAGGGCTCCGCGGAACCCGGCCGTCAGTGCCGATCGGGGGGTGGGGCGGCTGCGGGCCGCGTACTCTTCGCGGGTCCGTTCGAAGACCAGGACGTTGGCGTCCACGGCCATGCCGATCGCCAGGACGAACCCGGCGAGGCCCGGCAGGGTCAGTGTGGCGCCGAGCGCGGCCAGGGCGGCGTAGGAGACGAGGGCGTAGCAGGCCAGGGCCGCGGTCGCGAGCAGGCCCATGAGCCGGTAGACGGCGATGATGAACAGCGCGGTCAGCGCGGTGCCGATGCCGGCGGCCCAGGCCGCAGCCTCGATGGCCGCATCGCCGAGCGTGGCGCCGATGGTGCGCTGTTCCACGGTCTCGACCGGTACGGGCAGGGCTCCGCCGGAGATGAGCAGGGCCAGTTCGCGGGCTTCGGTGTCGTCGAAGGAGCCGGTGATCTGGGTGGTGCCGCCCGGGATGCCGGTCCCGCACGGTACGGAGGGGTCGACCTGCGGCGAGGAGATGATCTTGTTGTCGAGGACGATGGCGACCCGGCGCTGCGGGTCACCGGCCGGGTGACAGGCGGCCCGTGCGGTGATCTGCCGCCATTGGTCCTGGCCGGTCTTGGAGAAGTCGACCGCGACGTGCCATCCGGCACCGCCCTGCTGGTCGAAGCGGGCGTCGGCGCCTTCGACGTCCCGTCCGGTCAGATCGGCGGCCCGCAGGCGCAGAGGCTGTCCGGACTCGTCCGGCAGAACGCGCTCCTTGGCCGGATCGGTCGCCGGGGCGGTGGCGCCGTCGGCGGTCCGGGCCGGGCCGAGGACCGCGTGGACGGTGAGCTGCGCGGTGCGGCCCAGCACGTCGGCGGCTTTCTTCGGGTCGGACACGCCGGGCAGCTCGACGAGGATGCGGTGGTCGCCGGAGCGGACGAGGGTCGGTTCGGCGACGCCGAGCGCGTCGATGCGGCCGCGCAGCACTTCCACGGTGCGGTCGGTGGCCGCGGCGTCGGCGTCGGTGGTGGGGGTGGAGCGGGTTTCCAGCATGATCTGGGTGCCGCCGCGCAGGTCGAGGCCGAGGCGGACGGGCGTGGTGAGGGCGATGGCCAGCGATCCGGCGATCACGGCGAGGGCGAGTAGCGCACGCACGCGCAAGGACTTGGTGCGGTTGTTCCGGCGGTTGTTCTGACGGTTGTTCCGGCGGTTGTTCCGGCGTTTCAACACGAGCCTCCGGCAGGCACGCCGCGGCAGCGGCCCGCGCGGCCGCGACGGAGGAAAGGGTGATGGGTCGCGTCAGGTACCTGCGGGTGCCGGAGGGGCCCGGCCGCGGTCGTGGGCCGACCGGCCGGGAGAGGCGGGTGCGCACGCGGAAGGCGCTGAAGCACGGGTACCGACAGCCGGGCCGGCATCCGCGTCAGGGGGGTCGGTGGCGTGGTGATCCGGTGGGCACGGGCGCTCGCCGAGGTGGTCGTGGCGGACCCTGGCCTGGGCCGCGCAGCCGACGGCACACGGGTCGTCCGCGTGGGGACCGGTGTCGGGGCGCTCGGCGCCCGTGGCCGCCGGGGCCGGATCGAGCACCGGAACGGAAGCCGCGAGCACCGGAACGGAAACCGCGGGCACCGGAACGGAAGCCGCGCGCGCGGCATCGGCGGGAACCAACCCCAGCAGAACGGCGAGGAGCGCGATGAGCGTCCCCGCGAGCGGGTGAACTGCCGTCGGGGTGCTGCGGGGTGCTGGGCGCATGCACCGTCCCCTTCCTGCGGGGTGCTCGACTCCTGCCGTGTGCTCGGCGTGGGGTGCCGGTCCGGGGCTCCGGCCGGGGAGTGGACGACCAGAGCCCCGGACGTCGGTGCGGGGCGGGCGTCAGGGTTCGATGAGACCTGCGCGGATGGCGTAGCGGGTCAGCTCCAGCCGGTCGTGCAGACCGAGCTTGTGCAGGAGGTTGGCCCGGTGGCGGTGCACGGTCTTGACGCTGATGAACAGGATCTCGGCGATCTCCTTGGAGGAGTGCCCTTCGGCGACGAGTTTGAGGACCTCCTCCTCACGAGGGGTGAGGAACTGGTCGGGGTCTTCCTCGCCGTGGCGGACGCGCTCCAGGTAGTTGCGGATGAGGGCGGTGACCGCGCCGGGGTAGAGGAACGGCTCGTTGCGCATCGCGGCCCGGCAGGCGGCGACCAGGTCGCGGTCGGCAACCGACTTCAGCACATAGCCACAGGCCCCGGCCTTGAGTGCCTGGAACAGGTACTGCTCGTTGTCGTGCATCGTCAGCATCAGGATGCGCAGACCCGGCTTGAGCGCCACCAGCTCCCGGGTGGCCTGAAGACCGGTCAGGCGCGGCATGGCGATGTCCAGCACGGCCAGGTCGATCTCCTGGCTCCGGGCCGCCTCGATGGCCTCGGCACCGTCCCCGGCCTCGGCGACGACCTCCAGGTCGGGTTCCCTGTCGAGGATCAGGCGTACGCCGCGGCGTACGAGAGCGTGGTCGTCGGCGAGCAGGATGCGGATCGGCTTCCCGGCCGTGGCGGACGGTGCCGAGGCCGTGGTGGGTCCGGGCGGGGTCGGATCGGGCATGGTCAGAGCTGCTTCCTGGGGGCGGGTGTGATGAGGCGGATCCGGGTACCGGTGCCAGGCGTCGAGGTGATGTCGAGGGTGGCCCCGGCGAGCAGGGCCCGTTCGCGCATGCCGCGGATCCCGGCGCCTTCGCAGGCGGCCTCGATGCCGCGGCCGTCGTCGGCGATCTCCAGCACCACCGCCTCGCCCACCCGGTGCAGGCTCACCTCGACCCGCCGCGCGTCCGCATGGCGGGCCGCGTTGGTCAGGCTCTCCTGAGCCACCCGGTACAGCACGAGCTCGCTCTCCGGGTCGAGGGTGGGCGGATCGGAATCGAGGCGGCGCACGACCCGCAGCCCGGTGTGGGTGGCGAAGTCCTGCGTGAGCGAGGTCAGTGCGCTGACCAGGCCCAGGTCGTCCAGGACGCCGGGCCGCAGGCGGCGCACCAGGCGGCGGACCTCGTCCAGGCTCTCCCTGGTGATCTCCTGGGCCTGCTGGAGGTCCTCGCGCAGCGGTTCGGGGGCGTCGTCCGCGGCGCGCCCCAGCACCAGCAGGATCGCGGTCATGCTCTGCCCGACCTCGTCGTGCAGTTCCTGGGCGATGCGGCGGCGTTCCGCCTCCTGGGCCAGCAGCGCCCGGGCGCTGGACGTGGCGCGTTCGTGCTCCAGCCGGTCGAGCATGGCGTTGAAGGTGCGGATCAGCTCGGACACCTCGCTACCGCCGCCGGCGCCGGGCACGGGCAGCCGCTGGCCCGGGCGCAGCAGGTCGACGGTGGTCATCAGCCTGGTCAGCCGGTCCAGCGGGGCCAGGCCCCAGCGCAGCAGGGTGCCGTTGGCGACCAGCATGACGGCGAGACCGCCGACCAGGATGATCGCCTCGGTCAGCACCACCGGCACGGAGACGGTCACCGGCGCCCACAGCAGCAGCGCCGTAGCGGTGCCCAGCACCAGGGCGTTGAGCCCGAAGATCCGCCAGAACAACGACACCGGGGAAGTTCCTCCTTCTGCGCTCCGCGTGTGATCAGCTCTACTGTCGCCCATCACACCCCGGCGGAGCCGCCACAACCGATCACGACCGAGCCTGACACAGCCTGCCTCCCGCACCGCGCGCGGTCGATGGGGCCCGTCACCCATATCCGAGGTCATCGGGTACCCACGCGCCCTTCCCCGCCATCGCCCCGTGGTCACCGCTGCCCCGGGCAAATGGGGTCCGCGCCCGATGGGCTTCCGACGCCGGGTCGAGCAGAGTCGAAGGTGCTCGAGCCGTCCGGTACGGCCAGTGCGCGCGGTCGTGGAGACCGCGGCCGGCGGAACCGGGCGGCTACTGCCGCGCCTGGCGCGCTTTCGCGAAAGGACCTCATCGTGCCGCTCGACACCGCCCAGACCGGCCCCCGCCCCGGGCGGCTGACCTCTCATGAAACCCGTCAGCGCCTCGAACACGCCCGCAACAGCCGCCTGGCTCAGCTCCGTGCCCTCGACGAGAGCGCCCAGAGCACGGACGCCCATCTGGTGTCCGCGCAGACGGAGGCGATCCAGCGAGTCCTCACCGAGATCGACGAGGCGTTCGCCCGCGTGGAGGACGACACCTACGGCATCTGCCAGGGCTGCGCCAAGCCCGTCCCCCCCGAACGCCTGGAGATCCTCCCCTACACCCGGTACTGCGTCGCCTGCCAGGGCCGCGCCACCGCCTGACCCGCCCCGTCCGCCTCCTGTTTTCGTCTCCGCCCTGCTCAAAGGGGTGAAGTGGTGAACCACCAGACCATCGGCGACCGTGCCACGCACCTGTCGCCCGAGGACCTCGCCGCGCTGCGGGAGAACCTCCACGAACAGCACCTGTTCCGCCAGGAACAGCTACGGCAGATCGCCGCGCCGCCCCGCGCCGAGGACCTGCTCCGGCGCCGCTCCGCGGCACAGGCCGAAGTGCACGTCAAAGTCGCCGCCTCCGCGCGCATGGTCCTCGCCGACGTGGAGGCGGCGCTGCGACGCATCGCCGAGGGCCGCTACGGCACGTGCCACCTGTGCCGTCGCCCGGTCGAGCGCGACCGGCTGATGATCGTTCCACAGGCCCGCTACTGCGCACGGTGCCAGCAGGTACGGGAGGCCGGACGATGACCGTCCGCCGCCGCTTCCGGTCCGGCTCCCCCGCCGGGCACCGGCACCGGCCCTGGCCGTTGTGCCGGCACTGCTGCGGCCTCGCCCTGGACCTGGGCAGCGCCCGCACCCGCGCCTGGATAGCCGGCCGCGGGATGGTCCTCGACGTACCCACCATCACCTTCCCCGGTGCTGGGGCGGTGTATCCGGTCCAGCGCGGCGCCATCGTCGACGTTCCGGGAACGGCCCGGATGCTCGACCGGCTCCTCAGCCACCGCCTGCCCCGCCTCACCCGCCCGCTGGTGGTGGTCACCGCGCCGGTACTGGACGGCCCCGCCTACCGGGAACGGGCCCGCGCCGCCGTGGAAGTGCTCCGCCCCCGCGCGGTCCTGACCGTCCCCACCGCGCGCGCCATCGCCCTGGCCGCGGGCGCCGACCTCTCCCTGCCGCTGCTCGTGGTGGACATCGGCGCCCATCTCACCGAGGTGGTCCTCCTCGTCGACGGCCTGGTCTTCGACGCCCGCCGCACCGCCCTGGGCACCACCGACCTCCCCGGCACCACCGACCTCGCAGACGCCGACGCCACGGCGGAGATCAGCGAAGCCATCAGCACCATGTTCACCTCCATGCTCCGGCAGGACCGCACGTCCCTCACCGCCGAGGCCCTGAGCCGGGGTGCCCTCCTGGCCGGTGGCGGCGCACTGCGCCCCGACCTCACTCACCGGCTCGCCGGCGGCACGCACGCGCCCCTGCGGGCGGTTCCCACACCGCATACCGCGGCGATCCGCGGCGCCGCCACGATGTTGCGGGCCGCGCACGGACATCCGTCGGCCAGGGGCACGTCCCCACCCGGGCCTGGCCAGCTCTTCCGCTGACCTCGCTGCCCCCTGACCCCGCCACCTCACCGGCCGGGGTCTGCTGTACGCCACCCCCCTGCCCCGGAAAGGAGAACCTGTGTCCGGCGTGCCACCACCCGCACAGCCCCCGGATCCCCCGCACCACGAGCTCGTGCACCCCCTGTCGCTGTGGCGCTGGCGGCACAATCCGCTGTACCGGCGCACCGACCGCCTCCAGGGCCGGATCGCCCTGGCCATGTTGCTGCTCGTACCGATCCTGGGGCTCGGTGCCATGTTCGCCATCGGTGACGCCGCCCACCGGCACTACCGCGCGGCCGCCGAGCACCAGAGGCAGACCCTGCGCCTCACCGCCGCCGTCCTCACCCACGACGCCCCGGACCATCCGGAGCCCGGATCGGCGGAGGCGAGAGAGAACCGCTATCCGGCCACGGTCCGCTACACCGACCCGGACGGACGGATCCGCACCGCCGAGACCGACGTCCTGCCCGGGCTCAGCGCGGGCAGCTCCGTCGACGTGTGGGTCGACGCGGACGGAGCGATCGCCGAGCCGCCCATGCCCGCCGAGCAGATCCGCAGCCGGACCATGGGCTGGGCGCTCGTCGGCTTCCTGACCGTGGCCCTCGCCGGTGCCGCCGCCTACCGCGGCGTCGCCGTGGTCCTGCGTCGGCGCAATCTCGCCCAGTGGGACGCCAAGTGGGCCGAGACCGCGCCACGCTGGACCACGTCCCCCTGAGCCTGCGCAAACGCTCACGCCTGCCCGGACCGACCACCCTGGACGAGCGCGGCCGAGCCGTCGTCCCCGGCCGCGGGGCGGACGGCCGGGCAGATCGTCGACGGGCCGCCGAGCCGACCGCGGCCGCGGCCACCGGGCCGCGGCCGCTACGTGCGCCTCATGGCGGAGAACACCGCCTCCGACACCGAGCGCCGCGGATGCCTGTTGGCCAAGGGCGCGGCGGAACTGGCCCAGCATGATCCGACGGTCGCCGGACGGTCGGCCGAGACCATGAGGGCACTGCTGACCCTGCTGCGGACGGAGATCAGCGCCGCCCAGCGCCACGGCGACATCGATAGCGCTGCGGATCCGGAGCAGCCCTTGCCTCCGCCGATCGACGATCCCGACGCGTCAGCCCGCCTCGACATACGTCGACGATCGCCTCGGCGGCATCCTCCACGAGTACAGGAATGCGGCTTGACCTGCACAGATGAGGTTTCCGGCAAGGGCACGGCCGACTGCGCCTGCCCGGCACCGTCGCCGAGGTGACGGCCTCCCGCCCCGAGGAACCCCACCGCCACCATCGTCCCCACACTGCTGCCCACCCAGCCCCGCCCGTTCACTTTCGGCAAGACCACCCGCGCCAGGATCTCCGGCTGGGCCCAGAAAGTCGTCGGTGACAGGAAGATCGCCGAGTACCGAGGGGAGTTTCACCCCTCGACCCTCACAATCCGTACGTGACGATCTCTCGTCATACGGCCCCGACTCTACCCAGAGGTGGGCGCGTCCATGGCCAAGAAGGGCACCCAACCCCGGCGACCGACTGAACAGCGAACTTAGGCTAGGCTAACCTTGCTTGATTGGGTAGGTGGAACCCTGCGGAACACGATCAAGGAGTGAACATGGGAACCCTCAGTGGAAAGGTCGCGCTGGTCACCGGCAGCAGCCGGGGCATCGGGCGAGGCATCGCCGAACGCCTGGCCCGGGACGGCGCTCTGGTAGCCGTGCACTACGGCAGTGACGAGGCGGCGGCCAAGGAGACTGCCGCGACCATCACCGAGGCCGGTGGTGGGGCGTTCATCGTGGGTGCCGAACTGGGCGTTCCCGACGACGTGGACACGCTCATGGCCGGCCTGGAGGCCGGACTGCGCGCACACGGGGAATCGATGATCGACATCCTGGTTCACAACGCGGGGCTCAACCTCATGGGGCGACCGATCGAGGTTCTCACCCCTGCGGAGTTCGACCAGATGGTCGCGGTCAACATCAAGGCACCGTTCTTCCTCACCCAGCGGCTGCTGCCACGACTGCGCGACGGTGGCCGGATCATCAACATCTCATCCGTCTCCACCCGTATCGCCTCCTCCCACGGCATCGGCTATCCACTCACCAAGGGCGCGCTCGACGTGTTCAGCCACACCCTGGCCAAGCACCTAGGCCCCCGCGGAATCACCGTGAATTCCGTCGTCGTCGGATTCACCCGCACCGACATGACCGCCGGAGTGCTGGCCGACCCAGCGAACCTGGAGCGCAACATCAGCCTGACCGCCCTCGGCCGGATCGGCCAGGTCCCGGACATCGCCGACGCGGTCGCCTTCCTGGCCTCCGACGACGCTCGCTGGATCACCGGTGCCAAGATCGACGTCACCGGCGGCGTCAACCTGTAGCAACGGAGCCTCGTCGGGCGCCCGTAGGTCCAAGCTGCGGTGGGCCCGTCCCGCGTTGTAGTACTCGGCGTACGTGGTGAGGACCGTGCGCAGGTGTCGTTCGCCGGTGATGAGGAGGCGGTCGGTGCATCCGGCGCGGGCTGTGCGTATCCATCGTTCGGCGAACGCGTTGGACCGGGGACTTTGCGGCGGAGTCCGTATGACGGCTGTGCCGTTGCCGACGAAGACGGCGTCGAACGCGGCGGTGAACTTGCTGTCCCGGGCCTGGGGTGACCAGCCGGTGGCGGCGCAAGACGGGTGGAAGATGCCGCGCGAGAGCGGAGAGCACGGCACGATCGGCCCATGAGAGCCGCGGGCGCTCCATCTGACGGCGCAGAACGGCGACCTCATGGCGAAGGGCAAGGATCTCGGCGTTGCTCGCGGCGGTCGACCGGCCCAGCAAGAGGAAGCAGCCCAGCAGCTCGAGCACTCCGCGACGACTACTCCGGACTCGCGTCCTCGGATGCCTCATCAACGAGTACAGGTACGCGGCCTGACCTGCCGCGACGAGTTTCCGAACGGCACAGGTCAAGCGCAGCGGCGACATGGGATCTCCGCGGACGTCGGGCTCGACCAGTGCGAGGAGTGCCTCCCGAACGGCCGGGCTCCGGTCGACCACGCGTTTGCGGCCGGCACCGGGCCGGCGGATGCGTCCCAACGGGGCTTCTCCGGAGTCGAGTTCCCGCATTCCGCCAGACAGGGTGGCCTCACGGACACCGGCGGCACGGGCGGCTGCTCCGATCCCGCCGTGGCCGAGGGACTGGGCCTCCGCCCCTATCAGCAGGCGACGCCGCCCCTCGTCGAGGTGCGGCAGAATCGCCTCGAATTGGCTGCCAGCACGGCCCGTTGCCCATCCAACCCGCTCATGCCAGACCAACGAACCACCGAATGGAAAGCCACGAGTTAAAGATCTGCACGCCCTGCGCAGGGTCTTATGTGAGCAGGGGGATGAAGATCGTGTCAACGATCTCCTGGATGGCGTGCGCGGACATTGGCGCCAGGTCCATGAGCACTTCGTGTCGGAGCAGGTCAAAGGGCAACCGTGTGATTCGCGGAGTCAGCTTCGAACCATCGATCTCTCCTCGCTCGACGGCGCGCTGCGCGACGGACTCGATCAGCGCCCACCTCTCATCGATCAGGGACGCACGCAGCTCGGCGGGTGTTGTTCCCGTCTCTTCGAAGTAGGCGGCCAACTGTGCGGTCATGGCGACAGCGAACACAGTGAACGCCCCGTTGAGCTGTTCGAGCAGCCCGATGGTGTCATCGCGCAGCGATCCGGTGTCGGGATCGGTGAGCGTGAACTTGTCGCTGGCACGGCCGATGGCATCACGGACCAGCATGGCCTTGGTCGCCCAGTGACGGTTGACGACCCCGCGACTGGTGCCGGCGCCGTCCGCTACCGCGGCGAAGGTGAGGCCCGCGTAGCCGCGTTCCATCAGCTCTTCCCAGGCGGCGTCAAGTAGAGCGGCCTGCAATTCTGCGCCGCGCCGACGGCGGCGGGGGGCGGACTCCGGGCTTGCAAGGTGCATGGCTGCACCTTATTGTGGATTTGAGCGGGCAGCAAACAGGCTGGCGCATTCCGTGTACGCATCTGGACCGTCGCCGCATCTGCATTGCCCGTCTCCTGCCATGAAAGACATCCCAGGAGCGTAGATGTCACCCCGTAGCCAGTTCCGCGTGATGCGACCAGGCGGTTGCCTCGTCGTAGCGGGTGCCAGTTTTGAGGCATCCGTGGAGTATGCCCACGAGCCGGTTGGCGAGCTGGCGCAGGGCGGGGTCGTCGCGGAACTCTGCGAGCACCCGGGCACCGAGGACGACGCCCACCGGCTGGGAGAGGATGATCTCAGCGGCCGGGTGCCGGCCAAAATGCGCTTCGACCTGCCCTTACAGGGTCTTGATCTGGGTGTTCAGCACGTTCAGGACCGCGAGCAGGGCCTGGGCGGACCCGGCATGCCGCAGCCGCTGGGGGTGCCGGGTCCGCTCCCAGATCAGGGTCTTGTGGGTACGGGTGATGACCTTGACCGCCTCGACTTGGGCGGAGTCCCCGGCGACGGGCCGCAGCTCGTGGCCGTGGGTGCGGACCATGTCGGCCGGCACGTGCGCGTCCCCGGGGTCGCTCTTGGCCCCGGAGGCCCCCAGCCGGTCACGGAACCGGGCGGCCTGCGACGAGTTGACGGCCAGCACCGTGTGCCCCGCGGCGACCAGGGCACGCTCCCACGGGCCGCGGCCGGTCTCGATCCCCACCAGGACCTCGGCCTTGTCGGCGTCCTCCCCGGCCGGCTCACCCACGATCGGGGGCAGCCGGGCCATGCCCGTCACGCCCTCGGGCAGCCGGGCCCGGGCCAGCCGTCCGCCGGCGCTGTCCATCACCTCGATGTCGTGATGGTCCTCGGCCCAGTCATCTCCCACGAACAGTCGCAACGGTCCTCCGCTCTCGATGCCGATCACCTTCAGCGGCCTGCCGGAGAACCATCAGCGACCTGATCAAGCAGTGCTCACGCCGGCCAGCGGCGGGCACGACATCCCATCAGCGATCAACTCTCCGGGCCGAACGGCAGGGGCACGGTCCTTCATCAGGACTCAACGGTCCAGGAACCAGGAGTGCTCACCTGCCGCTGGCTACCACCTGGAGTCTGCCGGATGGCCGACTCCCCAAACTGATGAGGAAACACACGTGAACACCCACACCGAAGCACGGCAGACCACCCTCGTGACCGTCGATGTGCACACCATGGGCCGCACCTTCGACGAGACCGAAGTCGACCGGTGGGAGCTCAAGGCCGCACGCCGGGCCTTGATGAACCTGAAGAACGTGGCAGGCGGCCAGGTGATGATGGACCTGCTCGCCGAGCAGATCGCCGCCGGCGACCGCTACCACAAGGAGCTCGTCGCGGCCTCAGGAGGCACTTTCCGTGAGTCGCGCACCGAGTTCACCGTCCGCGGGCTCAGCGGCACCGACCTGGCCAACTGGTTCGCCGCGCAAGCCGGCACCGGCCGCTTCCAGGACAAGTCACTGCTCCTCAACGCCCACCCCGAGCACTACGTCGAACCGCCCACCTACACGGGCGGCATGGTGGAGACGATCGGCGGCCACCTCACCCGGTTCAAGGTCTCGGTAGCGCGCGAACTGCCCGCCGCTGTCAGCGCATTCCTCGACGCGTCCTACCCGGTGACGCTGATGAACGCCCTGCTCAGCCTGGACGACGCTACTCCCTTCGCGTACTGCCTGCACCAGGCGCGGGACACCGAGACCGGCGCGAACGTGGTGGTGCGCGTCGTCTATCCGTCGGCCGCCCCGGACTCGATGATCGAGGGTCACTGCGAGCACCTGGCGATCGAATTCCGCAGTTGGATCCGTAACGCGGCCGCCGCGGCGCGCTGACCCGACGAAGGCCACGCTCATGGATTTCAAGGGAAAGAACGCACTGGTCACCGGCGCCGGTGCCATCGGTGGGCTGGGGTACGCGGTGGCGCGGAGCCTCGCCTCCGGCGGTGCTGATGTCACGGTCACCGGACGCGACCCGCGGCGCGGTGCCCAGGTGGTTGAGAATCTCGGCGGGCGACTCCGCTTCCTGCTGGCTGATCTGAGCAAGGTCGAGGACGTGCGGCGGCTCGCCGACGCGGTCGGCCCGCAGGCATCGGCATGGCCGCCATGGCCGCCTACGGCGCGACCAAGGCGGCGCTGGAGTCCCTGACCCGTGCCTGGGCCGCCCAGTTCGCCCAGGCGAACGTCCGCGTCAACGCCGTCTCGCCGGGTCCGATGCGCTCGGCGAAGGCGGTCGAGTCACTCGGCCAAGATGTCGGCGGATACGGCGACACGGTGCCGCTGGCCCGGGTGGCCGACCCGACCGAAGTCGCCGAGGTGGTCGCCTTCCTGGCCAGTGACCGGGCCAGCTTCACAACCGGGGCGATCGTCGCCGCCGACGGCGGCCGTTCCGCAGTCTGACCCGGCTCACCGCCTACCCCACATGAGCCGAGCAGCAGCCCCATCGCAAATCCATCGTCGGCGGCGCCGTAGGCACCGCCGACGATGGTGCCCGCCTCGACATACGCCGACACGATCGCCTCGGCGGCATCCTCCACGAATACCAACGTGCAGCGTGACCTGCACGGACGAGGTTTCCGGCAAGGGCAGCCGCGCTGGCTGAAAATATATAGACGCGAAAGATGGCTCTTGCCTTGCCGGATCGGCAAGAGGGATTGCTTCCTCTGCCGGAGCCCCGCACCGTGTGCCGCATGAACGACAAACTGGATTCCGGCGTTTTCGATGTAGTCGTGATCGGCGGCGGTGTGGCCGGTCTGTCAGGGGCGCTGACCCTGTCGCGGGCCCGACGTTCGGTGCTGGTGCTGGATGCGGGGGAGCCTCGCAACGCCCCCGCCGCTGCGGCTCACGGCCTGCTTTCGCGTGACGGGGTGGCGCCGCTGGACCTGCTGCGTGCTGGGCGGGCCGAGGTGAGCCGGTACGGCGGGCAGGTGCTCTCCGACCGTGCCACGCACGCCATGCGCGTGGAAGGGCTCTTCGTCGTCGGCACGCAGAGCGGTGCAAGCTTCCGGGCCCGGCGGCTGCTGGTGACCACGGGCCTGGTGGACGAGTTGCCGCAAGTGCCGGGGCTACGCGAGCGGTGGGGAAGAGACGTGCTGCACTGTCCCTACTGCCATGGGTGGGAAGTGCGGGACGCGCCGATCGGCGTGCTCAGCACAAGTGCGGCCTCAGTGCATCAGGCGCTGTTGTTTCGCCAGTGGTCCAGCCTGGTGACGCTCTTCCTGCACACGGGGCCGGAGCCTGAAGAGGAGCAGTGGGAGCGTTTGGCGGCCCGTGACATCGAGGTTGTGCAGGGAGAGGTGACCGGCCTGGAGGTCGTGGACGACACGCTCCGAGGCGTCCGGCTCTCCTCGAAGCTGGTGGTCCCCGTGCATTCTCTGGCGGTGGCCCCGCAGTTTCTCGCGCAGGGCGAAGTCCTGGCCGGCCTCGGCGTAGGCCCGGCGCCGCACCCAATGGGCGTCGGCACCTATGTGCCATCCGATGCCGGCGGCGCAACGGATGTCCCCGGCGTCTGGGTGGCCGGCAATGTTGCCGATGTGATGGCCGGGCTCGTCCAGGCGCAGGCCGGCGGTGCGACGGCCGCGGCGGCCATCAACGCCGACCTCGTCAACGCCGACACTGACGAGGCCCTTGTACGCCGGCGCGCTGCCCCGCGTGAGGACTTCAGTGCCGCAATCGAGGCGCAGGTCACCGAGCATGTGCTGGGCGAACGGCGGCATGGCCTCGACTCCCTGCTGCCCGGTACGGGGTGACCGCGATGCGGTCAGGTCGGGCGGGCCCTGAGGTGGGCCCGCTCGCCCTGCTTGCCGAAGATGACCAACAGTTCCACCGGCTGATCGTCGTCGGCGCCTAGCCAGTGCGGCACATGGGTGTCGAATTCCGCCACTTCACCTGGTGTGAGGAGCAGGGAGCGCTCGCCGAGGAGCAGGCGCAGCCGGCCGTCCAGCACGTAGATCCACTCGTAGCCCTCGTGGATGTTCAGCTCAGGCTCGCCACTGCTGGGGCTGATGACGAGTTTGTGGGCGTGCAGCCCGCCGGGGCGGCGGCTCAGTGGCACATAGGTCATGCCGTCGCGGGTGACGGGCCGCAGATGCACACGCGGATCGCCTGTCTCGGGCGCCCCGACCAACTCGTCCAGGGGGACCTCGTAGACGTGGGCCAGGGGGAGCAGGAGCTCCAGGTTCGCTTTGCGGCCGCCGCTCTCCAACCGGGAGAGCGTGCTTTCGGAGATCCCTGTGGTCTGAGAGAGGGCGGCCAGCGTGATACCGCGCTGCAGGCGCAGCGCCCGCAGTCTCGGTCCGATCGCCGTCAGGACCCGATCGATATTCGTCATGACATCCACCTTGCCAAAAGAGCATGAGGGTTTGCACCTTCGGCACGACTTGTTTCAGCCTCCGGGCCATGCAACGGCGCACGCCGCCTCGTCGCCCCATCTTCGGTTCCGGCTCAGGAGAGATTTCAATGACCAGCCCCGCCCACCGCGCCCAGAGGGCGCCCGGCCCTACCACGCCGGATCCCCATCGGTGGATGACGCTCATCGTGGCGTCCGTGGCGACCCTGATGGTCGTCCTCGACGTGTCCATCGTGAACATCGCTCTGCCCCAGGCCCAGAGCGATCTCGGCATGAGTGACGCCAGCCGCCAGTGGATGATCACCGCCTACGCACTGGCCTTCGGCGGCCTGCTCCTGCTCGGCGGTCGCATCGCCGACTTCGTTGGCCGCAAGAAGATCCTCCTCATCGGCCTGCTCGGCTTCGCCGCCGCCTCCATGCTCGGCGGCCTCGCTCTCAACCCGGGCATGCTGTTCGCAGCCCGCGCCCTACAGGGAACCTTCGCCGCCCTCCTGGCCCCGGCCGCCCTCTCCCTGATCACCGTGGCTTTCACCGACCCCAAGGAACGCGCGAGGGCTTTCGGCGTCTTCGGCGCGTTCCAGGGCGGGGGCGGTGCCGTCGGGCTGCTGCTGGGCGGTGTGCTGACGCAATACGCGGGCTGGCGCTGGTGCATGTACATCAACGTCCCCATCGCCCTGGTTGCAGCCCTCGCCACCCTCCCCTACATCCGTGAAAGCCGCGCCGCGGGTGACCGTCACTACGACGTCCCCGGAGCCGTGCTGGTGACCGGCGGACTCGTCGCCCTCGTCTACGGCTTCGCCCGGGCCGCCGACGGCGGTGGCTGGGCCGCCCCGGCAACACTGCTGCTCCTGGCCGCCGCCGTGGTTCTTCTGACTGCGTTCGTCGTGGTCGAGCACCGCAGCGCCCACCCGCTCCTCCCGCTGCGCGTGATCCTCGACCGATCCCGTGCCGGCGTGTTCCTGGCCAACCTCCTCATCGGTGCCGGCATGTTCGGCATGAACCTCTTCATGACCTACTTCCTCCAGGTCAACCTCCACTACACACCCGTGCAGGCCGGCTGCGCCTTCCTGCCCTTCAGCGTCGGCATCATCGCCACCACCACCCTCGGTGCCCCGCTGGTCATCCGCCTCGGCCCCAAGACCCTGATGGCGGCAGGAAGCACGCTGGCCACGGTGGGACTGTTCTGGCTCACCCGGCTCGACACCGCGTCCGGCTACGCGGGCGAAGTCCTCCCGACCCAGATCCTCGTCAGTGTCGGCGTCGGCCTGTTCTTCCTGGCCGGCCCCAACGTGGCCCTGTCCGGCGTTGATCCACACGACGCCGGTGTCGCCAGCGCCGCCCTGAGCACCAGCCAGCAGATCGGCGCTGCCCTGGGCCCCGCCCTGCTCAACACCCTCTACGTCTCCGCCGTCACCAGCTACCTCACCTCCCGCGGCGAAAGCCCCGGGCAGACCCCCCAGGCCATGCGGTTGGAGGCCTACCTCCACGGCTACCGCATCGCGTTCATCGTGGCGGGCGCTCTCCTGGCCGCCGCCGTGGTCGCACTACTCGCCCTGGTGAAGACGCCCAAGAGCACGGCCGGCGACACGGCCGCACCCGACCCGGGCCACTGAGCTCACCCGAGCCCCGGCCCCAATCCGCCCCGAAGTTATCCGAAGGAGAGGCACACGCGATGGACGAGTGCATCCGCGAAATCCATGCCGCCAACGATGCCGCCAGCTTCTGGGAGCAGCTCCACCGCCGCAAGGGCAGCGTCTGGAAGGACACCGCGAATCCTCTGCTCGCCGAGACGGCCCGGCACCTCACACCCGGCCACGCCCTCGACCTGGGCTGCGGCGAAGGCGGAGACACCCGCTGGCTCGCCACCCACGAATGGCACGTCACCGCAGTCGATATCGCCCCCACCGCCTTGCAGCGCACCAGCCGGCTCGCCGCCCGAAACGGCCTCGAGAGCAGTGACACGGCGCGGTGGACACCCCAGCGCCTGGCCACCCCGCAGCGGGTGGCCACCGGCCCCGGTGGTCAGACCGCGACCGTCACCGACACGGTCGTTGCCGTACGCCGCCTCGCCTGACCTTCCGCACCCCACGCACACTTCACAACCCCGCTTCAGGAGTTACCTTCATGACTGACCTCTTCGCGCCCGTCACGGTGGGCAAGTGGACGCTGAACAACCGCATCGTCATGGCCCCCATGACCCGCAACCGGGCCACCCCCGACGGTGTCCCCACCAGCCTCATGGCGACCTACTACGCTCAGCGGGCCACCGCCGGGCTGATCGTCACCGAGGGGGTGCAGCCCAGCGCGGTCGGACAGGGCTACATGAACTCGCCCGGCCTGCACACCAGCGAACAGATCGAAGCCTGGCGCACCGTCGCCGCCGGCGTGCACCAGTCAGGCGGCCGAATCGTGGCCCAGCTCATGCACGCCGGACGCATCTCCCACCCCGACAACAAGCACCAGGCCGAAACCATCGCCCCCAGCGCCATCGCCGCACCGGGCGAGATGTTCACCCCGGCCGGCCCCCAGCCCCACCCCACCCCGCGCGCCCTGGCCACCGAGGACATTCCTGCCGTCATCGACGAATTCACCCGCGCCGCCACTGCCGCCATTGCCGCCGGCCTGGACGGCATCGAACTGCACAGCGCCAATGGCTACCTCCTGCACCAATTCCTCGCTCCCTCCGCCAACCAGCGCACCGACCACTACGGCGGTTCCCCCCAGGCCCGTGCCCGCTTCGTCATCGAAGTGGCACAGGCCGTCAGCGACGCCATCGGCAGCGAACGCGTCGGCATCCGCATCTCCCCCGCCATCAACCTCCACGGCGCGCTGGAGACCGACCCCCACCTCACCGCGGCCACGTACCGCACCCTCGTCGACGCGCTGTCCGGGATGGGCCTGGCCTACCTGCACGCCATCGGCGACCCCGCCTCCCCGCTGCTCACCGACCTCGCAGAGCGCTTCGGCGGCTCCCACATCGTCAGCAACGGCTGGGACCCCGTCACCGACGTCACCGCCGCACAGGAACTGGTCACCACCGGACAGGCCGACCTTGTCGCGGTCGGGCGTGCCTTCATCGCCAACCCCGACCTGGTACAGCGCTGGCAGACCGGGGCCCCGCTCAACCAGCCCGACAGCACCACCTTCTACGGCGGTGACCACCGTGGCTACACCGACTACCCGCAGTTGGCGTAAATAGTGATTGGCGTTCAGCGACGCATCATGCTGACGGCCGGTGGCACCAGGCAGGCCGGTTCATCCCGTTAGTACGCGAGCTGCCCGATGCCCCCGTCAACGCGCAGCACGGTCCCCGCGGTATAGGCGGACTCGTCCGAGGCGAGATAGACCGCCGCCTTCGCCAGCTCGGTAGCGGTTCCCAGGCGATGGAGAGGCACGGTCTGCCGCAGTTCCTCGTAGAGGGCTGCCCGGCGCTCGGGGCCGAGGGGCGCGAACGCGTTGGTGATCGTCGGGCCCGGACTCAGTCCGTTGACGCGGATGCCCCGGTCCTTCAGCTCATAGGTCAGCCCGCGCGTGTAGGAGAGCAGGCCCGCTTTGGCCGCGCCGTAGACCGTCGCGTTCTCGTGTCCGATGTAGGCGGAGACCGAGCCGACGAGGATGACCGAGGACTGCTGTGAGAAGAGCGGCAGCAGGTCCTTGATCAGGAAGAACGGCGACTTGAGATTGGTCGCGAGGAGCCTGTCGAACGCCTCCTCGGTCCATGCCTCGACGGGGAGGTGGGTGATGTCGGCGGCGTTGCTCATCAGGATGTCGAGCTTCGGCCACTCCTGCCGCAGCCGCGCGGCGAGCGCCGCCTGGCCGGGTACGTCGCCGGCGTCGCTGGCGATGGTCAGCAGCGGGCCCTCCAACTGCCGGGCTGCCTCGTCGAGCTTCTCCTGTGAGCGGCCGGTGATGGCGACGGTCGCTCCCTCGGCGAGGAACTGGCGGGCCGTTTCCAGGCCGATGCCGCTCGTCCCTCCGGTGATCAGTGCGTGCTTTCCCGTAAGACGGTCCATTGTTCTGTCTCCTCAGATTGCGGTGCGGCCACCGTCGTCGGCGGCGATCGCCCCGGTCATGTAGCCGGCCCGGTCACTGGCGAGAAAGGCGGGGGCACGCACATTGACCGCGAAGGCGGCGTCGTAGCCCGCGAGGCCCTGCTCGGTGGTCGGGGAGAACGTCATCACGCTCGCGTTGTTGATCAGGATGTCGACGGCTCCGGCGTCCTCGGCCAGTTGCCGCACGCTCGCCGGGTCGGACACGTCGGCCGCGACGAAGCGCACCACCCCGATGGACTCGCCATCGGCCGCGCGGAGGTCTTCCACGACCTGGGCTCCGCGCTGCGGATCGGTGCCGGTCAGGATCAGGTCGGCTCCGCCCGCGGCCAGCACCCTGGCCGTCGCGTGCCCGAGTCCGCCGATCGCGCCGGATCCGGTGACGAGCGCCGTCTTGCCCGCAAATTCCATCGTTTCGCCTTTTGTGACGGCCAGTGAGCGACCGACTTCCGTGTGACCGTTCAAGAAGTTCCGCAACGGAAGCTACGACTTTTTGAACGTCGAGTCAAGAAGTCGTAGTCTTGGACGCATGGCACGAACCGGACGCCCCCGCGAGTTCGACAGACAACAGACGCTGGAGCGCGCACTCAAACTGTTCTGGTCCCGGGGATACGGGGCGACGTCGATCCAGGACCTGGTCGAAGCGCTGGCCGTCGAGCGTGGCAGCCTCTACGGCGCCTTCGGCGACAAGCGCCGCTTCTACCTGGAGGCCGTCAGGCTCTACTGGGAGGTGTACGAGCGGCACCTGACCGCCGCGCTCGACACCGCCCCGGTGCTGCCCGCCCTGCGCGAGATCCTGACCCATCCGGCGCGACTGGACGAGCTGATCTCCGACAGGGGCGTGCCGCAGGGCTGCCTGGTCGGCAACACGACCGCCGAACTCGTCCCCCAGGACAGCGAAGCCACGGAGATCGTCACCCGCTCGTACCGCCGCTTCACCGACATCGTCGCCGGCGCACTCCGCCGCGCACAGGCCGCCGGCGAGGTCACGGACGCCTCCTCCCCCGAGGCCCAGGCGCAGCTCCTGCTCTACATCGTCCAGGGCCTGTCACTCGTATCGAGGGCGGGGCTCGACCAGAGCTCGGCGCTGACGGCGATCGACACGGCGGTGGACGGATTGCGGGCGTGACCTGAACCTTCCGCGCGCGACCGGTTTGCTCCAGACCTGCGGAAGTTCCCCGGCCTGAAGGGTGTCAATATTCCGATCAGGCTGCTGAGCTGGGCCTTCCCTGTAGATGGTGAGGCAGTCGGAGGGACGTGGTGTGGTACTCGTCGAGCAGTCCACCAAGTACCTGTCGGCGTCTGACTGCACCAGCAGGTAGGGGGATGACGTTCGGGTCGTCGACTGGGGCACGTAGGCCCAGGCTGCGGTGGGCTCGTCCGGCGTTGCAGTGCTCGGCGCATTGCGAACGCGCAATGGTCTGACGCGTCAAACGCAACGCAACGCGTCAGGCCGGGGAGTCCTCCTCCATGGGCGGCATGAGGGCGCGCAGCCATCGCTCCGTCTGGGCGACATGGGCCTCGGCCGCTCCGGCGGCGGCGCGCGGATCGCGGTCGGCGATCGCGGTGGCCAGCACGCGGTGATCCTCGTCGCTCTTGCGCCGCATCTGCTCGCCCTCGGGGAGGGTGAAGATCTGGTACTTGCGGGAGCGGGCGCGGAAGACCGAGAGCAGGGAGCCGACGGCGGGGTTTCCGGCCGCGGTGGCGATCTCGGCATGGAAGCGGTGGTCGAGGTCCGATGCCTCGGTGGGGTCGTCGGTGGCGTCCATGGCCTCGATGAGCGCGAAGAGTTCCCGCACCGTCTCCGGGGTGCTGCGGGCCGCAGCCTGCGCCGCGACGTGGGACTCCAGGACACGCCGGATCTCGTACACCTCCAGCAGACCGGAGAGCGGCAGCAGTTCCAGGGTGAGCGACAGGCTGCCTATGATGTCCTCCGGCCTGAGCTGGGAGACATAAGTACCGGAGCCGTGCCGCGGCTCGATCACCCCCAGGGCCGCGAGCATCCGTACGGCCTCGCGCAACGACCCCCGGGACACGCCGAGTTCCTCGCACAGCTCGCCCTCGGGCGGAATGCGCCCTCCGGCGCTGAGGCGCCCGGTGGCGATCATGTGGCGCAGGCCGTGGAACGCCTTGTCGACTGCGGACATCCGATTCCTCCCGAACGGGCGGGGCGCGATCCCACGCCCTTCGCCGCACTGTACCGATTCATCAGACATGCCAGAGGTATCGATCGGAAGTCATCTGATGATCCACGCTGCCACACCCCTTGATTGCCTGGGATCCGTCATGCAGGATGCCGAGTCATCATACGTGTTCTGGTTGCGATCAGATCTCTCTCGTTTCTGACGCCCCTCGGAACACCCGGACCCCGGCAGATCGGGACACATGTGAGCGAGACCGATGTCATCGCGGCGCCACGCCCCCTGTTGCTGGCCGACGGCCGTCCCGCCGACCGGGCGTGGACGCTGGACCCCGCCATGAGACACCTGAACCACGGTTCCTTCGGCGCGGTTCCCCTGGTGGCACAGGAGCGGCAGAAGCGGCTGCGGGTGGAGATGGAGTGCTCCCCGGTGGTGTGGTTCCCGGCGCTGCCTCAGCGGATCGCCGACACCAGGGTCGAGATCGCCGACTTCTTGGCGGTGGCCGCCGACGACCTGGCCCTGGTGCCGAACGCGAGCGCGGGCATCAGCACCGTGTACGCCGCCCTCGACCGCCGCCGCGGCGGGGAGATCGTCGTCACCGACCACGGTTACGGCGCCGTGACCATGGGCGCCGAGCGGCTGGCGCGCGACCGCTGGGATGGCGAGGTCCGCACCGCGCGGGTACCCCTCGACGCGGATGAGGAGCAGGCGTGCGAGGCCGTGTTCGCCGAACTGTCCGAGGCGACGGACCTCATCGTGGTGGACCAGATCACCTCGGCGACCGCCCGCCGGCTGCCGGTGGAGCGGATCGGCGCGGAGGCTCGGCGGCGCGGGATCCCGCTGCTCGTGGACGGTGCGCACGCACCTGGTCTGCTCCCCGCCCCGCTCTCGGAGCTGACCTGTGATTTCTGGGTCGGAAACCTGCACAAGTGGGGATGCGCGCCCCGGGGCACCGCAGCGCTCGTCGCCCGTGGTCCGCTGCGTGAGCGGCTCTACCCACCGATCGACTCATGGGGTGCAGAGGACCCGTACCCCGACCGCTTCGACCAGCAGGGCACGGTGGATGCCACCTGCTATCTGGCGGCACCGACGGCGCTCGGCTTCATCGAGCACACCTGGGGCTGGAGGCGCGCCCGCCGCTATATGGACCACCTGGCCGGTTACGCCGCGCAGGTCATCGGTGCCGCGTTCACCGAGCTGACCGGCGCCGACAGCAGCGTCGACGTCGGCATGCCGGTCCCCGGGATGCGTCTGGTGCGGCTGCCCGAGGGGCTCGGCGCCACCCGCGTCGAGGCCGACGCGCTGCGCGACCGGGTCGCCGGGGAGCTGGGTGTCGAGGCGGCCTTCACCAGCTTCGGCGGCATCGGCTATCTGCGGGTGTCCGCCCACGTCTACAACACCGCCGCCGACTACGAGTACTTCGCCGAGACCTGCGTCCCCGTCCTGGCCGAGTGGGCCCGCGCGGCTCGCGGGCGGCACGGCACGCCATAGCGGCGCGACACCGTACTCCCCTCCCCACCCCCGACTCCCCAAGCCGCTCCGAGCGCGGCCCGCACCCAAGAAAGAGGTCAGCACGATGAGGAGAAGGACGGCAGCCCTCGCCCTCGGCACCGCCGCGGCGATGGTCCTGACCGGCTGTTCCGCCATGAGTTCGAACGCGAACGGCACGGTCACGCTCAACATGGTCGAGAGCCTGACCAACCCCGCCCGCACCGATCTGCTCAAGGGGCTCATAGCCGACTTCGAGAAGCAGAACCCCAAGATCAAGGTCAACCTGATCTCGCCGCCCACCGAACAGGCCGATCAGAAGATCCAGCAGATGCTCCAGTCCGGCAGCGGCGTGGACGCGCTCGAGGTACGGGACATCACGGTCGGCCCGTGGTCGAACAACGGCTGGCTGTACGACATGGGGAAGGACCTCAAGGGCTGGCAGGGCTGGAACGCCATGACGGAGAACGCCGTCAAGGCGTCCGAGGACGCCAAGGGCCGTACCTTCTTCGTCCCCTACGGCTTCTACGGGCTGAGCCTCTTCTACCGCAAGGACCTGATCAAGGACGCCGGGTTCAGCAAGCCCCCGGCCTCCTGGGACCAGTTGCTGAAGCAGGCGTCCGCCATCAACGACCCGGCGAAGCGCCGCTACGGCTACGCGTTCCGCGGCGGGGCCAACGCCAACAGCAACGTCACCGCCATCATCGAGGCGTACGTGGCCGACAAGGTCGACCTCACCAACGGCTACAAGCTGAAGAACGGGCGCACGATCTTCTCCGCGCCCGAGGCCCTGGACGCCCTCAAGACCTACCTCACACTCTTCAAGAAGGCATCGCCCAAGTCGTCCGTGTCCTGGGGCTATCCGGAGATGGTCGAGGCGTTCTCCAACGGCTCCACGGCCTTCCTGCTCCAGGATCCGGAAGTCATCGCCACGGTCTCCGAGTCCAAGTCGATCTCGAAGGAGCAGTGGGACACCGCTCCGCTGGTGGCCGGACCCAGCGGGAAGACCGTCCAGCCGCTGGCCACCGCCGGGTGGGGCATCGCGAAGGGCAGCAAGCACAAGGCCGAGACCGTCAAGCTGATCGAGTTCCTGTCCCAGGGCAAGGCGTCGACGGACTTCACCAAGAAGAACAGCCTGGTGCCGATCCTCAAGTCGGCGACCGAGGACCCGTTCTACAAGACCGGCCCGTGGTCGTCCTACGTCACCATGACCAAGCACCCCGACACCTATCTCAACGTCAGCCAGCCGCGCGGCGTGACCTGGTGGAGCGAGTGGGAGCAGAAGTCCGACGCCGACGTGCAGAAGATGGTGATCGGCAAGATGTCGCCCAAGGAGCTGCTGACGAGCTGGGACGCGTACTGGAGCAAGAAGTGGGAGCAGGAGAAGTAGGGATGCCCGCCACGTCCGCAACGACGACCGGGCCGAAGACTTCGCGCCCCGTCCGGAAGCAAGCCGCCCCACGGGCCCGGAACGGGCCGCGGGGCGGCCGGAAGCGGGAGTTCACGACCCGCCGGGGCCTGCTCATCGCCGCCTTCATGGCGCCTGCCGCGATCTTCGTGGCGGTGTTCACGTACTACCCCATGATCGCGGGCAGCCAGATGGCCTTCCGCCACTGGGATCTGAACGATCTCACCGACACCTCCTGGGTGGGCCTGGACAACTTCCACCGTGTCTTCTCCGACCCCAACTGGGGCACCGTGCTGGGCAATACGGGCACCTGGGTCATCGGATCGATCGTGCCCCAGCTCGTGATCGGTTTCGCGCTCGCCCTGTGGCTGCGCCGCCGGTTCCGCTTCCGCGGCGTCTACCAGGCGCTGATCTTCTTCCCCTGGGCGATCTCCGGGTTCCTCATCGGCATCCTGTTCCGCTGGATGTTCAACAGCGAGTTCGGCGTCGTGAACGACCTGCTCCAGAAGGCGGGGCTGATCGACGAGCCGGTGGCGTGGCTGGCCGATCCGCACAAGGCGATGATCGCCGTGCTGATCGCCAACACCTGGTACGGCGTCACCTTCTTCGCCATCATGATCCTGGCCGCGCTCCAGTCGGTCCCCGACGAACTGTACGAGGCCGCGGCGCTGGACGGGGCCGGGAAGGCGCGCACGCTCTTCCAGATCACCATCCCCTATATCCGGGTCACGCTGGTGCTCACGGTGCTGCTGCGGGTCATCTGGATCTTCAACTTCCCCGATCTGATCTTCGGGATGACCGGTGGCGGGCCGAACAACGAAACGCACATCGTGACCACCTGGATGATCAAGATCACTCAGCAGGGCGACTACGGCAAGGCGTCGGCGCTCGGTCTCCTCGTGATCGCGGGGCTGCTGCTGTTCACGGTGTTCTTCCTGCTGGCCACGCGCGAGAAGCGAGAGGTGAGGTCGTGATCGGCAAAGAGACCGCGGCCGGCCGGGCCGTCCGGATCGTCTTCCTGGTGCTGTGGCTGGCCTTCACCGTCTTCCCGCTGTACTGGATCCTCATCACCTCGCTGAAGGCGCCGGGCGACATCTTCTCCTTCCCCCTCGCCTACTGGCCCGAGCACTTCTCGCTGGAGAACTACCGCGAGCTGTTCAACAAGGCCGACTTCGGGACCTATCTCACCAACAGCCTCATCGTCGCGACCGTCGCGGGCGCGGTCGCCACCGCCATCTCGATGCTGTCGGCGTATGTGCTGGCGCGCTTCGAGTTCCGCACCAAGTCCGCGCTGCTGACGGCCGCCCTGGTCACCCAGATGATCCCGGCCTTCATCGCGCTGGGCCCGCTGTATCTGCTGATGACCGACCTGAAGCTGGTCGACAACCGGCTCGGGCTCATCCTCGTCTACATCGCCGTGTGCATCCCCTTCTGCACGGTGATGCTCCGCGGCTTCTTCGAGAACATCCCCGACGCGCTGGAGGAGGCAGCGATGATCGACGGCCTCTCCCGGTTCTCGGCGCTGTTCCGGGTACTGCTCCCGGTAATGCGTCCGGGGATCGTGGCGGCGTTCATCTTCAACTTCGTCAACTGCTGGAACGAGCTGTTCCTGTCGGTGACCCTGATGAACAGCGACGCCAACAAGACCGTTCCCACGGCCCTCAACGGATTCATCTCCAGCTTCAACATCGACTGGGGCTCGATGTCGGCTGCGGCCGTGTTCACGATCCTGCCGACCATGGTGCTCTTCGCCTTCGCGAGCCGCCACATCGTGCAGGGGCTCACCTCCGGCGCCGTGAAGGGGTGAGGGCGATGGCCACGATCGACGTTCCGCTGCCCGACTCCGTCCATGTGCTCACCGGTCCGTCCGGTGACCCGCGCACCGCCGCACCGGCAGGGACGGGCCGCTGGACCGTGCCCGGCGCCGAGGTGACGGCGCGACACGATCCGTACGGCGCCCTGCGGCTGACGCTCGCCGCGCCGGGTCCGGAGGGCCTGTCGACCGTGGCGCTGCGCCGGCGCCACCACCCCGGCGGCCACCGCCCCGCCCTGGTGCTCGGCGATGCGTGGGAGCGCTCGTACGGCGAGTTGCAGTGGCGTGGCATCCAGCCGGAACGCCCGCTGCCCTGGTACTGGCTGGGCACCGACCCGGCCACCGGGACCAGTGCCGGGCTGGGCGTGCGGACCCGCGCCGGGGCGCTGTGCTGCTGGACGGTGGACGAGGACGGCACCACGCTGTGGCTGGACGTACGCTCCGGCGGCCTGCCCGCGCTGCCGGGCGACCGGGAGATCGCCGCCGCCACGGTGGTCGGGGTGGCGACGGCTGCGGACACCACCCCGTACGCGGCGCTCCAGGAGCTGTGCGCCGCCATGTCCCCCGATCCGCTGCTGCCCGCGCAGCCGGTGGTCGGCTGCAACAACTGGTACTACGCCTACGGCCAGGACTTCGGCCCGGACGCCGTACTGCGCGACGCGGCCACCATCGCCGAGTTCGCCGGGGACCATCCAGTGCGGCCGTTCTGTGTCGTCGACGACGGCTGGACGGAGGGCGGGGGAAGCGCCCCGGGAGGGCCGTGGGACACCGGCCTGCCCGGGCTGTTCGACGACATGGCGGGCCTGGCCGCGGGCATCGCCGACCGTGGCGCCCGGCCAGACCTGTGGTTCCGGCCGCTGCTGTCCCGGGTGCCGACGGAGGGGATGCGCACGGACACCGGCGCTCCCGGCCGGATCCCCCTGGACCCGTCGCTGGACGCGACGCTGGCGACCGTCGCCGCCGATGTCGCCCGCTTCCGCTCCTGGGGTTTCGAGCTGATCAAGCACGACTTCAGCACGTACGACGTCTTCGGCCGCTTCCACCCCGACACACCGCACGAAATGGCCGGTGCCGGATGGCGGCTCGCCGACCGCACCCGCACCACCGCCGAGGTGCTGGTGGGCCTCTACCGGACCATCGCCAAGGCGGCCGGGGACGCCGTGGTGCTTGGCTGCAACACCGTCGGACATCTGGCGGCGGGTCTGGTGCAGGTGCAGCGAACCGGTGACGACACCTCGGGCCGTCACTGGGAGCGCACCCGACGGATGGGCATCAACACCCTCGCCTTCCGGCTGGCCCAGCACAGCCGCTTCTACGCGGTGGATGCCGACTGCGTGCCCTGTACCCCGGCCACCGAGTGGCCCCTGAACCGTCAGTTCCTGGACCTGGTGGCCCGTTCCGGCACCGCGCTGTTCGTCTCCGTCGCCCCGGCCGCCCGTACCCCGCAGACCGATGCCGACCTCGGCGCGGCCGTCCGGCTCGCGCTGGACGGCGGATCGCCCGGCGGCGTCGAACCGCTGGACTGGCTCGGGACCACGGCCCCGCGCCGCTGGCGGACGGACAACGCGGAACGCACGTACACGTGGTCCCAGCCCTGGGGTGCGTGGCCGCCGCTTCCGCTCTAGACAGCCGTAGACGGCCCTGGCCATTGGTCAGGCGCGGAACGCCATCGCGGAACGCTGGACCGGATCATGCCGACGCGAGGCAACCGACCGCGTCCTGATCACCGGAGAGCGCCACCTGCGCCTTGGCGTCGGCGAGTACACGGAGCACTACAACAGACACCGGCCGCATCGATCCCTCGGACAACGGGCACCAGACCGACTCACCGACCCCAAGCCGCCCATCGCCAGGGACCACACTCGCATCAGTCGACACGATCGACTCGGCGGCCTCATCCACGAATACTCGCAGGTCGCATAGGGTGACACAGATTCCGGCACCCACAGCATCACCACCGCCAGCGTGCTGCCTCAGAGCAGCTTGCGGCCCGGTCCAGGAGATCCGAGACACGGCGCCCCCACCGGTCGATCTACTGTGAAGCGTCATGTGCCCGCTGCGGCGGACCAGTCACCGGTCGATGGTTGGCACACTATTTATCACCCCGACCCTCCAGCCGACCCTCCAGCCGACCGTCTCACGACCGCGCCGTACAGCCCGATACGGCGCTCACGCCCTGGGAGTGCCCTATTGCCACGTTGCCCGAATCGATCACTCACCGTGTGCGGGGCGTCCAGCGGCCGCGAATACGCGACACCTCAACATGCGAGCTCACCAGTCCCGGGGCCGGTGCCCGCGTCCAGAAATGGCCCCCACCGGCGCGGCGTAGGGGCGCGGCGTACGCAGCCGGTCGTCGCTTGGCGGCAGGGTGTAGAGGACACCGCAAGAAATACGACAGAAGATGTCGGTTTTTGTGGAGACAGTGGGGGCGCCGGTCGGTGTCGTGGTGGCGCGGGCCGGGACAACGGACAGACAAGGACCCTCATGCGCGAAACACCCGACGACCTCCACCGGCTCCAAGCCCTCCTTGACGCCTCGCTCTCCCGCTCCACGGCGCACCTGCGGTCGATCATCAGCAGCAAGCGCACACTCACCGCCGAGCAGCTCACTCGCGTGCTCACCGGCATGTGCACGCTCGCGCTGTCCACCGTGACGGCGAAGGGCGAGCCGCGGATCAGCGGCGTGGACGGGCACTTCCTGCACGGAAAATGGCACTTCGGCACCGCGCGCGGCGCCGCCAAGGCCCGGCACCTCGCCGCCCGGCCCGCCGTCAGCGCCGCGCACATGCGCGGGGAGGACCTGGGCGTGTTCACACACGGCACCGCGGAGACCCTCAACCCCCACGGCGGCGAACCGGCTGCCGACTGGCCGGACCTGCTCGCGTACTTCCGGGACTTCTACGGCGACGACGCCTTCGACTGGGACAACGACGTGGTCTTCTACCGGCTGCATCCGCAGTGGATGGCCGTGTTCGCCCCCGATCTCGCCAAGCTCGGCGGGAAGGCGGACGAGGCGTGACACCGGACATGCGCTTCCCGGCCCCACACGCCGCCGGGGCCGGCAAGACCCGCGACACCATCGACGTCGTGGGTGCCCGCACCAACAACCTGCGCGACGTGTCCGTCAGCATCCCCAAAGACCGGCTCGTCGCCTTTACCAGCGGCAGCTTTACCAGGGGCAGCGGCAGCGGCAGCGGCAAAACCTCACTCGCCATCGACACCCTGCACAGCGAGGCCCAACTGCGGTACCCGGAGGGCCTTTCGCCCTTCGTACGCCAGTACATCACCCAGCGCAACCGCCCCAAGGTCGACCGCATCCTCGGCCTCGGCGCCACGCTCGCGGTCGACCAGCGCCGCCTGAACCGCAACCCCCGCTCCACTGTCGCGGGAGGGGCCGCCCCGATAGCCGGGTGTGAGTAGTTGCAGTAGAGGAAGTGCCGCCGAGATTGAATGGCCGTTGAGACCGGGCGGGGGTCAGTGCCCCAGAGCGGCCTTGGCGGCCACGATGACCAGACCGAGTAGCAGGTTGACGACGCCCTCGCCGACCGCCATCCGGCGGGACGCGCCCGCGTTGATCGCGCCGAGGGTCGCCCAGGCCACCTGCTGGGCGATCGCGACGGCGAGCACCAGCCAGGCCGTGCCGGACAGGCCCAGGCCGAGCACCGGACTGAGCGCCGCCGCCACCGCAGGCAGCACCGCGGCCTCCACGATGGGCCACTCGCGCCGGGCCACGCGCCGCACCTCCCGGCGGCTGATCGGCCTGCCGACGATCCGTTCACCGGCTACGTGCGCGTACACGTGCGCTGCCCAGAAGACCACGCCCGTCACCAGCAGCAGCACGATCAGCTGAAGCCGCGGGAAGTCGCCGGCCGCACCGGCGGTGGCCACCACCGATGCCGCGAGCAGCGAACCATAGACCGCACCCGCATAGTCCGTCCGACGAGTGCGGGCCCGCTCCTTGCGCGCGGGTCGCCCCGCCGGGGCCGGAGAACTGCTCACCGACCCAACATAGGCGCCGGTACCGGATTCTCCGGTGAACGACGCCATCCGCTCGGGCCGCGTCCGCGGAGCAGGTCTCGCGGCTCAGTCGTCAGGCTGTGCGCCAGGCGTCACCGGGCGTGTTCCGGGAGGCCCGCCAGCGTGGCAAGCTGATAGCGCTTGACCAAGGTCCATGCAGTCCGGGTGGCGTCCTCCACCCATGCCTGCCCTGCGGCAGACAGGCCGTTCATTGCTCGCATCCACTTGGTGACCCGCTCCTGCGGAGTGCGCTTGTTGTCCTTTCCGAGGTACTTGAGCACGTACACCGCGAGACAGTCCACGTCCCCTGCACTTCCCTGACCGCCTTCGACGCCCTGATGACCGATGCCGGTCTCAAGGTTGTCACCACCGGCATTCGGATACCCCGGATGAACTCCTCATCGAGCGCTGGATACAAACCTGCCGCACCGAACTCCTGGACCGGACCCCGGTCCGGAACCAGAGCCACCTCCTGCACACTCTGCGCGAGTACGAGGCCTTCTACAACGAACACCGCCCGCACCAGGCTCGGGCACGGCTCCCTCCCCTCACCCACGAGCGCCCGAAGCCCATGAGCGCCCCGACTGCTCACCGGCTCCTACCCACCCGAATACTCGGCGGCGTGATCAACGAGTACAGATACGCTGCCTGACCGCCAGCGACGGGTTCCGAACGGCACAGGTGGGTGGTTCTTGTGTCGTCGATATGCACGTAGGGCATTGCGCAATATCCAGGATCCTGGTTACTGTCTCGATATGGACGACGGTATCGATGAGCGGTTCTTGACCAGCAACGGGCTGGCGGCCCGACGGCTGGCTGATGTGCTTCTGGGGCAGGCGGTGGATGCCCGGCTGCCGCGCCTGAGGGACTTCGCCGAGAAGCTGGGCGTGGGTAACGGCACCGTGCAGTCCGCGCTTCAGATGTTGGAGGAGGCTGGGGCGATCGAGACGGTCGCCCGCGGCCACCTGGGGACGTTTTTGGTGCGGGCGGACCGTGCCGCGCTGTGGCGGCTGGCGGGCCTGGGCACCTTGCTGGCGGCGATGCCGCTGCCGTATTCGCGGCGCTATGAGGGCCTGGCCTCCGGGCTGCGCGAGGCGTGTGAGGCAGCCGGGGTCCCGTTCGCGATTACCTTCATGCGGGGTGCTGCGACGCGGGCGGCCGCGCTGCTGGAAGGCAAGGTCGACCTGGTCGTGGCCTCGCGGTTCGCCGCCGACCGGCTCATCGCGAGCCAACCCGTTCAACTAGTGGCGGATTTGGGGCCGGCCACCTATGTCGGAGCGCACGGCCTGCTGCTGCGGCATGGTGTGACCGTGGACACTCCCGGTCTGCGGGTAGCCGTCGACTCCGCCTCACAGGACCAGCGGCTGCTCGCCGAGCGCGCGTTCGCCGACCGCGAGGACGACGTTGTCTGGGTCGAGGCGTCATACATGCAACTGCGTGAATTGTTCGAGCGCGGGGACGTGGACGCCACCGTGTGGAACCTGGACGAGGTCCAAGACCGCCTCGGACCGGGCGTTCAAGTACTGCCGCTCCGCGATGAGATCAACCGTGAGTTGTCGCTGCGCAACTCCAGCGCGGCGCTGTTGACGCGGGCCGATGGGGCCGGGCAACTGGCGGCTGTGCGAGACGCCCTGGATGTGGCCGTGATCTCCGAAGTGCAGCGCCAGGTGCTGTGCGGGGAGCGCCTGCCCTCTTACTGATCTGTTCCGTAACCGCATCGCCAGCACGACAGCCAGGCGCCTGGTGACGGCTGACTTTGTCGAAAGGATGCCCATGGAAGCCCAGCTCGCTCAGCGGATCCGGCTGTTCACCGAGAGCGGCCAAGTGCGGTGGGAGGTCGCCGAGTTCGTGGCGTCGGAGCTCGAGGCTCTGGCCGCCGACGGCCGCCCCGTCACCGAGGAGAGCGCAGGGATGCTCACCAGTCACCTGATGATGGCGCTGACCCGGTTGCTGGACGGCGAGTCCATCGAGAAGACGTCCGCCGATGAGCAGATCGCCGCCGAACTCGACAGCCACCCTGAGGCTGTCGCCGGCGCCCGCGCCGTGGCCGAACGGGCCGAGCGGCAGCTCGGTGCCGCCCTGCCCGACTCGGAGATCAACTTCCTGGCCATGCACCTTGCCGTCCTGGCGCAGCGCCCGACCGCCTGCTGAACCCACCCTTACCCACGAAAGAGAGCTCACGATGATCCAGATCCTCACCGGTGGCGTCGGCAAGGCCGAGGTTGCGCGCACCGTCGAGCAGCTTGCGCTGGACGGCGTCGAGATTGCGCTCAGTAGCGATATGGATGCGGCGATGAAGCTGCGCGCGGGGCAGGCCAGTTACTTCCTCGGCACCTGCCACACCGGAGCCGGCGCCTCTCTCGGCGTTCTCGTCGGTCTGATGGGGAAGGCGGCCTGCCACACCTTCGGGCGGTCCGTTCCGACCGAGGCCGAGGTCAAGGCTCTGCTGGCCGAGGGCACCAAGGTCTTCGGCTTCGCCATCGACCAGATCGACACCGCTACCCCCGTCATCGCGCGAGCCATCGCCGCGCACGCCGGCTGAAACGCCGGCATGGCCCCACTGAGGAACAAGCCATGAGCTCAACGACACTCGCAGCGGGCGGCAGCCTGAGCTTTACGCTGCCGCAGGAGCTGACCGTCATCGTCCTGTGTGCGCTCACCGCGTTCATCTCGCACCTGGCCTTGGCCGTCTTCAACGACGGTGTGCGCCCCTTCATGCTCGACTTCATCCAGGGCCGGTCGACACGCAACGCCACCACGGCGGTGTCGTTCGGGCTGTCGGCCGGGTTCATCTTCGGCCTGGGCGCGCCGATGGCACTGTCCACCGGTGTCCTCAACCCGTGGCTGGTGTTCCTGCCCACCGACATCCTGGGCATCGTCTCGCCCAAGAAGTGGCTCGCGCCTCTCCTGGGTGCGGCGTGGGGCGCGGTCGTCGTCTTCGCTCTGGGCGGTGCCAACAGCGCCGCCCACAAGCTGCCGGTCGATTTCCTGACGGCCATGCAGCAGATGTCGACGCCGATCCTGTTCTTGTTCGCGCTGTTCCCGGCGCTCGCCATCACCAAGCAGTTCGGGCGGGCACGCGGCGGCCTCGCCGCTGTCATCGAGCTGGTGCTCGTGGTGATGACGATGAAGCTGTGGCCGAATATGTTCGCGGGTGCGCTGGCCATGGCGGTGGGCGTGCTGATGCTCATCGGCTTCGCCGTGGCGAGGGACGTCAAGCAGCGCCGCGAGGAGCGGGCGGCGGCTTCTGCCATGCAGGCTGCGGCCGACCCGCCGGATGCGGATGACCCGATGGCGTCGTTGTTCAGCTCCAGTGCCCTGCGGCTGCGTAAGCACCTGCCGTTGTTCATGCTGCTGGGCGCGGGCGTGTGCCTGCTGGCGCAGATGCACATCTTCGGTGGCGGCGAGGCCACCAGTTTCCTGATAGCCAAGGGCGATTACAGCGGGGCGGCCCAGGTCGACTTCTATCGGGTGTTCGGCTTCATCCCGCTGATCGCGACGACCGCGCTGGCCTCCGGCGCGTACGCCATCGCCGGGTTCACACTGGTCTACCCGATCGGGTACCTGCTGCCGAACCCCTACCTCGCGGTGATCTGCGGCGCGCTGGTGTTCGCCGGTGAGGTGCTGACGCTGTCGTCCATCGGCCGGCTGCTGGGTCGGCTGCCGTCGGTGCGGGACTGTTCCGAGCACCTGCGCAGCGCGATCACCGACACACTCGGTCTGGCGATCTTGTTCGGTTCTTTGATGGCCGCCAACACCATGGGCGGCGGGCTCGGCATCCTCATCGTCGGCGGTCTGTACCTGCTCAACGAGGTGATGGGCCGGGTGGTGGTCCGCATGGCCGCGGCCCCGGCCGCGGTGATCGTGGGCGGCATCGTCCTCAATGTCTTGTACTGGCTCGACCTGTTCACGCCGGTCAAGAGCTGACCCGCCGGGAAGGCAGGCACTTTCATGAACCACGTGCACACTGTCACCGGACTCCTGTCCCCTCACCGAGTGACCGGACCGGTGCTCACCCACGAGCACTTGGCGCTCGACCTGCGCCGCGACAGCGACCAGGAAGCGGTCCTGTCCGGCACCCACCACAGTGCCGTCACCTCTGAACTAGCTGAGTTGCGCGGGGAGTTCGGGCTGTCACTGGTGGTGGAGCAGACCTGCCGGGGCATGGGCCGCGACGCTGCTGCCTTGGCCCGGATCTCCCGGCGGTCGCAGGTCGCCGTGGTCGCGTCCACCGGCTGGTACTACGAGCCGTTCCACCTCGCCGAGGTGGCCGCGGCCGGCGTCGAGGAACTGACCGAGATCCTACTGACGGAGATCGAGGGTGGTTTGGACGCCACGGGCATGCGCCCTGGGCTGATCGGGGAAGTCGGCAGCCACGGTGAGCGGCCCAGTGAGCCGGAGCGCCGGGCTCTGCTCGCCGCCGCCCGCGCCGCAACCGAGGCGGGCCTTCCGTTGGCCACTCACGCCCACCTCGGCCGCGGCGGACTGGTCCAGCTAGAGCTGCTGACTGGCGCGGGCCTGCCCGCGCACCGGATCTGCATCGGGCACCAAGACCTGCTCGACGACCCGGACGTGCACCGAAAGCTCGCGGCGGCGGGCGCGTACGTCGCCTTCGACACCATCGGCAAGGACGGCTACCAAAGCGACGAGCGGCGGCTGCGGCTGCTGCTGGCGCTGTTGGATGCCGGGCACGCCGAGCGGGTGCTGCTTAGCTGCGACATCTCCCGCCATGCCTATCTGCGCCACGAAGGCGGCCACGGCTACGGGCACCTGTTCCGCTCGTTCCTTCCCAAGGCACGGGCAGCCGGCATCGATGACGACCTCGTCGACATGCTGACGCGCCGCAACCCGCTGCGCTTCCTGACCGGTTCCCAAGGAGGGGAGATCTGATGGAGGTTCGGCTTCCGGAGACGTTTCCGCTGGCGACTGTTGCGCTGCCCGAGGCACTGGCGCGGCAGTTCAGGCTGCTGGAGTGCACCGCTGCCCACTTCGAGGGCCGGCAACTGTTCGCCACCGACGTCGGCGTGGTCCCCGACCTCGGACGTCCCCGCACCACCGCGAGGGTGGAAGCGGTCCTCGCCGACTTCTTCGGCGCTCAGGCCGCAGCTCTCGTCCAAGGCGCCGGCACCGGCGCCATCCGGGCCGCACTGGCCACGGCGCTCGAGCCGGGCGACCCGCTGCTCATCCACCGCGCCCCGGTCTACCGCACCACCGCCACCACCTTGCGCGGCCTGGGCGTCGAGACCGTCGAAGTCGACTTCAACGACCCGGCGGCACTCGACCAGGCCCTGGCCAGTGGCCGCTTTCGGTGGGCCTACGTGCAGCACACCCGGCAGCGGCTCACCGACTCCTACGACCCAGCCGCGGTGCTGGCGGCCTGCCGCGCCGCGGATGTGCGCACCATCGTCGACGACAACTACGCTGCCTTTCGCGTTCCGGCCTGCGGGGTCGAACTGGGCGCGGGCGCCTCCTGCTTCTCGCTGTTCAAGCTGCACGGTCCCGAGGGCGTCGGTGTCGTGGTCGGCGACGCGGACCTCGTCGAACTCATCCATCGCGACAACTACTCCGGGGGCGGGCAGGTCCAAGGCCACCAGGCGCTGGATGCGCTACGCGCCCTTACCCATGTGCCGGTGCTGTGGTCGGTGCAGTCCCAGGTCTCCACGGAAATAGCCGAGCGGCTGGCAGCCGGCGAGGTCGACGGCGTCGCCGAGGTCCGCATCGCCAACGCCCAAGACCGCTGCGTGCTCGTCCGACTCGACCGGCCCACCGCCCGCGCCGTGCCGGGAGCTGCTGCCCGGCACGGCGCCGCCCCCTACCCCATTGGCTCCAACTCCCGCTACGAGATCGCCCCGCTGTTCTACCGACTGTCCAGCTCATCGCTGGCCGACGCCCCCCACCTGGCTGACTGGACGGTGCGCATCAACCCGATGCGGTCCGGTCCCGACCTCGTGCTGGACATCCTGCGCCGCACGCTACGCGACCTTGACCGCCCGCGTTCCCTCAAGGACTGACCGTTGTTCCTCGACACCGTCCTCACGCGCAACTCGCGCCTCGCCGAGACCGCCGCCGCACTCCACTGCGACGGGCACATCCCGCCCGACACGTACGTGATGGACCTCGACGCCATCGAGGAAAATGCCCAACTGCTGGCCCGCGAGGCCGATCGGCTGGGCTTGACCTTGTGGTTCGTCATCAAGCAAGTCGGCCGCAACCCTGAGCTGATCAAGGCCATCGCCCGGCACATCCCGAAGTTCGCAGCCATCGACCCGCCCGAGGCCCGCATCCTGCACGCGGCAGGCGCACAGGCGGGCAACCTGGGGCACCTGGTGCAGATCCCGCATCGTGCACTGCCGCAGATGCTCGCCTGGCGGCCGGAAGCTGTCACCGTCTTCGACACCGCCAACGCCCGCGCCGTCTCCGACGCCGCCGCGCGCCAGGGCATGGTCCAAGACATCTTGGTGCGGATCGAAGGGGCGCCCGGCTCCGTCTACCCCGGGCAGGAGGGCGGCGTCGCCCCGGAGCGACTGGACGCCTTCGCCGCCGAGATCGAGCAGCTACCCGGTGTACGCATCGCCGGCGTCACTGCGTTCCCCTGCGTGCTGTGCGACCCCGTCAGCGGCAAGGCGCAGCCCACCCCCAACTTCGACCGCGCCCTGGCGGCCCGCGCCTTGCTGGCCGAGCGCGGCCACACCCGCCTCAAGCTCAGCGCGCCCAGCGCCACCTCCACCGCCACGCTACCGCTGCTCGCCCAGTTGGGCGCCACGCACGGCGAGCCGGGCCACGCCCTGACCGGTACCACGCCGCTGCACGCCACCGACGTGGACCAGCCCGAGAAGCCCGCCTACGTCTACATCAGCGAGGTCGCCCACATTCTCGCCGATGGCCGCCCGGCCCTCTTCGGCGGCGGCTTCTACCCGCGCGGTGCCATCACCGGCGCCTACCTGCCGCGCTCGGGGACAAGGCTGCCGCTACAGCACGCCCCGGCCGAAAACATCGACTACTACCGGCTGCTGGCCAGACCCGACCACCCGCAGGCGGCACGAGTCGGCGACACCGCCGTCCTGGCCTTCCGCACCCAGATCTTTGTCACCCGCAGCAACGTCGCTGTCGTCAGCGGGCTCTCCACCGGCCAACCGAAACTGAACGGCCTGTACGACCCGCTCGGCCGGGCCGTGTGAGGAGCAGTCAGCTATGAGCAAGACCGTCATCGTCGTCGTCGACGGGCTCGGCGTCGGGGCCATGCCCGACGCGGGCGCGCTGCGCCCCGGCGACCTGTACGCCGACACTCTCGGGCACACACTCGACCGCTGTCACACCGTCAGTGGGCGGCCACTGCGACTGCCCAGTCTCGGGGCGCTGGGACTGGGCCTTCTGCGCCCGCATCCGGACTTGGCCAGCCACACCCGGCTGCCCGTCGCCGTTGGCCGGGCTGCCCTCGGCTACCCAGGCGCCGACACCTTCGCCGGCCACCAGACCATGATGGGCGCCGACTTCAGCCAGGTGACCGTCTCCCGGCTCGGCGAGTGCCTTGATCAGGTGGCCGCCGCACTGGCCGCGGCCGGACACAGCGTCGAGCGGCTCGACGGCCGACCGCTGCTTCTGGTGGACAAAGCGGTCCTCGTGCACGACAACCTGGAGGCCGACCCGGGCATCAATTGGAACGCCTCCGGCCGCCTGGAGGACCTGCGGTTCGAGCAAATCCTCGCCATCGCCCGCACCGTCCGCCAGATCGCGCCCATCGCCCGCGTTATCGCTGTCGGCGGTCACGCAGACGGCCCGCTGCTCCGCTACGTGCGTGACGGCGACGGCGGCGTCGTCGGCCTGGACACTCCAGCCACCGGCTTCTATCGCAACGCAGGGCTGCAGGTGCAACACTTGGGCGCGTCGCTGGACCACACCCGGCAACTGCCCGACTTCGCCGCCCGCGCGGGCATCCCGGTCACCCTGATCGGCAAAGCCGCCGACATCCTCGCCTGCGACGCGGCCGTACGACGCCCCGCGGTGCCGACCGCCGACGTCCTCGCCCACACCCTCCAAGCCTCGCGGGCCGACGGTGACGCCCTGGTCGTCGCCAACGTCCAAGAGACCGACCTGGCCGGCCACCAGCAAGACCCCGCCCGCTACGGCAGGCTGCTGGAGCAGGTCGATGCGGGTCTGGCCGAACTGATCGCCCTTCTCGACACCCCTGGCGACCGCCTCATCGTCACCGGCGACCACGGCAACGACCCCACCATCGGCCACGCCTACCACACCCGCGAATACGTCCCGGTGCTCGTCCACCGTCCGGAAGCCGACAGTCTCCAGCACCTGCCGGACGCGCACAGCCTCGCCGACATCGGCGCTACCGCCGCAGCCGCCCTCGGCCTGGACCCGACCGCCCTCGCCAACGGCACACCCCTGCGCCCGCTGCGGGACCAGCCCGTCGCCTGAAAGTGTCGACGGACGAAGGCGGCAAGAGGCCCTCAGCCGCCCCACCACTCCGGTCAGCCCCTGGCCACCACCCCCTCATAGAGGAGTTGATCTCATGCCTCAGCGCACGGTCGCTGTCGGCTCCCGCAGCGGGCTGCACGCCCGTCCGGCCTCGCTGTTCGTCCAGGCCGCCGCCCGGCAACCGGTCAAGGTGACCGTCGCCCGCGACGGCCGAGCCCCGGTTGACGCCCGCAGTCTGCTGTCCGTGCTCGCCTTGGGTGCCCAGCACGGCGACCGAGTGCTTCTCGCCGCCGAGGGCGACGGCGCGGAAGCGGCGATAGCGGAGCTGGCCGCCCTGGTCTCCCGTGACCTGGATGCCGAGGAGCAGCGGTGACTGCCGCAATATTGACCGGTATCGGGGTAGGCGGGCGGGAGCGTGGCCGGACCCGTCGCCCGGGTGGCGCCCGTACCGGCCCTGCCCGCGCCGCGCACCATCGATGAGGCGGACGCCCCGGCCGAGGCCGCCGCGGC
>NZ_JAHLEM010001199.1 GCF_018883605.1 Streptomyces niphimycinicus | reverse complement strand
GGGCGGGGCGGCCGACGGCAGCGGCGGCGGTTCGCCGAGCACTTCGGGGAGCTGGCCGCGGCGATCAGCGCGCCTTACGGTTCCGGCGCGCCCCATGGCTCCGGTGTGCCCGGCCGCTCCACGGCCGAGGCGGACCGTTTCGCCAATGGTCTCCACGGCCTCGCCGACCTTGCCGGGGAGTACGGCGGGCTGTCCGCCGCGCTCCGCTCCGAGGACGCCGTAGGGACGCTGGAGCGGGCCTGCCGCACCTTCGGGGCGCCACACGGCGCCCACCAGGTGCGAGTCGCCGATCTGCTGACCGTCACCGAGGCGCTGGAGCGCGCGCTGCGCCCGCTGTCGCTCGACTGGTACGGCGAGGGCGCCGGAGGCGATCCGGGGCTGTCCGGGGTGGATCTGTGCCACGCCGCGACCGGCGGCGCGGCCGTACTGCCCGGGCTGCTGGCCAAGCGCCGCTTCGGCACACCGCTGCTGCTCACCGAGTACGGCGTCCGGCTGCGCGAGTGCTATCTGGCGGGCGCGGCCGACGCGGCGGACGGCCGGCCGCTCCCCGGGCCGGTACGGACCCTGCTCGCCACGTTCCACGGCCGGCTGGCCGCCGAGGCGTACGCACGGGCGGATCTGATCACCCCGGGCAATACGCATACGCGGCGCTGGCAGGAGCGGTGCGGCGCCGACCGGGAGCGGCTGCGCACCGTCTACCCCGGCATGGACGCAGCCCGCTTCGCGGAGGTCGGCGAGCAGGGCGCGGCCCCGTCCGGCGGCGATGACCGGACGCTGGTGTGGGTGGGCCGGATCGAGCCCCCCAAGGACGTCATCGCCCTGCTGCACGCCTTCGCGGAGGTGCGCAGATGGCAGCCGGACGCCCGACTGAGGATCATCGAGACCCGGCGCGGCGAGGACCCGGGGACGGACGGCTATCCGGCCCACTGCCGGGCGCTGGCCGAGCATCTCTTCCCCGACGAGGCGGCGGACGCCCACTCCGCCGGTGACAACCCGGTCTCCTTCGAGCGGCTCGGCGACCCCGAGGTGCCGACCCTGGCCGACGCCTATGGGGCGGGCGGCGTGGTGGTGCTGTCCAGCGTGGTCGAGGGCTTCCCGGTCGGGCTGGTCGAGGCGATGTTCTGCGGACGGGCCACGGTGTCCACGGATGTGGGCGCGGTGTGCGAGGTCATCGGCGGCACCGGGCTCGTGGTGCCCCCGCGCAATCCCCGGGCGCTCGCGGATGCGTGCCTGGCCATGCTGGGCGACCCCGAGCGCCGCGCGCGCCTGGGCGCCGCCGCGCGCGCCCGTGCGCTGGAGCTCTTCACCGTCGAGCAGAACGTCGCGGCCTTCCGCGGGATCTATCTGGAGCTGATGTCGCACTGCCCGGTGCCGCGCGAGGAGGTCGGCGAGGGCGGCGGGCCGCTGCCGTTCGCCCGCCCCGCCGAGGCCCATGTCCCGGGGCGCTGGACCGCGGGCCGCGACGGTGACGGCTTCGGCCACTGGCTGCCCGGCCCGCTCGCCTCCCGCTCCGCCCCGGAGCACACCCCCACCTGGGCCGCCCCAACGCCCACCGCACCGCCGCGTGAGCCGCTGGGCGTGGGCCCGCGGCCGTCCGAGGAGGGCGCATGAGCACGCCTCCCCGGTGGAACGGCCCGGTCGATCCGGCCTCCTCCGACCGCGGCCTCGGCGCCCTGTCCGGGGTCCGGGTGCCGGTCTCCCGGCGGCCGGACGAGGCGTCCGCGCGCACCGGCGCCGGGAAGGGACAGGGGAAGGGGCGGCGGGGGCCCGCCGATCCGGTGCGGGCGCTGATGCACCACCACCACGACCTGTGCGCCCGCGCCGTCGACCCGCTGGAGATCGCCGCCGGGCTGGAGGCCCACGGTGTGACGGACCGCACCGCCGCACGCTTCCGGCACCGCGATGTCTTCTCGCTCGCCGAGGAGTTGTACGCCCGGGTGCCGCGCGCCGAGGAGCCCGAGCCCCCGGCCGCCCCCGCGCCGGGGCGCGCGCTGGCGGCG
>NZ_JAHLEM010001198.1 GCF_018883605.1 Streptomyces niphimycinicus | reverse complement strand
ATCAAGATGGTGATGGCGATGCGGCACGGGGTGCTGCCGAAGGTGCTGCATGTGGATGAGCCGTCGCGGCAGGTGGACTGGTCGGCGGGTGAGGTGCGGCTGCTGACGGAGGCCACCGCGTGGCCGGAGACCGACCGGCCGCGCCGGGCCGGCATCTCCTCGTTCGGACTGAGCGGAACCAACGCGCACACCATCATCGAGCAGGCCCCCGCTGTGGAGGAGCAGGCGGTCTCGGACACCGTGGCCCCCCGCACGGACGAGTCGGCGGCCGTGGTGCCGTGGCTGGTCTCCGGGAAGAGCCGGGAGGCACTGCGGGCACAGGCCGGGCGACTGCACGCGCATGTGGCGGCCGAGGCCGACCTCGACACGCTGGACGTCGGGTACTCGCTGGCGACTCGCTCGGTGTTCGAGCACCGGGCCGTGCTGGTCGGCGAGGACCGCGAGGCCCTGCTGCGCGGTCTCGAGGAGATGGCTCAGGGCGGAATCGGCTCGGGAGTCGTCCAGGGACAGGCCGTCACGGGTGGCAAGACGGCGTTCTTGTTCTCGGGCCAGGGTGCGCAGCGGCTCGGCATGGGGCGGGAGT
>NZ_JAHLEM010001197.1 GCF_018883605.1 Streptomyces niphimycinicus | reverse complement strand
TGCTGGTCGGCGAGGACCGCGAGGCCCTGCTGCGCGGTCTCGAGGAGATGGCTCAGGGCGGAATCGGCTCGGGAGTCGTCCAGGGACAGGCCGTCACGGGTGGCAAGACGGCGTTCTTGTTCTCGGGCCAGGGTGCGCAGCGGCTCGGCATGGGGCGGGAGTTGTACGAGGCGTTCCCGGTGTTCGCCCGTGCGCTGGACGAGGTGTGTGCTCACCTGGATGTGGTGCTGGACCGTCCGCTGCGTGAGGTGATGTTCGCGGCCGAGGGCAGTGCGGACGCCGAGCTGCTGCACCAGACGGCCTTCACCCAGCCCGCGCTGTTTGCCATCGAGGTGGCGCTGTTCCGGTTGCTGGAGCACTTCGGTGTCAGCCCGGATGTGCTGATCGGCCACTCCATCGGTGAGGTCGCGGCCGCGCATGTGGCGGGGGTGTTCTCGCTGGAGGACGCGTGCACGCTGATCGCGGCGCGTGGCCGTCTGATGCAGGCGTTGCCTGAAGGTGGCGCCATGGTGGCCATCCAGGCGACCGAAGAAGAGGTCGCCGGCTCACTCTCCGGCCGCGAGCACGAGATGAGCATCGCCGCGGTCAACGGTCCGTCGGCCGTGGTGGTCTCGGGCCATGCACACGCGGTCCGGGAAGTCGCGGGTGTCTGGGAGGCGAGGGGTCGAAAGACTAAGGGTTTGCGGGTCTCTCATGCGTTTCACTCTTGCCTTATGGACACTATGTTGGACGCGTTCGGCCAAGTGGTCCGCGAGCTCTCCTTCGAGCCGCCGACCATGACGCTGGTGTCCAATGTCACTGGTGGGCCGGTTTCCGAGACAGAGGTGTGCTCACCCGACTACTGGGTGAGGCATGTGCGTGAGGCGGTGCGGTTCGCGGATGGGGTACGTGCGCTTAAGGCGTTGGGTGTGACCAGGTTCCTTGAGGTGGGTCCCGATGGTGTGCTCACGGCGATGGCCCAGGATTGCCTGGCGGAAGGGATTGATGACACCCCTGGAACGGTTCTCGTTCCAGTGCTGCGCAAGGACCGTTCCGAGGCACGGGCGTTGACGACGGCGCTGGCCGAACTCCACGTCAGCGGTGCCTCGTTGGACTGGGAGTCGGTCTTGGCCGGTCGTGGCGCACGCCAGGTCGAGCTGCCGACGTATGCCTTCCAGCGCGAGCGTTTCTGGCCCGAGGCGTCCATGGCCCTGGGGAGCCGGGACACGGCGGCAGCGGACTCGGTGGACGCGCGGTTCTGGGAGGCGGTCGAGCGCGAGGATCTCCAGGCGCTGGCCCAGGCGCTCGACATCGACGGCGAGGCCCCGCTGAGTCAGGTGCTGCCGGCGTTGTCGGCGTATCACCGCAGTAGCCGTGACCGGTCGACGATTGACGGTTGGCGTTATCGGGTGTCGTGGAAGCCGGTTCCGGATGTGGTCGAGGGGTCGTTGTCGGGGTCGTGGCTGGTGGTGGTTCCG
>NZ_JAHLEM010001196.1 GCF_018883605.1 Streptomyces niphimycinicus | reverse complement strand
GCCCGCGCCGGTCCCGGACACCGCGCCCGCGGACTCGGCCGACCCGACCCAGGTGCTCCCGAACACACCGGGGGGCACCCCCTCGTACGACCCGGCCGCGGCCACCAATGTGATGCCGACCACCGGGGCGAACGCCGACCCCACCCAGGTGCTGCCGACCGGCTCCGGCCCGGCCGGAGGCGCCGATCCGACGCGCGCCATGCCGCCCGTGCCGCCGGGCCAGGACGATCCGCACCCCTGGCAGAACCAGTTGCGCGCGGCCCGCGACCGCAATGAGCAGACGCAGGTCCAGTACCTCGACCCGAGCCAGGACCCGCTGCGCCGCCGCCCGCACCGCCCAGCGCCCCAGCAGCCGTATCAGCAGCAGCAATACCAGCAGCCGCAGCAGTATCAGCAGCCCCAGCAGCCGCCTCAGCGCCAGCGGGGCCGCCAGCAGCCACCGCCGTACGCCCAGCAGCAGCCGCAGCAGTACGCCCCGGCGCCGCACCACCCCCAGCAGCCTCAGCCGCAGCGCTACGCCCCGCCGCCGCAGCAGCCGGAGCCGCGCCAGGAGCCCCGGCAGCGCGGTTCCAGCCCCAACCGGATGAAGATCCCGGGCCTGGGGTGCCTCAAGGGCTGTCTGTTCGTGATCGTGGTCCTGATCATCGGCTCCTGGCTGGTCTGGGAGCTGACCCCGCTCAAGGACTGGATCGCCGAGGGGCAGAGCTACTGGGACGCGGTCACCGGCTGGGCCAAGGACGTCCAGAAGTGGATCGAGGACCTCGGCGGCCCCGGTAACTGATCCGTCCAACTGATCCGTCAGCATCACCGATCACCGATCACCGATCACCGATCACCGTCCTCGTTTCCGGCCCGGCTCTCCGGCCCGATCGGCCCGATCCTGGCCTCCTCACCTCCGACTCCGGTGATTTGTCGACATCCGAAGGGTGTTTTCCGCCGCAGAAGTGACAGTTGGCGTTGTCTGGTGCACCCAACGCGCCAGTAGCCGCGTAGCTTTGTCGCCAACGTGCCCCCCTTGTCGGAGGATTCGGAGCAGTCTTGTCACGGAAGATCGGCAGTCGGTACACCGCGCACCAGCTCCTGGGGCGCGGCAGCGCCGGCACGGTGTGGCTGGGCGAGGGACCCGAGGGCCCCGTCGCCATCAAGCTCCTGCGCGAGGACCTCTCCTCCGACCAGGAGCTCGTGGAGCGCTTCGTCCAGGAGCGCACCGTACTGCTCGGCCTCGACCACCCCCGGGTGGTCGGGGTGCGCGACCTGGTGGTCGACGGCAATGACCTCGCGCTGGTCATGGACCTGATCCGCGGTACGGATCTGCGCACCCGGCTCGACCGCGAGCGCCGGCTCGCCCCCGAGGCCGCCGTCGCCATCGCGGTGGACATCGCCGACGCCCTGTCCGCCGCGCACGCCGCCGGGGTCGTCCACCGCGACGTCAAGCCGGAGAACGTACTGCTGGACATGGGGGGCCCGCTCGGCCCCGGCGGTGCGCATCCCGCCCTGCTCACCGACTTCGGCATCGCCCGCCTGGTGGACGAGCCGACCCCGATCCGCGCCCAGCCGGCCCGCGACCGGGCCTCCGCCCAGGGCCGCTCGCCCAACCCGCGCAGCGTGATCGGCACCCCGGACTATCTCGCCCCCGAGATCGTCGAGGGGCTGCCGCCCCGGGCCAGCGTGGATGTGTACGCCCTCGCGACGGTCCTCTACGAGATGCTGGCGGGCTTCACGCCCTTCGGCGGCGGCCATCCGGGCGCGATCCTGCGCCGCCATGTGACCGAGACCGTGGCGCCGCTGCCCGGGATCCCCGACGAGCTGTGGCAGCTCCTCCTCCAGTGCCTGGCCAAGGCGCCCGCCTCGCGGCTGCGCGCCTCCGAGCTGGCCGCCCGGCTGCGCGAGCTGCTGCCCAGCCTGGCCGGATATCCGCCGCTGGACATCGACGAGCCCGATGAGCAGCAGGAGGGCGAGCGGCGGGAGGGCGCGGAGGCGGAGACTCCGCACCGTGGTGTCTCCGTGCCCGCCGCCGGGCCCGCCCCCACCCCCACCCCCACGCCCTCGCGGCGGCGCGGCGCGGTGCCGCTGGTCCCCGGG
>NZ_JAHLEM010001195.1 GCF_018883605.1 Streptomyces niphimycinicus | reverse complement strand
TGCCGGAAGCGGTGGCGGGGAGCTGGGCCCAGGCCACCGTATGGCCCGCCGCGGCCCACGCCGTCGGCGCCGCCAGCCGCGCCTCGACGGTCCACCGGGTCTCCGCCTCCGCCTCGGCGGTGCCGGGCGGCGCCGGGAGCTTCAGATCGGCGGACTCGCCCGGCGGCAGCGGCGGCACCGCCAGCTCACCCGAGCCGATCGCCTCGCCCTCCGCCTCATAGCTCCAGGTGAAGACGAGATGGGACAGATCGGCGAAGTCATGGCCGTTGGTGATCCGGACCGTGCCCCGCGCCCCGTCGCCCTCGATCCGCACCGGCTCGATGACCTTCTTGTACTCGATCAGCCCCGGGGAGGGGGTGCGGTCGGGGAAGACCAGCCCGTCGCAGACGAAGTTCCCGTCGTGCAGTTCCTCGCCGAAGTCCCCGCCGTACACGTGGTAGAAGCGGCCGTCGGGGGCGCGCCGGGTGAAGCCGTGGTCGATCCACTCCCAGACGAAACCGCCCTGGCAGCGCTCATGCGCCTCGAACAGCCGCTGGTACTCGCCCAGCCCGCCCGGCCCGTTGCCCATGGCGTGCGCGTACTCGCACTGGATGAACGGCAGCGCCCGGCGCTTCGCGTCCAGCTCCGGATCGTCCCACGGCGCCTCGGTGCGCCGGCCGATCTGGTCGACCTCCTCGTGCGGTGCGTACATCCGCGAGTAGACGTCCGTGTCGGCGCAGGACATGTCGCCCTCGTAGTGGATCACCCGGGACGGGTCGCGCTCCCGGATCCAGTCGGCCATGGCGGACAGCCCGCGTCCGGTGCCGCACTCATTGCCCAGCGACCACATCACGATGGACGGGTGGTTCTTGTCGCGCTCGACCATGCGCTCGGCGCGGTCGAGCAGCGCCGGGGTCCAGCGGTCGTCGTCCACCGGGTTGTTCCGCCAGTCCAGGACGCCGAAGCCATGGGTCTCCAGATCGCATTCGTCGATCACCCACAGCCCCAGCTCGTCGCAGAGCCCGAGGAAGGCCGGATGCGGCGGATAGTGGCTGGTGCGCACGGCGTTGATGTTGTGCTGCTTCATCAGCACCAGATCGCGGCGCATGGTCGCGAGGTCCACCGCCCGCCCGTTCTCGGGGTGGAACTCATGCCGGTTGACGCCGCGGAAGAGCACCCGCCGCCCGTTGACCTTGAGCAGCCCGTCCTCGACCACCACGGTACGGAAGCCCACGTGCAGCGAGACGCCTTCGCCCACCGTGGTCAGCCGAGCCGCGTACAGCCGCGGCGTCTCCGCCGTCCACGGCTCGACGGGGACGGTGGCGCTCTCGCCGGTGGCCAGGTCAAGCCCCAGCTCGGGGACGGTGACCCGGCCGCCGGGGTCGGCGTCGATCCGCAGCGTGCCCTCGCCGGTGGTGTGGTCGTACGAGGCGTGCACGAAGTAGTCGGCGAGCGCGCCCTCGGGGCGGTGCTCCAGCGTCACCTCACGGAAGATACCGGGCAGCCACCACTGGTCCTGGTCCTCCAGATAGCTTCCGGAGGACCACTGGTGGACGCGGACGGCCAGCACGTTCCCCGACGGCTCGAGCAGGCTCCCGACTTCGAACTCATGCGGCAGCCGGCTGCCCTTGAAGGTGCCCAGCTCCTCGCCGTTGAGCCAGACCCGGGCACATGACTCGACGCCCTCGAAGCGCAGCACCGCGTCCCCGCCCGCCGGCCAGTCGCCGGGCAGATCGAAGACGCGCAGATGGTCGCCGGTCGGGTTCTCGGCGGGGACATGCGGCGGATCCACCGGGAAGGGATAGAGCACATTGGTGTAGATCGGCGCCCCGTGGCCGTGCAGCACCCAGTGGCCGGGCACCGGGAGCTCGTCCCAGCCGCGGGCGTCGTAGCCGGGGCGGGCGAAGGAGTCGTCCTCGGCAGTGGCGGTCGGCGACAGCCGGAAGGACCACGTCCCGTTCAGGCTCAGCCGCGCGGCGTCGGAGGATGGGGTCCAGGGGCGGGGCGGCAGCGCTCCCGCGCCGGGGGAGACGTCCTCGTAGTAGGGCAGTGGCGTGTGCTGCGTGGAGCTCATCGTTCTGCTTCCTATTCATTGCTCAGAGTTGAGCATCGAGG
>NZ_JAHLEM010001194.1 GCF_018883605.1 Streptomyces niphimycinicus | reverse complement strand
GCCGGTGTGCTCGCCTCGGGCGAGGCCCTGGCGGGCCAGGCCCTGACGGGCGTTGCCACAGCGGGCGTGGCTCCGGCGGCCGGCGGTGCCGAGGCGCTGTCCGTGTGGCCGCCCGCCGACGCGGAAGCGGTCGACACCGATGAGTTGTACGCGAGCATGGCGCGCGCCGGGCTGCTGCACGGACCCGCGTTCCAGGGCCTGCACCGCGTCTGGCGGCGTGGCGAGGAGCTGTTCGCGGAGGTCCGCCTCGCGGCGGAGCGGCAGCCCGAGGCCGCCCGCTTCGCCCTGCACCCGGCCCTGCTGGACGGTGCGCTCCAGCCGCTCGCGCTGGGCGCGGGCGGTGCCGCGGTGGCGCGCTCCTGGCGTGGGGTGAGCCTGTACGCGGTCGGCGCCGAGGCGCTGCGCGTACGGCTGGCGCTGACCGAGGACGGCGCGGTGTCGATGGTGGCGGCCGATGAGACGGGTGCGCTCGTCGCGTCGGTGGACGCGCTGGAGGTCGGGGCGCTGGAGGCGGACCGGATCGCCGGTGCGACCGCCTCCGACCGCCATGAGTCGCTGTTCCGTATCGACTGGGCGCCGGTGGCGGCACCGTCTGCCGCGTCCTCGCAGGCGACTTCGCGGACCGGGTCGGCGGGCTTCGCCGTCATCGGCGGCGATGAGCTCAAGCTGAGCGTGGCCCTGGAGACGGCCGGGTTCCGCGCCTCGGTCCACGACGACCTCGGCTCGCTGAACGCGGCGGTCGAGGCGGGCGAGGCCGCGCCGGACACCGTGCTGGTGCCGTTCCCGGCGGAGCCGAGCGCTGCCGAGGGCGGCCTCGCCGCCGGTGCGCATACGGCCACCCACCGCGTCCTGGCACTGCTCCAGGAGTGGCTGAACGGCGGTCGGCCCGGTTCGGCCCGGCTGGTCGTGGTCACGCGTGGCGCGGTCGCCGCGGCCGCCGACCCGGCGGTGGCGGACCTGGCGCACGCACCGGTGTGGGGTCTGCTGCGCTCCGCGCAGACGGAGAACCCGGGCCAGTTCGTGCTGCTGGACGTGGACGGCGAGGTGTCCTACCCGGCGCTCGCGGCGGCGCTGGACTCGGACGAGCCCGAGCTGGCGCTGCGCGCCGGGGCCGCGTACGCACCGCGCCTGGCCAGGGTCGAGACGGCCCCGGCCGCCGAGACGTCGGAGCGGAAGGCCATCGACCCGACCGGGCGGGCCACCGACCCGACCGGCACGGCCACCGAGCCCATCGGCACGGCCACCGACCCGACCGGCACGGCCACCGACCCGACCGGCACGGCCACCGAGCCCACCGGCAAGGCCATCGACCCGGACGGCACGGTGCTGATCACCGGCGCCACCGGCGGTCTGGGCAGGCTGTTCGCCCGCCATCTGGCCACCGCGCACGGCGCCCGCCATCTGCTGCTGACCAGCCGCAGCGGCCCCGCCGCCGACGGCATGGCCGAACTGGTGGCGGAGCTGGCCGAGTTGGGCGCGCAGGCCACCGTCGCCGCATGCGACGCGGCCGACCGGGCGGCCCTTGCCGGGCTGCTGGCCACGATTCCGGCCGACCGTCCGCTGACGGCCGTGGTGCACACCGCGGGCGTCCTCGACGACGGCGTCATCGACATGCTGACGCCCGAGCGGGTGGACACGGCGCTGCGGCCCAAGGTCGACGCGGCGGTCAACCTCCACGAGCTGACCCGCGACCTGGACCTGTCCGCCTTCGTGCTCTTCTCGGCCGCGGCCGGCACGCTGGGCGGCGCGGGCCAGGGCGGCTACGCGGCGGCGAACGTCTTCCTGGACGCCCTCGCCGGCCACCGCCGCGCCACCGGCCGTACCGCACTGTCCCTGGTGTGGGGCATGTGGGCCGAGGAGCGGGGGATGGGCGGCCGGCTCGGCGAGGCCGACCAGCAGCGGGCGGCGCGCGGCGGGGTGCTGCCGCTGTCCGCCGAGGAGGGGCTCGCCCTGTTCGACGCGGCCCACGCCGTGGCCGACGAGGCGGTACTCGTACCCGTACGGCTTCAGATGGCGACGCTGCGCGCCGCCGCCGCCACCGGGGAGCTGCCGCCGCTCTACCGCGGTCTGGTGCGCACGCCCGTGCGCCGCGCCGCGACCGGCG
>NZ_JAHLEM010001193.1 GCF_018883605.1 Streptomyces niphimycinicus | reverse complement strand
CAGGCCGCCGCCGCGGCGCGGTCCGGCGCGCTCGCCCAGCAGCTCGCCGGGGCGTCCGACGCCGAGGCCGAGGCGATCGTCCTCGGCGTGGTCCGTACGCAGGTGGCGGCCGTACTCGGCTACGCCGGGCCCGAAGTGGTCGAGCCGCAGCGCGCGTTCAGCGAGGTCGGCTTCGACTCGCTCACCGCCGTTGAACTGCGCAACCGCCTGACCGCCGTCAGCGGCGTCCGGCTCCCCGCCACGCTGATCTTCGACTACCCGACCCCTGCCGCCCTCGCCGCGTATCTGCGGGCCGAGGCCCAGGGCAGCCAGGAGGACGCCGCCGCACCCGTGGCCACCGCCACGGCAGGCGCCGACGAACCGATCGCCATCGTGGCGATGAGCTGCCGTTTCCCCGGCGGGGTGACCTCGCCCGAGGACCTATGGCGGCTCGTGGTGGATGGCGCGGACGCCATCACCGACATGCCCACCGACCGCGGCTGGGACATCGAGTCGCTCTACGACGACGACCCCGACCAGCAGGGCACCAGCTACGCCCGTAACGGCGGATTCCTGCACGACGCCCACCAC
>NZ_JAHLEM010001192.1 GCF_018883605.1 Streptomyces niphimycinicus | reverse complement strand
ACCGCGGCTGGGACATCGAGTCGCTCTACGACGACGACCCCGACCAGCAGGGCACCAGCTACGCCCGTAACGGCGGATTCCTGCACGACGCCCACCACTTCGACCCCGTCTTCTTCGGCATCTCGCCGCGTGAGGCGCTCGCCATGGACCCGCAGCAGCGGCTGCTGCTGGAGACCACCTGGGAGGCGTTCGAGCGGGCCGGGATCGACCCGGCGGCGGTGCGCGGCAGCCGGACCGGTGTCTACACCGGCGTCATGTACAACGACTACGGCACGCTGCTGCACCGCGCCCCCGACGGCCTCGAGGGCTATATGGGCACTGCCAGCTCCGGCAGTGTCGCCTCGGGCCGGGTGTCGTACACCTTCGGTCTGGAGGGCCCGGCGGTCACCGTCGACACGGCGTGCTCGTCTTCGCTGGTCACCCTGCACATGGCGGTGCAGGCGCTGCGCAGCGGCGAATGCTCGCTCGCGCTCGCGGGCGGTGTGACCGTGATGGCCACCCCCGGCACCTTCGTGGCCTTCAGCAAGCAGCGCGGCCTCGCGACCGACGGCCGCTGCAAGCCCTTCGCCGCCGCCGCCGACGGCACGGCCTGGGGCGAGGGCGTGGGCATGCTGCTGATCGAGCGGCTGTCGGACGCCCGCAAGAACGGCCACCCCGTGCTCGCCATCGTCCGCGGTTCCGCGATCAACCAGGACGGCGCCTCCAACGGCCTGACCGCGCCCAACGGCCCGTCCCAGCAGCGCGTGATCCGCCAGGCCCTCGCCAACGCCCGGCTGTCCGCCGCCGAGGTGGACGTCGTCGAGGCACACGGCACCGGTACGACGCTGGGTGACCCGATCGAGGCGCAGGCGCTGCTGGCCACCTACGGCCAGGAGCGGACCGAGGACGAGCCGCTCTGGCTCGGCTCGGTGAAGTCCAACTTCGGCCACACCCAGGCCGCGGCCGGTGTCGCCGGGATCATCAAGATGGTCAAGGCCATCGAGCACGGCGTCCTGCCCAGGACCCTGCATGTGGACGAGCCGTCGCCACATGTGGACTGGACGGCGGGCGCGGTGTCGCTGCTCACCGAGCAGCTCGAATGGCCCGAGACCGGCCGTCCGCGCCGGGCCGCCGTGTCCTCGTTCGGCATCAGCGGCACCAACGCGCACACCATCATCGAGCAGGCCCCGGCGGAGCGGCCCACGGCCGCCGACGCGGCGCCCGAGCCCGGTGTGCTGCCCTGGATCCTGTCCGGCAGGAGCGAGGCGGCGCTGGGCGCCCAGGCCGAGCGGCTGCTGGCACACCTCGACACCGACCCGGGCCTGCGCCCGGCCGACATCGGCTACTCCCTGGCCACCACCCGCGCCGTCCACGACCAGCGCGCGGTGCTGGTCGGCACGGACCGCGACGACTTCATCCGCGCCCTGACGGCGCTCGCCCGGGGCGAGGCGGTGGCCGAGCTGGTCCAGGGCACCGGAACGGCGGGCAAGACGGCGTTCGTGTTCCCGGGGCAGGGGTCGCAGTGGGCCGGTATGGCGGTGGGGCTGATGGACGCCTCGCC
>NZ_JAHLEM010001191.1 GCF_018883605.1 Streptomyces niphimycinicus | reverse complement strand
GCATCACCGGCGAGGGCGCCGTCACGGGCGGCGGCGCCCCGGAGCCGGCGGGCAAGGGCGGCGCGGCGGAGAAGGTGGGTGAGGCGCGGGTGCCGTGAGGGACAGCGGGGACACCGCCCGCCGCGGGGTGCGTGTGCTCACGGCGGTGGCGCGCGTACTCACACGCGCGTACTCACACGCGCGTGCTCACACGTCTGTGTTCACAGCAGGGAAAGCTGGGCGGGCGCCGGCGGCGAGTCGGCCCGGGCGTCCGGCTCCGCCGGCTCCTCCGGCACATTGCGGTGCGTGCCCGCCGCGTACGGGCCGATGCCGTACTCGGCGGCGAAGTCGTGGACCATCCCGGTGATCCGCCGCTGGTACCACTTCGGGGCGTAGGAGCCGCCCTCGTAGAGCGCGTCGTACCGCCGCAGCAGCCGAGGGTGGTGATGGGTGAGCCAGGTGGTGAACCACTCGCGGGCGCCCGGGCGCAGATGGAGCACCAGCGGGGTCACGGAGGTGGCTCCGGCCTGAGCGATCGCCCTTACGGTGGCGCGCAACTGCTCGGGGGAGTCGCCGAGGAAGGGGATCACCGGCGCCATCAGCACGCCGCACGGGATCCCGTGGGAGGACAGCGTCCGTACGACGTCCAGGCGCCGCTCGGGCGAGGGCGTGCCCGGCTCGACGGTGCGCCACAGCTCGCCGTCGGTGAAGCCGACCGAGACCGAGACGCCGATGTCGGTGACGCGTGAGGCCCGCCGCAGCAGCTCCAGATCGCGCAGGATCAGGGTGCCCTTGGTGAGGATCGAGAAGGGGTTGGCGCGCTCCACGAGCGCCGTAAGGATGCCGGGCATGAGCTGATACCGGCCCTCGGCGCGCTGATAGCAGTCCACGTTGGTCCCCATGGCGATGTGGTCACCGGCCCAGCGGCGGGAGGCCAGCTCGCGGCGGAGCAGCTCCGGCGCGTTGATCTTCACCACGATCTGGGAGTCGAAGCCGATTCCGGTGTCCAGGTCCAGATAGCTGTGGGTCTTGCGCGCGAAGCAGTAGACGCAGGCGTGGGCGCAGCCGCGGTACGGGTTCACCGTCCATTCGAAGGGCATCCGGGAGGCCCCGGGCACCCGGTTGATGATCGAGCGCGCCCGGATCTCATGGAAGGTGATGCCGCGGAACTCCGGGGTGTCGAAGGTGCGGGTGGTCACCGCGTCCGCCGCGAAGAGGGCCGGGGTGGCCGATGTGTCGTCTCGGGTCAGGTTGTCCCAGCGCATCGCAGGCACCTCCGGGTCTCGCTCGTACCACAATAGAACACATGTTTGATTGGTTTTCGTCAACCCCCGATTTGGGCGGGTGACCCTGAGGTGGTTGGCTTGCGCTCGTCAAGGCGTCACGGGCTGGGGACGCCACGTCGAGCGCGGAGGGACATGCGATGGGCCAGGTCGAGGCCACTACGGAGCGGATCGTCACGGGTAAGCCCGAGGACGTGTTCGACGCACTCGCCGACTACCGCGAGACCCGTCCCCGGCTGCTTCCGCAGCAGTTCAGCGAGTACGAGGTGCGCGAGGGCGGCGACGGTGAGGGCACCGTCGTGCACTGGAAGCTCCAGGCCACCAGCAAGCGGGTGCGCGACTGCCTGCTCGAGGTCTCCGAGCCGAGCGACGGGCAGTTGGTCGAGAAGGACCGGAACTCGTCCATGGTCACCACCTGGACCGTCACCCCGGCGGGTGAGGGCAAGTCGCGGGTCGTCGTCACCTCGACCTGGACCGGCGCGAGTGGCATCGGCGGCTTCTTCGAGCGGACCTTCGCCCCCAAGGGGCTGGCCCGGATCTACGACGAGCTGCTGGCCAAGCTCGCCTCCGAGACCGCCCGGGCCGCCCAGTAGCGCTCGGCGCGTCCTGATTCCGTCCCCCGGACCGAACGCCGCACTCACCGGTTCGGGTGGTTTTCCCCGCGGTCCGGCATCCCCCCGGCACACACTCCCACCGGGGGGAATGCCGCCGATGACCCCTCGTCGGTGATTCGTCGCTGTTTGCCCCTGGTTGCGCGTGATGCGAGAAATGGGCGGCGCAGGCGTGACGAGGGGAGAAGGACGTGGGCGGCACCACCGGTACCACCGGGGCCACCGTGCCGAAGCGGCGAGAGAGCCACGAGCGGCACGGGGGGTACGAACCGGCGGGCCCTCCCGCCCACGCCACCGACGACGGCACCGACGGGGCCGGTGGCGCCGG
>NZ_JAHLEM010001190.1 GCF_018883605.1 Streptomyces niphimycinicus | reverse complement strand
CGGGCCGTCCCGGCGGTCGCGGCCGTCGTGGTGACGGCGGCGGCGCCCGCGACACCGAGCGCGGCGGCGAGCACGGAGCGGCGAGGCGTGGATCCAGATCCGGTCATGCGGGGTTCCCCCAGTCGTCGTCCAGTCCAGTGGGCGGCGGGTGCGCGACAGTCGCACAACTATGGCCGCTGCGAGTGGTCTCAGGCCAGTGATTCCCCCGCTACCCGCGCCATCAATATTGGTGTGAACCAATGGAGTGAACGAGCCGGAAGGGCCGTATGGTGGTCCCCGATGCGAACATACCCATCGGTTGGCGGCCTGGACGCGCTGGCGCGGCGCCTGCGTGCGCTGCCGCCGTCCTGCGGGCCGGTCCGGCTGGTCGCGGTCGACGGTCACGCCGGCTCCGGGAAGACCACCTTCGCCGGGCGGCTCGCCGAGGCGCTCGGCGGCGCCCCCGTGCTGCACACGGACGACTTCGCCACCCATGAGCAGCTCTTCGGCTGGGACGGGCGGCTGCGGAACGAGGTCCTTACCCCGCTGGCCCGGGGCACCGCCGCGCACTACGCCCCGTACGACTGGGTGGAGCGCCGCTTCGCCACCGCCCGGCGGCGGCTGGATCCCGCGCCGGTCGTGCTGCTGGAGGGCGTGGGCAGCGGCCGCCGGGCGGTGCGCCCGCGGCTGGCACGGCTGTTGTGGATGGATCTGCCGGAGCGGGACTCCTGGCGGCGCGGACAGTTGCGGGACGGCCCGGAACTGTCCGCATTCTGGGACGGATGGCTGCCCGCCGAGCGTGCGCACTTCGCCGCCGATCCCTCCCGCCCGTACGCCGGAACGTTGGTTGTGCAGCGAAAGGAGGGGTATGAGGTGCTACCGGGACCCGCGGCGAACGACGGAGACGCGCCCTGGCCTCACACAGCGTGAACCGGCGCTCCCGACCGGGCCCGAGGCCCGCACCCGACGCATGACGCGTACCCCAACTCGGCTTGACCTGGGGCCCATACAGGTCTTACGTTCTCAATGTGCGACTCGTACGAGTCGTCCCACAACGCGAAGCCCCCGGTTGTTCCCCCGTGATCGGGGGCTTCGTCCTGTCTGGGGCCGGTTTTCCGCTGCTTTGCGCCGCCGCCCGCTCACCCTGGGTGACGAACCCTTCCGGGCCCTGTGCGCCCCTTACACGCCCCCGCGCACACCTACCCGACCTTGTGTGATTGCGACGAACAACAGTGCGGCACCCTCGGCCCATGCGGGCTGCGCAGGTACGATGCGAAAGGGGCAGTCGCCCCTGCGGCATCCACGGGGGCTGGGGTTGTGGGGGACGTGATGGATTTCGGCACGCAAGGTTCGCACGCCCCGGCCGACCTCGCCTGGCTGCGAGCCGTCGACGCCTACACGATGGGCGCGTACGCACAGGCCGAGGAGGAGTTCCGGGCCGCCACCCGGCTCGACCCCGGAATGGCCGACGCCTGGCTCGGACTGCACGCGCTGCGGGCCGACACCGCGGCCGCGCTGCTGCGGATGTACCGGCACCGCGACCGCTTCGGCGACCAGCGCGCCCGCCACCGCCGCACCCTCAACTCCTGGTACTGGCTCGGCTGGTGGGTCCAGCCGGTGCTGGAGACCAGCCGGGACCTGCTGCTGGCCCACGCCTCGCACTGGCTCGACGGCCGCCATGTGCCCGAGCTGGACCGGGCGCTGGCCGGCTGCCCGCCGGTGGAGGCCGATCCGCAGGCCCGCTTTCTGCACGCCTGCCGCGCCTATCTGGTCAAGGACTGGGAGCAGTTGGTGCGCCACACCGAGCCGCTGCTGGACGATCCGTTCCTCGGCATCGAGGCGGGTCTGTTCGCCGGGATGGCGCGGGTCCGGCTGGAGATGTACAGCCAGGCCGAGCCGCTGCTCGCCGCCGCCTTGATGCGCTGTCGCAGCGAACAGCCGCAGCGCAAGGAGCTGCGCTACTGGCTCGCCCGCGCGCATGAGGGCACCGGGCGCAGCGCCGCCGCGCTCCCCCTCTACCGCGCGGTGCACCGCATCGACTCCACTTTCATGGACACCTCGGCCCGGCTCGCGGCGATAGCCGAGTCCGACGGGCTGGACGAGCCCGCCGATCTCGCCGCCGTCTCGCTGGCCGGGGCCGGTGGCCAGGACGCCGGCGACGGCCGGGACACCACCACCGACCCCGCCGATACGCTGCCCGCCGACGGCCGCGATCCGCGGGCCGCGGCCGAGGGG
>NZ_JAHLEM010000119.1 GCF_018883605.1 Streptomyces niphimycinicus | reverse complement strand
GCGGACCTCATCCGCATCCGTGCGATCAAGCCGTAGGGGGTGTCCGACAGATCTTGACGCCTGCGGGGGGCCGCTCCCCTCCCCGCCCCTTCCCACGCAGCGTCGATGTGCGGCTCCGCCGCGTGGGGGCTCCGCCCCAGACCCCGGGGTCCAGGGGCGAAGCCCTGGTAACGGGGAGGGGAAGGCCCCCGGGCGTCCGCACCCAAGCATCAACCGCACCCCCAACCCCGGGCGGCCGTACCCCCAGCGCCAACCGCACCCCCAGCACCAGGAGGACCACCCCATGGTCGAGAGAACCCCACGACAGCCCCGTCGGCGCCTCATAGCCGCGGCGGCGCTCGCCACCGGTGTCCTGACCGGTGTCGCGGCCTGCTCCCCCGGCCCGAGCGACGGGTCGGCCACCAGCGCCAAGACCTCGGGCCCGGTCGCCACCGACCCCGCCAAGGCCGGGAAGGTCACCCTCACCGTGTGGGACCAGAACACCGACCCGGGCGTCAACGCCTCCACCGAGGCGCTCAACAAGGCGTTCATGGCGAAGTACCCGAACGTCACCATCAAGCGCGTCTCCCGGTCCTTCACCGACCTCAAGACCACGCTGAAACTCGCACTGTCCTCCGCCAACCCGCCCGACGTCGTCCAGGCGAACCAGGGCTACCCCGACATGGGCGCCTTCGTGAAGGCCAAGCTGCTGCAGTCGGTGGACCGCTACGCCAAGGCCTACGGCTGGGACACCGCCTTCCCGTCCCAACTGCTCGACCTCAACCGCTTCACTCCCGACGGCAAGACCTGGGAGACCGGCAATCTGTACGGCGTCTCACAGACCGGTGAGATCATCGGCATCTACTACAACAAGGCCAAGCTGAAGTCGCTGGGCCTGCCTCTGCCCACCACGCTCACCGGCTTGGAGACCGCACTGGCCAAGGCCAAGGCGTCGGGCCTGCCGCCCCTTTCCTACGGCGACTCCGACAAGAGTCCCGGCATCCACATCTTCGGCGTCATCCAGGCCCTCGCCGCCGGCAAGCCCGAGGTCCGCAAGCTCGTCTTCGACGAGGGCGACGCCAAGTGGACGGACTCCGGCACCCTCAAGGCCGCGACCACGCTGCGCCGCTGGGCCGACAAGGGGTACCTGGGCTCCGGCTTCAACGGCAAGAGCAAGGACCAGGCCGTCGCCTCCTTCGGCCAGGGCAAGTCCCTGTTCCTCCTGGAGGGCACCTGGCAGTCGGCCGCCCTCGCCCCGAAGATGAAGAAGAACGTCGGCTTCACCGCGCTCAGCCCCGCCGCCGGGCAGCCCCCGCTCACCCAGGGCGGCGAGGGCCTCGCGTGGTCCGTGACCTCCAAGTCCAAGCACCCGGACGTCGCCGGCGCGTACATCGACTTCCTCGTCAACAAGAACGGCATGAAGGCCGCCGCCACCCACGGCAACCTGCCGGCCCTTCCACCGGCCGACTACAAGCCGACGCCCGGCACCGTCGACGCGGACATCCTCACCCAGTGGAAGGCCGTGAGTGAGAAGGACGGGCTGCTTCCCTACCTCGACTACACCACCCCGACCTTCTACGACACCCTCACCGCCGCCGTCCAGGAGCTGACCGCCGGACACCTCACCCCCAAGGCGTTCACCAGCCGACTCCAGTCCGACTACTCGTCCTTCCAGAACAGCAGGTAGACCCCAACGCCATGGCCGCCACCGCACACCGCCCGACGGCACGCAAGCGCCCGGCCGGCGCCCCCACCCGGGAGCCGGTCCGGCGCCGCGGCCGCGTCGTCCAGTGGAAGGGCTACCTCTACGCCCTTCCCGCCCTGATCGTCCTCACGGTCTTCCTGCTGGTCCCGCTCGGCCAGTTGGTGCAGATCTCCCTCTTCCACTGGGACGGAATCTCCGTCTCCACATGGGCGGGGTTCGACAACTACACCGAGATCGCCCGCGACCCGCGGCTGCGCGCGGGCTTCCTCCACTCCTTCATCCTGATCCTGTTCTTCTCCGTCATCCCGATCGCGCTCGCGCTGATGCTCGCCGCGGTCACCACGCGGGCCGGCCGGCTGCGCGGCGTCTCCGTCTTCCGCGCGATGATCTTCCTGCCGCAGGTGGTCGCCATGGTCGTGACCGCCACCGCTTGGACGGCGATCTACGCTCCCGACGGCGTGCTCAACACCGCGCTGCGCGCCATCGGACTGGAGTCGGTCGCCCGCCCCTGGCTCGGCGACTTCTCCACCGCCCTGCCCGCCGTCGGACTCATCGGCACCTGGCTGGAGATCGGCCTGTGCCTGGTGCTGTTCGTCGCCGGCATCGGGCAGATCCCGGCGGAGCTGTACGAGGCGGCGAAGCTGGACGGGGCAGGCCCGGTGCGGGAGTTCTTCGCCGTCACCCTGCCCGGACTGCGCGGGCAGATCACCGTCGCGCTCACCCTCACCGTGATCGCCGCCCTGCGCACCTTCGACCTGGTGTACGTCGCCACCCACGGCGGCCCGGGCAACGCCACCAGCCTGCCCGCCTACGAGGTCTATAACCGGGCCTTCGGCACCGGCCAGGTCGGCTCGGCCTGCGCCATCGCCGTCACCCTGACCGCGGTGATCCTCCTTCTCACCTTCCTGATCACCAAGGTCCAGCCACAGGAGGACCAGACGTGATCTCCGCCCGCGAACGCGTGCTCAACTACGCCATCCTCACCCTCTTCGCCGCGCTGGCCCTGCTGCCGCTGATCGGCGTGGTGTCGTCCGCGCTGACCCCCGCCGCGGAGTCCGGGCCCTCCTTCACCTGGCCTCGCCACCTGGACCTGGGCAACTTCGGCACCGCCTGGCGCCAGGGCCACTTCGCCACGTATCTGACCTCCAGCCTGCTGGTCGCGGTCTCGGTGGTGGTTCTGACGGCCGTCCTGGCGATCCTGGCGGGCTTCTCCTTCGCGCACTTCGACTACCCCGGCCGGTCAGCCCTCTTCTACATCACCCTCATCGGGCTGATGGTGCCGCCCGAGGCCTTCGTCATCCCGCTCTACTTCAACCTGCGCGACACCGGACTCACCGACTCCTACTGGTCGCTGATCCTCCCGCAGACCGCCCAGTCCCTCGCCTTCGGCGTCTTCTGGATGCGCAACTTCTTCCGCTCGGTGCCGGTCAGCGTCATCGAGGCGGCGCGCCTGGACGGGGCGTCCGACTGGCGGCTGCTGTGGCGGATCCTGGTGCCCACCAGCCGTCCGGCGCTGCTGACGATGGCGATGCTGGTGTTCATGTGGACCTGGAACGAGTTCCTGCTCCCGCTGGTCATGATCACCGACGAGAGCAAGCGCACCGCACCGCTCGGCCTGGCCTTCTTCCAGAGCGAGCACACCACCCAGTACTCCGTGCTGGCGGCCGCGTCCATCATCGTCGCCCTGCCGGTCGTCGCCTCGTATGTCTTCCTACAGCGGCACTTCATCTCCGGCATGCTCTCCGGCGCGGTGAAGGGCTGAAACGCCACTGAACCGAACGGATGAACGGGGGTCGCCGCGCCGGTGCGGCGACCCCCGTCCCGGTGCCCTCGTGGGTACCGATCACCCATCGGCCCGGGACGACGGCGACGGACTCGGCGACTTGCAGGCCGCCGTCGCGCTGTGCGGATTGGGCGTACGGCTCCACGAGCGCGCGGAGTGCGGCGACCACTCGCGCGCGCTCACCTTCGTCGAGACCTTCCAGGAATCTCCGGAGGCGGACCTGCCAGGACTGGCGGAGCAGTGTCCGCTCCTCCTCGCTCAGCCCGGGGTCTTCCAGGTCCGACGTTGTCCGGTCGAGTCGCTCCAGCTCCGCCCGCTCCCGCCCGGCCTCCCCGCGGCCCAGCAGCCGGGCGATCCGGTCACGCATAGCCGCCCACGCGTCGGTCCCGGCCGCCTGCACGATCCCCGCCACCACCCGGTGCAAGCTCACAGCGGACGGCGGCAGCACCTTGGGCGTATCGGTCACGGTGTCCTCCGTCGATGGAAACCAGATCAACTTCGACGTCAAGGCGGACGACACCGCTTCCCCGGCCGCGAATTGGCCCGCGCCGTTCCGCACCGGGGGCCCGCTGCCGTCAGCCGGCCGGAAACCGGGCCACCCAACGCCGCTGCCAAGGTGTCTCGACGGCCCGGGGGTGATGGTGGGTGCGCGCCCAGGTGACGGCGTCGGCGGGGGCCACCCCCGCCAGGACTGCCAGGCAGGCGATGACGGTCCCGGTCCGGCCGATGCCGCCCCCGCAGGCCACCTCGACGGGTGTGCCCGCCCGCGCCCGCTGGTGCAGCGCCCGAATCTGCCGTACGGCCAGGTCGCGATCACGGGGCAGCAGAAAGTCGGGCCACTCGACCCATGCGCGCTCCCACCCCAGCTCCCCGTCATGCCGCTCGCGCAGCCGGGCGGACCCCAGATACAGCCCGAACCCGGGCAGCGGCCCCTCCGGCCGCGGATGCCGCAGACCGCGCCCCCGAACCCATGAGCCGTCCGGCAGCCGCAGGGCACCCGCCAGCGGAGCCTCACTCATCGGGCCCCGCCCCCGATCCGAAGCGCTCGACCATCGCCGACACGGCGTCAGTGTCCTTACACATACGTTCACTCTGGCCGCGCATCGCACTTTCCGCAAAGGGATTGAGTCGTGTGAGGATGTGGCGATGGCGTGGCTGGGGAAAAGCGGGTGGCGTGGGAAAAGCGGGAAACGGACGGTCGGGCTCACGGCCGCGGCGAGTGCGGCGCTGGCGCTGACCTCCTGCGGCCCGGGTGGCTCCGGCGACGGGGACTCCGGGGACCGCGAGGCGAAGTACAGACGCGTCATCGAAGACCCTCACCCGCGCCCGGCCGATGTCATCGAGGCGGCCGGGGCACCCACCGATGTGGCCCGCGCGAACGAGGGCTCGCTGCTCCTGACGTACCTGGCGAGCAACGTCGAGGACGACGAGGGGCCGGCCGCCACCGCCTGGCGCATCGTCGGCCCCGACGGCCATACGGTCGCCGAGCACGCGGAACACGCGGACACGGAGGACGCGCCACCCGCGTTCAAGGGGGTGCGCGGGGGGTTCGTACGGGTGCCGCCGGGCGAGGGAGCGGAGGGAGCGTACGCCCTCGACGTACGCGGCAAGCGGCACAAGGCCGTCATCACCGGGACCCCGTCGCCCACCCGCCCCGGCGATGTCCTGCTCGCCGAACTGGAGCCGACCCTCATCTACCGCCCCGCCACCCGCACCGTGGCGCCCCCGGCCGGAGCGCCGGACTACGCCATCCGCTTCGCCGTCGACGAACGGGGCACCGTCTGGAGCCTGGACCAGCCCCTGACCGAAGCCCCCAACCGCGTCGTATGGCAGCGCGACGGTCACACCCTTGGTTCCAGAGCCGTCCCGAAGCCGTACGCGGGGGGCATCCTCGCCGCGCGGGGTGGCACCGCGGCGCCGTCCCTCATCCGGGGCGAGCGCGTGCGTGGCCTGTTGCTGACGACGGACGGCGGCGAACACTGGCGGACAGTCCTCGCCGGCGGCATTCCCTGGAGGGAGCTGAAGCGCGGCCCGGAGTCGCTGGTCCTGGAGTCGCTCGCGGACGGTCGGCTGCTCGTCGGCGAGGAAGGCGGCCGCTACTGGCTCGCCGACGACCGCGCCAACAGCGCCTTCCACGAATTGAAGACACCGGCGGCATTCACATCGTTGACCGTCGACGGCACGACGCTCTACGGCATCGCGGACGCGAGGACGGCGACGTACGACCTGGTGAAGGACGAAGGGCTATGGATCTCTCGCGACGGTGGACGCGAGTGGCACCGCCACGAGCAGCGCGGATAAGGACCCCGGTACGCGACGCGCGACCGCGCACACGAGCGACCGCGCACACGGGCGACCGGGACAACGAGAACCGACTACACCTCGTCGGCGACGAACAGTTCGAGGTGCCCGCACTTGGGGCAGCGGTACGCCACTATCTGCCGCCGGGTCCGGCCTATCCGCTTGGCACCCCCGAACAATCCCCGCTCCATCGCGCCCTCGATCCAGCGCGCGTACCCGCGCGAGTGCTCGCCGGCGTCCTCGATGAAACCTTCCGCCAGACCGACGGTGCCGCAGTGGGTGCACGTGTAGTCGTTCATGCCGTGAGTGTAGGAGGCCAGGACGGACCCGTTGCCGTCGGCCCCTGCCCGGCTGGGACGACGGAGGTCCAGGCCCCATCAGGTGGAGGTCATGCGTGATGCCGGCATGGCCCACACCCGGACCGTCTCATCTCCGCCTCCGCTCGCGAGGAGTCAGCTCGTCGCAGAAGACGTCGAGGGGGTGCGCGTGCCTGGGCCTGCGCGGGGCCGAAATCGGCCCCGTGCAGGGGGGCAGGGTCGGCTCAGAAGCTGACGCTGTCGGGGATCTTGAAAATCGCAGTCGTCCAGTGTGGTCGACGTGCTGGTGAAGCGCTGCATTTCCCCTGATCAGAGCTTCTCAGTTAGGTTGGCGAGCCTCTGAGGGCCGCAGCGATGCATTGGTGACCGTTAGGCGAACGCTTCGTTCGTGTCGGCCGTTGTCCACGTGACTGGAGTGGCTGACGTGTCGATGGCGTTCACTCGTTCGTGGTGGCCGTGCCAGGAATCTCGGGTTCGGAGATGTTTGCGGGTGGGACGGTTGGCGTCCCACGACTCCGAAGGACCCGAGATGTGTGTTCGCACCCGTACCGGCTGGACGGCCCGGTACCGCGCCGTGATTCCCGAGCTGACCGTGCGAGTCGCCCGGGCGAGCAACCCCAGGGGCACCACGGCCATGGCCATCCGTGACCATCTCAACGGCCTGTGGGACGACGAGGACTTCGAGGAGTGGTATCCGCGGGATGGCAAGCCGGGCCTGTCACCTGCCCAGTTGGCGACAGTGTCGGTCCCGCAGTTCCTGCTGGAGCTGTCCGACCGGCAGGCCGCCGAGTCCGTTCGCAACCGCATCGACTTCAAGTACGCAATGGGCATGGATCTGGAGCATCCTGGCTTCCACCACAGCGTCCTGGCCGACTTCCGTGAGCGCCTGACCGAGGAGGGCCGGGCCGACAAGCTGCTGGACCTCGCGCTGGAGAAGATCAGGGCCGTCGGCCTGGTCCGGGAACGCGGCCGGCAGCGCACCGACTCCACCCACGTCCTCGCCGCGGTAGGGGACCTGACCCGCCTGGAGCTGGTCACCGAGGCCATGCGCGCCACCCTGGAGGAACTCGCACGCCGGGCTCCGCACGAGCTGGTCGGTCTCGTGACAGAGGACTGGGGCAAGCGCTACGGCCGCGCGGCCCGGCTCGGCAAGAACCCCTCCAAGCCCAAGACCCGGATCAAGGAGACCGGCGAGGATGTCCGCCTGCTCCTGCGCTACGTCCACCGCTACCTGCCCGCCCTCCGTGGCGGCGAGCAGGTCCAGGCCCTGCGCCAGATCTTCGTGCAGAACTACTTCATCGACACCCAGGACCGCCCGAAGTGGCGGGAAACAGAGGGCGCCGGCCTGCCCCCTTCAGCCGTCGCCATCGTCTCGCCCTACGATCTGAGCGCCCGCTACGCGCGCCGCGGCGAGACCCGATGGAAGGGCTTCCTGGCATCATGGCCAACCTCGATCACCGGAACCTGCTCTCGAAGGAGCACTTCGTCGACGGCGGCTACCTCTCCGTCGCACTGAAACAGCAGGTCGCCCACGAACACGGCGTCGGCCTGGTCGGACCGATCCGAGCCAGGAGCACCCGCCAGTCCCGCAAGGGCACCGTCTTCCACCGCGAAGCCTTCACGATCAACTGGGACGCGAAGGAGGTCACCTGCCCGCAGGCCAACGTCAGCCGCCGGCGGTCGACACCGCCGTCCCTCGCGCCCTACCTCAATGTCGAGTTCTCCCCGGACGACTGCCGCCAGTGCCCGGTGAAGGCCGCCTGCACGCGCACCGACGCCCGGAAGGTCACCTTCCTGCCGCGCGAGCTCTACGACATCCAGTCCGAATCCCGGACCGAGCAGCAGACCCAGGAATGGCTATCACGCTACTCGCTGCGGGCCGCCATCGAGAGCACGATCAGCGAGTTCGTCAACGGCCATGGCATGCGGCAGTGCCGCTACCGAAGTGAAGAGAAAGCCCACGTCCAGTACGTTCTGACCGCCATCGCGGTCAATCTCGAACGCGTCGGCGTCCACCTGCCGCCGGCACCCGCCCGGCAACCCCGGAACCCAACCGCTCTCCAGGGCTTCCTCGACTGGCAGCACATCCCGCGGCCCCGGTCCTGGCGCGTCGTCACCCACCCCGCAGGCTGAGGTGATCGTTCTCAAGGTGCTGGCCAGCACCTTGCCCGAGGCCAGCCCGGAGACCGAACGCCGACTCCGACCCTGGCACAGCACCCCTGCGAGGACCGCCCATTCAGCTTGATGATCTCCCAGAAGGTCGCTCGACCAAGATCCCCGGCAGAGTCACGTACTAAGGACGCAGGGGCCGGAACCGCCCAGCTCTGCCGTGCTCCAACTATCACGCCGTGATAATGAACCCTTCTTGGCCAGCACTGCACTCTGCCTTACAGCACCCGAATCCGTCCGAGCCATGGCAGAGTCATGCGCATGCTGACCTTAACGTCAGGGGCGCGCAGACACTTCGTCGCGACCGCCCTCTTCCTGGGTGCGTCTCTGACCGCCTGCGGTGAGCAGCACGGCACGGACGTGGCCGTCGGCTCCTCGACCACATCCCCGAGTTCCAGCTCCAGTTCCCCCGGCGCTTCTCCTTACGTGGAGCCCGGGATCGTCGACGGTGCCCCGCACCACGGCGACAACAATGCCTACCGTCGCTCCGGTGAGATGTCCCCCGCCGGCGCCAAGGACGCGCAGAAGGAAGCTGACCGCATCGAGCCCGTGCTCAAGCGGCTATGGGAGCAGAAGAAGTGGGATCCCAAGAGCGTGCGCGCGGCGCTACTTGAACTGGGTTACGACGAGGAGCGGACTGGGCCGAAGGGAGAGCCTCTCGGCGGGACGCTCACCGTACGGGAGATGTATCCGCGCTACGAGGTCGACCACAACGTCACGCCCGAAGGAGCCCTGGTCGGCCTTCGCGTCCATGACGACGCCTGCGTCACGGCGTTCGTGCAGAAGACCAACTACGAGGTCAAGACCAACGGGCCATTCCTGGAAACCGGCTGTTTCGAGCCGCCCTACGGCCACTGAGAGACGGTGCGGGGTACGTTCGGTGAGGCTCTCCTGGACGAGCTCCAGATGCTGCAAGGAAAGCGTTCGACCTCTCGGCGTCGATTATCACGGCGTAATAATCGACGGCGCGGATGTCTTGGGCCAGGCGGCCGGCCCGCCGACGCCGACCCCCTCCTCCTGCTCCTCATCCGTCCCGACACCGAAGCCGCCCTCACCAGCACCCGGCTCTGCGCCAGGAGCCGGATCCTCGGCTCCTGTCAGAAGGGACGAGCGTACGGGTGGTCTTTCACCCGGTCGTAGATCCTGCGCAGCCACGGTTCCCGGACAGCGGGGATCCGTGCCAGCGTGTGGAGGAACACGCCCCAGTCGGGCCGAAGCGGCTCCCACGGATACCGCGGCAGCGGATCGTCGCGTTGTACACCGTCGGGCAGTCCACCTGTCACGGGGAGCAGGAGCGGTTCGCCAGAAGAGGCCAGTTGTTTCCATGCATCAGCGGGCATGGGCACGGTCTTGGCGGTGGTGGAAGCGAGCCACCTCTCCCTCGTCTGTGGGTGCTGCGGCACGAGCAAGATGCGGCCCGTGAATTCCCGGGTCGGAAGGCCCGGCCCCGCCAGCGTCACGGTCTTCGTCGGCGTCCCAGCGGGGAGCAGCGCATCGAGTGCGTGGCCGAACGTATCCGTGATCGGGCCGTTGGGAAGAGCCACGGGTGTGCCTTCCGAGGCTGCCAGCAGGTGTGCTAGTCCGGCCCTCACGGCCGCAGCCCATCGCGGGCTCCATCTGCCATCTGGGGCGACCGGCGGTACAGACTGCCATTTCTGCCAATCCCAACCGGTGGTCCGGCCGGTGGGCTGGTTGTCTGGCAGGGCGCGTACGGCGTTCGGGGCGAACCATACCGCCTGCCACAGCGAACAGTCGTCTATACGGGTGGCCACTGGCTGACCGCACTGCGCGCAGGCGAGGTTCGGGCCGTCGCGGCCGTCCAACCCGCAGCAACAGCCGCCGCATCGATCGGGGATCAGGACGGTGCCGCGCGCATCACCCGGCGCAATGACGATCGCTCCCGGGGGGCCGAAGGAGAGCGCGCGCGCTGGCGCGAACACGCCGCGAGCTGCTGCTTCGTCCGCGCCGATCTCACTCCACGAGAGCCACGGCGGCCCGGAAGGCTCCAAGTCCACGGCATACGTCCCCGGCTCCATGAGGACGGGGAGCAGTCCGTTGCCCCACTTCTGATGGACATGGACAGGCAGCGCGACCTGCGCGAGCTGGCCACTGAGGACAGCGTCGCATCCCGCACACCCGAATACCGTCATCCACCCTCCCCGCCTCTGACATGCGGATTATCTCGACCGCACGATCAACGGCCAACGGCTTTATCTATCGCCACACGGCGCCGACGGGCAGTTGCGCGGGCACACCGGAGCCGTCCTGGCCACCGATGCGCCACCACGCATCCCCTACCCTGTCCATCCCCGCCGACGTGCAGCTCGGCTGCCGTCTGCTACGGCCGAAGCCACGCCACCGACCTGACCACCGCCGCCCAGCATCAGGACCGGTTCGACGCGTAGGTACTCGACACGCTGCGCGGCGTCGACCTCGACTCCCCTGGCCCGGCCTGAGGTCGACCGGCGCAGTCGCCCGAACGGGCGTCTCCCGAGGTTGGCGTTCACCGCGGCAAGATGATCGACCGTGCTGCTGCGACTGGCCTACCTGGGCGTGACGAATGCGTTCGTCACGCTGCGGATGTTACCAATGAGCGATCGAGAGAAAACTGTCGAAATACTCGCCTTGCGCCACCAGATCGTGGTGCTGGAACGCCAACTCGGCAAGGAGCGGGTGCGGTTCGCCCCGAGCGACCGGGCATTTCTGGCGGCGCTGCTGCACCGGCTTCCCATGGTCGTGCTCCGCGAGTGCGGCTGCTGGTGCGTCCGGACCCAGTGCTGCGCTGGCACCGCGACCTTCTCGCCCGCCGCCATGCTGCCGCCTCCCGGCCCAGGCGCTCGGGACGGCCGCGGACCTGCACTCCGTGCGGACCCTGGTGCTGCGCCTGGCGCGGGAGAACCCTGGCTGGGGGTATCGCCGTCTGCACGGTGAACTGCTCGTCCTGGGCGTGAAGGTGGCCGCTTCAACCGTCTGGGAGATCTTGCAAGAGGCCGGCATCGATCCAGCACCCGAGCGGTCCTCCAGCACCTGGGCGGACTTCCTGCGCTCCCAGGCCCCACGCCCTGCGGGCCTGCGACTTCTTCGAAGCGGTCGCCCTATCCGGGGCACGAATGCACGTCTTCGCTGTCATCGAGCACGCAAGCCGACGGATCCTGATCCTCGGTGCCACCACACACCCGACTTCTGCGTGGGTGGCACAGGCCGCGAAGAACCTCGTCATGGATCTTGAGGACGTGGGCTGCCGAGCGCGTTACATGATCAGAGACCGGGACGGGAAGTTCCCCGACCTGTTCAATGCCATTCTGGCGGATGCGGGGATCGAGGTCGTCCTCAGCGGTGTTCAGATACCGAGGATGTTGCAAGACCGCGCGAGGTCACACGGTCATTGCCGAGATCCAGGCCGCACTCGCCGTCGACGGGCTGTGCACCGGGAGGCTGCCCTCGTCGGTCAGTTGCACTCGCGATGGCCGAGGCACTACCCCAAGTGCAGCAACGCGAAGCCGGCGGCGCACAGGACGACTCCTGCGAAGGCGATGAAGCCCCCTGACATCCGCATCCGCGCTTCCGGGGAGACCGGGTAGACGGGTTCGGCAAGGCTGCCTCTGCGCAGGCGGGCCTCGCGGACCCGTTCTCTCATCCGGGCGGCTTGACGGGTGGACATCCCGCGCACGTCGAAGGCGAAGCCCAAACCGAAGATCACGGCGATCACACCGGCACCGAGGGCACCTAGGCAGAAGGCCAGCGGCGGGCCAGTGCGAGCGGCCAGCGGGAACAGGGAAAGCATCCCGGCACCCTACCTGAACTGCCGATCTCGCGGCCGGGGACTGACGGTCAACCAGCTCCGAGCTGGTCATGCCCACCCATCAATGCTCAGCTCTGGTGGAATTCTCGTCTCGAACGGGTGGACCGTGAACGACGCATACGCTGATCGCGATGGTGACGAAACGGGTCCAGAACAAGGCAACCGATCTTGTGCGCCTCGATGCCACCGTGGCGGGCTGGTGCGGACTGGCCGGTCCGCTTCCCGGACCGCTTGCGGGAACGCGCCCAGCAGCGCACGTGCGGCCGCGGCCGCGGCGTAAGCCCTGGATCGGCTTCCTGCGGGCATGCGGCCTGATTCTGCTCTCTCCGCTGCTGCTGTACGCCGTGCTGGAGGGCCTGCCCGGCTCCCGCAAGGAATACCGCGAGACCAAGGCCCGCTCGGCCGACCGACGGCGCCGTCGTGCGCTGGTGCCGGCACAAGGGCTGGACCAGCCCTTCGACGGCGACTGGGACGGCACAGCCGGTCAGCTCCTCCTGGACTGGTACGCGCAGGCGCCGGACGAGGAGCGGCTGCTGGTGCTGTACCGCTCGGGGGTCTTCCTTCCGGCTGCTCCCTCACGAGCGTGGAGCCCGGGCCCAGCCGGACGGCTGCGCGTCGTCAGGGAGCTCCTCCACCCTTACGCGGAGCGCGTCGAAGTGCCGATGATCTCCGGGCCGGACCTCCCTTGCTTCCGGCTGCGGTTCACCGATGGATCCTGGCTTGGCCTGCGCTTTCTCGAATCGGAGGACGCCGCCGGACGAGCCCTCGATGTCTGCCGCAGATTCTCTTGAGTCACCTTGACGGCCACCGGTGCCTCCGCTGCGGTTTTTTCATACATTGGCGCACTCTCGTCATCTGCGACGCCGGGCGCAGCGAGCTGAATTTGAGTACCCGTACTCAGGCCGCCGTCACTGTTCCGTGAAACTGTGGTGACGTGGCGAGGAGCAGGACTGCCCGCGGAGTGAAGGGCACGCTCGTGTCGGCTGCGGCGGCCATCGTCTGTTACTGGGTGTGGGCCTCCTTGCTGGAGTGGGCGGACGACGTAGCCGAGGCCAGTGGGCGCGTGATGGGCGCCGGGTGGTTCGAGGACCTTATAGCATTGATCACGGGCTTCCTGTCGATGCCGGTTCTGTTGTGGGTGGGGATGCGGCTGCTGGGTGAGCGGGGCAACCATCTGCTCGTCCTGGTCGGGGCCGTGGCATGGTTGATCATTGGTGGTCACGTGGCCGACGGCTTCGTCAGCGTCACGACCACCGCCGCGCTCCTCGCCCTCTTTGCGGTGCTCGGCGGTCTGCTGTCTCTGGTCGAACTTCCGGGAGAGTGAGCGGCCGGGAACAGTCCTCCTGAAGAGCGCCGGGGCACGTCTCCTCTGCCAGCGCGAAGAGGGCGGAACCGCGACCTGCCGTGCAGTCAGCTGTACGGCTAACTCCGCCTGCGCGGAGGATCGCCCGAGCAATCTGGAAGTCAAGTCAGAACGATCGGGTTGGTGAGAGCGGCCATATGGCCATGCGGGTGGCGTACCTCGATCCGGACAAACGCCGAGTCTTCCGAGGTCGTGTGCCACTCTGCGGTACCCACGCCGGAGTCCGGCAGCGATTCGCGGTGGACTTTGCCCCGATCGGTGTGGAAGCTGACGTTCGCCGATGGGACACCGCGTATGTGCGCGCGCACCATGACGGGTTCCCCGTGAGTGGCCACGCGTTCGCCGATCCCCGCGTTGTGGCCGGCGGCGACGGCCGTGAGCGACAGATCGACGGCAGCCGATTCGGCGATCCAACTGCGGCCCACGCGGATTCCCGCGAGAACGGCCGGCGTGCTCAGAGCCTCGGCGAACACGACGGTGTGCGGGATGCCGATCTGCCCCTCGAGGTGGGTGTCGCTGTTGCCCATGGCCGGCTGCCAGCGATCCGCGTGTATTCCCTCCGCCAATCCTCGACCCCACTCGGCGAGGGCGGCCTCGTTGTCGGCGTTCCACGGCCGGTCCGAGGCCCACAGCCCGTTCCATACCTCGACCACATCGAGGTCCCGGTAGGGATACATGAAGGTGCCTGAGGGATAGGGCGCGTGCGGATGCGCGGCCACGCACAGTCCACCGGATGCGCGGACCTGGTCCAGGCATCGGCCGATGAGTCGGTCTCCCACGCGATAGTCCCAGTCGATCACCTGGCCCGGGGCGATGCCGAGAGCGAGCCAGTGCCCGGCCCTGGTGGTCACCTCCTCACCCAGGAGGACTAAGAAGTCATCTGCGGCATGGCGCCCCCAGGCACTATGCGCGTTCGCGGAGTTGTGCTCGGTGGTGGCGATGAAGTCGAGTCCCACTGTGCGAGCGTCGGCTGCCAACTGCTCAGGAGTGAGCTCGCCGTCCGAGTACACGGAGTGGATGTGGCAGTCTCCGCGATACCAGCCGGCTCCTCGGCCACGCTCTTGCACAGGCAGGAATCCCGAGTCCGGCATCGTTCTCCTCGTCTACTACGGCCCAACCGCCAGACGAACGAGCCCAGTCGACACAGCGTTCCCAGCACCGACTTGGCGCGCATACGCATCGAGCACACCCGCTCGGCTACATTCTGCTCCGCCAAGGCCCGCCAGGACCTGGCCGCCCGAGACTCATTCACCAATTCCGACGGGGACAACCTGCCCGAGTGCCGGAAGCCTCACCGCCGTCGCCGTCATCATCCCCGGAGTCGTCGGCCAGGTTGCCCACCTCGCGCAGGAAGCCGATGAGCGGGATGGCAACCGCCTCAGCTCGCCCGCAGAGCCGGGGGAAAAGCAGGCTCCGCCGGTGCTCCGCCCAGGCTCGCCTCCGCTTGCGCGGAGAGTCGATCAACCCGGATTCCCGCTCGACGGCCCGCCGCCGTGCGAGCGCCGGGCCGTCACCATGCGTCGCTGCCGGATCTCCTTCGCCCCGAACGGCTGTCGCAGCCATGAGTCGAGAGTTGCATAGTCGCCATCGGTGAGGCCGAGGCGAGGATCGACTCGGTGGAGCAGGGCGTGTCCCCGATGGTGGGCGGCGACCCAGGCCTGATCAGTGTCAGTGATCTCGTCATCGACCCAGACGAACGACCGCCCCGCCGCCCATTCGACGAGGGCGCGGGTCTTCCAGTGCAATCCGTTGCGTTCGTCCTGGTCATCGATGTCGGACGGCCCTGGCCAGGCCACCACGGCCAGACGCGGGAGGCCGATCAGCGGAGCGATGTACTCGTTGGCGTCATCCATCCATGTCGTGGCCCAGACCACCTCGCACGGAAGCGCAGCCAGCTTGGGCCCGTGCTCGGGATTGATCCTGTTCAGGAGAGGATTCGCGTCGTCTTCACGCAGATCGAGACCTGTCACATAGGTCGGATACTGCTGCGGCTCCGCGCCGAATGGGATGAGCGGTCCGTCGACATCAAGGAACATCAGCGGAAGCCGCACAGAGCCAGTCACAGCAGCACAGGATAGCGACGGCACCACCATCGGTCGCCTCGATGAGGAGGGGCTGACCTCCGCCCCTGTTGCCTGCCGACTCAGGCGAGATCACAGAACCTCGTCGGAGACCGTGCCGCTGTTGTGATCATCCACGGGCCTCAAGATCCGCAACTGCTGCCCAAAACAGCAATGGAAGTCATCGTGGACGGCTATCTGTACCTTCTCCTCGAGGGACCCAGTCCTGAGCGGGCTCCTGGCGCTACCGGCAGGCCATGGTCATCGGCGACGGGCTCTTCCGGAATCCGCTGCATCACCTCGTTCACCTGCCGCTGGGCCCAGGCATCGTCCTCCCGCCACGGCGACCCGACCATGGAGGAGGCCGCGGTGGTCGACTTCATCGGTGACCAGCCCCTGGATGCCCTGACCGGAACTCCGGAGGCCGCTGGGCTGCACGACGGTGCCACTCCGACCGGCGAGCTCAACGACCATCCCTTGGATTTCGGCCCGCACCAGCGCACGTATCGGGCTCGTCCCGTCTATCGGCGCACGCTCCATCTGCCCGCTGCCCAGCGCGGTGGCCTGGGTACCGCCTACCTGACCCGGATCCACACCTACCTCGACGCCCACCGTGACGACCTGCACCAGGAGGCGGACGCATGAGCGACCTGTGGCTCACCCGCGTCATCCCTGACCTCCGCAGCCGCCAAGCACGCCGCGACCTGCCCAGCGCGGTGGGCATGCACCACCGCATCAGGCAGCTCTTCCCCGACACCGAAGCCGAACAGGCCCGCGCCGTACTCGGTGTCCTGTTCCGCATCGAAGACGGCCCCCAGGGCCCCCACATCCTGATCCAGAGCCAGGCCCAGCCCGACACCACAGCCCTACCCGTCGGCTACGGCACCATCGCCACCAAACCCCTCACCCCGCTGCTCGAGGGCCTCAAGGCCGGGCGTCCGGTGCGCTACCGCATCGCCGCCAGCGCCGTCCGCAAACCCGGCAAAAGCACCCGCGCCCTCTACAACCTCAAACCCGTCGTCCCCCTGTCCGGCACCGCCACCATCACCGACCCCGGTCTGCTCCAGAGCCGCCTCGCCGAAGGCATCGGGCGCGGTAAGCCGTACGGATGCGGCCTGCTCACTCTGGCACCCGCATGACTACACCCCGCCGCACATCGAAAAGCGGGACCACAGCTTGCCGACGACTCGCCGCACCGACAGTCGCCCTGCTGCCGCGCATCGGCGACAGCCTGTCTTCCCTCTACCTGGACATCGTGCGCCTCCATCAGGACGACACCGGGGTATGCGCCGCCATCACCACCAAGGAACGTGGCACCGAGCTTGTATACCTGCCCACCGAGGCCCTGTCGTGCCTGATGCTCGGCCCAGGCACATCCATCACGGCCCAGGCTCTGGCCACCCTGGCCCGGCACGGCACCACCGTCGTGTGTCGGAGCCGACGGACTCCTACCGCCTCGCCCTCACCCAAGCCAGGGCCGCCGCTCAGGGCACTACCGCAGGCTGACCCGTATGCTCTGCCCTACTGGCGGCGTCCCAGCGACGGACTACCGACGGTCGACGGGGAGGCTCTTGATCATCTCGCCGTTGACCAGGATGACGAGACAGCCGCAGCCGCCGACGCAGTATTCGACCTCACCTTCAGACGTGCGGTGGTGGGACATTGGCGTCCACAACTGCGTTTCCGCCGGAGTCGGCTCGTGGCAGACGGGGCAGCGGTCGTCCGACGGCGTGACCGCGGATGCGGGAGTCATTCCACCAACATGGCGTCACCGTCTAGAACACTTCAACCATTACATCGGGTGGGGCTCACGCGGGACGAGCGCCGGTGCGATCCGCAGGTCCGACACGCCGAGCGGCGCGGCGCACCGACCAGGCGCCGGCCAGGACTACCAGTGCCATGGAGCACAATTGACGTGCTGTGAGCTGCTCGTGCAGCAAAACGAAACCGACGCCCGCCGCCACGGCGGGGCTCAGTGCGAGCAGCACTCCGAAGGAGCGCACATCGATGCGCCGCAGGACCGCCATATCCAGGCGCCGCTGGCCAGTCCCAGCGTCAGGCCCGTCCAGTCGGGGAACAGATGCCCGACCCGCTGGCTTATGACCACATACCCGGCCCGCCACAGCGCGGCGGCGCCCCTCAGCAGCAGCCCGGCGGCGGAGAGCGAGGCTCCCGGGGCGGCCAGCAGGAGTACACCCACAAGCGCAAGCAACGCCACCGCGAGGTGCTCAAGCCGACGGGACAGAACGATCGACACGGTGAACGGCCCGAGCAGTTCCAAGGTCGCGGCCACCCCGATCGGCAGGCGGCTGATGGTCTGGAAGTACTCCAGGTTCATAGCCGCGAAGACCAGACCAAGTGAGATCGCCGCCCGCCACTGCACAGCCGTGACCTCCCGCAGCCGCGGCCGGACCAGTAACCACGGGATCGCGGTCGAGGAAAACAGCCGCATACCGGCTAGCGCCGTGGGGCCGACTGTCCCATAGGCATCCTTGGCCACGGCCGAACCCGCTTGAAGGCTGGCGATCTGAGCCAGCATCAACGCCGGAGCCGTCGCGTCGCCCTGCCACGGTGCGCGGGGGATCTTCACCGTCGTGCTCCTTCGGGTCCTCTCCATGGTCACGGCCGTGCTGGCCACCCGGCCTGCCGCCGCGTGCCACTACAGCTCGGACCCCACACGATGGTGTAATCACCCTATGCATTTCAACCATTACGGCGGGGAGGCCGCCAGGCTGGCTGCGGACCTGGTCAACCTGACCGTGCCACCACCCCCCGAGCACCTGGAACCACTACTCGCCACGCACGGGGTGGTGCACGGCACACTCACCGCCGCGCAGGCCGTGACGATCTGGACATGGAGCCGGCGCCTGGCCGCGTGTTTCGGGCGGCAGGACCTCGAAGAGCGGTGCCAGGCCGTCAATACACTTCTCGCCGACGCCTCCAGCAGTCCCCGGATCTCCCTGCACGACGGCCGACCCCACCTGCACTACAGCACCACTGACGCCGACGCAGCCGCGCACATCCGAGCCGTCACCGCAGCCGGACTCGCCTACGTCGTGTGCTCCGCCGGCGCCGAACGGCTGGGGCGCTGCGCACGCCACGACTGCGGTCTGGCATTCGTCGACACCTCCCGCAACGGCCGACGGGCCTACTGCTCCGTGCGCTGCGCCAACAACGACGCCGTGGCGCGTCACCGCGAGCAGCTCCACGGTGACGCCCGGCCGTCAACTGCACGGAAGACCCGGAGAACGTGACCGTCCGGGACGCCGCCATTTCACTTCCCACGGCAAACGGCACCGCTGGCCTCAGCCACCGACAACACACCTCTTCCCAGAGCGGTGGTGTCAGTTCTCATCAACATTTTGCGGTCCGGTGATCGACAAGTGCTGCCCGAAGTCGTCGACAATCGGTGTCGGCTCTCACCTCCAAAGCCAGCTTTCTCGGAGACCTCTTCTGCCCACAGCGATCGGCTGTTCATGAGGCTGTTCAGTCGGGTGATCGCTCGGCATAGTGCCTTCATGACCTTGGGTTTCAGTGGCGAAGTGGCCGAGTTCTACGCAAAATTCAGGCGGGGCTACCCCGAGCCAGTCCTCGACTTGTTGCAGGAGTACTTTGCGCTGTCCTCGGAGGACAGCGTCCTTGACCTCGGATGCGGCACCGGACAGCTCGCCCTCCCGCTTGCGTTTCGAGTGAAAGCGGTGATCGGCATGGATCCCGAACCCGACATGCTTCGCCTCGCTCGTGAGGCGGCCGGTGAGTGCGGAGTCCGCAACGCCACCTGGGTGCTCGGTGCGGACACCGATGTCCCTGCCCTCGGCACCCTACTGGGGCCCAAGCCATCCCTTGCGATGACCGTCGTTGGGCAGGCCCTGCACTGGATGCGGCACGACGTACTGTTCCGGGACCTGCTTCCGCTGTTCCGCGCTGGCGGAGGCATCGCCGTGATCGCGAATGGGACACCGCTATGGCTACAGGACACGGCCTGGTCACGAGCTCTCCGCACCTGCCTCGAACATCACTACGACACCGAACTGACCGCTTCCTGCGGAACCGCTGACGGGGATCGGCTCCGGTATGCACAGGCTCTCCAAGACACCGGCTTTTCAGACGTGCGAAGCACCACGGTCTCCTACCCCGACGAGCTGACCTTTGACCAGGTCATCGGCGGTCTCTACTCCGCTATCCCCGCGGGGCAACTACCAGCAGCCGATCAACGGCCAGCATTCGAGGACAACATCCGGAAGGCACTGCCGCACGACGAGGCTTTCCCCGAACAGGTCGATGTCTCCGTACTCGTCGGCCGGGCCGGCTGACCCGCCGCGCTGGCCGCAGGCAGAGGAAATGACACGGAGCTGAGACAACGAGCGGATGCCCCGGCGTGAGACAGCGCGACAGTGCCCAGGTCACAGCGTCGCCGCAGGAAACGAGCCGCGAGAACCTACCTTTCCCGGTGTAGGTTCGCATTTCGCATGTCCCTTTCTCATTGACGATGGCCATCGTCCGGCCCAAGGGACAACGCGGTGAGAGCAAACTCCTCTCCTGTCGCACTGAGGCTGTCGGATTCTCATTGCGTTGTCGCGGCCGCCCCGGTTGCGCAGGCGGTGAGCATGGCGGGCCGGAGCTTGCCGCGCCCGCAGGGGGATCGTGCTGTGCGCGATGGCCAACAATCACGGGGTGGGCGTCCTGGTGGGATGCGTGCTGAGGTCGGGCTGCCCGCTGCCCCGCACACCTCGCCGCCCCCTTCGCCCGGTAGGCGCCGCGCACGTTTCGCCGACCGGAACCGGCCTTCCGGCCCGACAGGACCGGTCCGTCCGACGCCTGGCTCGTTTGCCGCTGCGGCCCGACTACCGGTCAACCGGCCAGAGTGTTCAACGCGGTGATCCGGGCCGGATCCAGCCGTACCGTCGCCGCCGCGATGTTCTCCTCCAGGTGGGCCGTCGACGCTGTGCCGGGGATCGGCACCATGTTCTCGGCCCGAGCGAGCAACCAGGCGAGCGCGACCTGGGCCGGTGTGGCACCGATCTGTGCGGCGAGGCCGCTGAGCGGGCTGTCCGGCCGGGCCCGGGCCCCGATGTCGAGCGGGAACCAGGAGATGAACGGAAGCCCCTGGTGTGTGCGGTGTTCGAGCACGTCCTCGTGCTTGCGTTGCGTGATGCTGTACTGGTTCTGGACGGAGGCGTGGCTTCGTTCACTCGCTCTATTCGGCAGGCAGGGCGATCTTGGGTCCGCTCAATGGCGATGCCATACGAGCGTGTAGCGCCAGAACAGTCGACGGCGCAGCCGTGCGCCGGGCAGGGCGTCATGGGCTTCACTGACGATGTCGGAAAAGCTCATGTCCGCTGGTCGGGTCAGGGCGGTCATCGAGACCGGCCGGGGTGCCCTGCGGCCCTTGTTCTTGAGCCAGCCCGTGGCGGCATTCAGCGGACTGGCGGCGACGCCGAGCAGATAGTCGCCGGCAGTCTGCACCCGGGAAAGGCCGACGACTACCAGGGTTCCTCCGGGGGCCAGGTGCTGGCGGAAGACGGTGAGAGCTTCGGTGAAGGGCAGGTGGTGGATGGTGGCGACGCAGGTGATGACGTCGTAGGAACCGGCAGGGATCCCGGTCAGCGCGTCTGCGACCGTGAAGGTCACTGGGGTTGCCGGAGGAGTCATTCTCTGCGCCCGGTGGATGATCACCGGGTCGGAGTCGATTCCTTGGACCTCGTTGGCGCGTGCGGCCAAGAGCCGGGCCAGGTCGCCGCTGCCGGAGCCGATGTCCAGGGCACTGTCGAAGCGTTTGGGAAGTTGCCGCAGGATCCACTGGTGGTAGTGGGCGTTGTGGTCCCAGGGGTGGGTGGCATTGAACTGTTCGAGAGCTCGCAGGACTCGGTGCGGCAGTGGCTTCATGCCGTCAGTCCACCAAGTCCCTGGCTCCTGCGTCACCTCGATCGGGAATGTGTCAGCCGAGTTGGCGTGGGCGGGGTTGTATGCGGTCTTGGACGTAGCACCTGATGATGCCGTAGGAGATCGCTGTCTCGTGCTCGTCCATGAGTCGCGCCCAGATGTCTTTGGGGCGGTGCCCATCCTTGATCATGGCGTCGATGAGGTGGCGGAAGGGGTCGAGGGCGGTTGGCCGACGAGGCAACGGCTTGCGGGGGCGGGGTTCGAGTCCGTCCAGTGCGGCCCTGACGGTCCGCCAGGTGACCTTGTGGCGCCTTTCCAGGGCTCTGCCCGAGAGGGCTTCTGCTTCAGCATCGTGGCGGATGCGCTGGTAGAGCTCTCGCTTGTCGTTCTTCTTGGGTGGTGTGGGGCTTGGGCGGGGGTTGCGCCGTCGGCGGGGTGGGCTGGAATCGGCCAGGACTTGTTCCAGTAGTTCAGGCGGGCGCCCGGCCAGTGCGGCGAGACGTTCAAGGCGGGGTTTCCCGAACCAGTTCGACGAGCCGGCGAGGAAGCCGTGCAGGTAGCTGGGTTTGAGGTGGTTGGCGTGGGCCAGGCGTCGAATGTAGGAGTCGGCCGGTTCTCCAGGACGCGGTCGGGTGCTGGCCAGAAGCTCGCTGTCCTCAACGCCGATGCCCGCATAGACGAACGTCGCGGGAATGCGCTCTGAGAAGTACTTCAAGGTGTCCGAGACTTCGGCGCCCGGACCGGGTGGTCTGCGAGATGTTGTGGATCGCATGCCGGTTGAGCAGAACGAACCGTCGGCCGCAGGTCACGGTCTTCTCGACGAACAATGTGGCGACCACGAGCATGCGAGCGTGGTGATCGATACGGGCCTCGTCGTAGAGGTCCAGATCTGTCGGGAACAGCCTCTGCAACTCCTCCGGAGGAAGTAGAACTGGGGGCTCGGGCGAACTGGCGACGAACTCCCGCCACCCTTCCAACGTGGTGAGCTGCCGGCTGGCGTGGGCATCAGCCTCTCGTGCAGCGTGGTGTGTGGGGATGCCGGCACTGAGATGGTCACGGGCGCCTCCAGGGGTTGGCGAGCGGCTCGAACAGGCCCAGCTCGGTCAGAGGCCAAGCAGGCGCTTGATCATCAGATCAATCACCAGTGCTGTGACCAGCGCGGTGAACTGGCTCACCAAGCCGAGTGTGCAGCGGGGTCCCCGGCCTTCCTGGCGGCTGTCACCGCTGACGACTGGCCGGAACCACCAGCCCTCGACCCGCGCCCTCACCCACAGGATCTCGGCGTCGACGACATCCAGGAGGGCTGGAGCGAGCAGACGCTCTTCCAGGTGATCGCCTCGCTGATGCCCGGGGCCCGCGCGGTGCTGCGCCGGGTCACCGACCTGGGCGCACCTCCCCGTTCGACGAAGTCGAGCTCGTCGGTTCGGCTTGCGCGGTGAGGATCGCGCTGCGGCGGCTCGCCCGCCGCTACCAAGCCCTGGACGAAGAGATCATGGTCCTTTCTGAAGCGACCTTCACGTACCTTTGCGGAGCAGCTCCCGTCCCGGCCTCCGCCCGGCCGCACCAACCGCCACCGCCTGAACCGATGCGGCGACAGAGCGGCCAACAACGCCCTCCACGCCATCGTGCTGGTCCGAAGGAACTGGCCCGTTTGGCGGCCATGCCATCGACGCTTCCATGACGCTCATC
>NZ_JAHLEM010001189.1 GCF_018883605.1 Streptomyces niphimycinicus | reverse complement strand
GGCTTCGCGCCCGCGGGCGGCGGGGCCACGGACCGCAGGGCGGCCGTGACGGCGCCCACCGGCTCCTGTGCGCCGACCTCGTTGACGTTGGTGTGGTCCACGGGCTTGCGGCGGGACAGCGCCCAGATCGCCCCGCAGGCCAGGACGGCGAGCACGGCCACCGCCGTGATCCCCGCGTTCCCCTGGTCGGCCAGCAGCGCGGCGCCGCCCGCCACCAGGCCCGCGGCCGGGAGGGTCAGCACCCAGGCGACCACCATGCGGCCGGCGGTCGACCAGCGCACCACCGCGCCCTTACGGCCGACACCCGCACCCATCACGGCACCGGAGCAGACCTGGGTGGTGGACAGCGCGAAGCCGATGTGGGAGGAGGCGAGGATGACGGTCGCGGCGCCGGTCTGGGCGGCGAAGCCCTGCGGCGGCTGGATGTCGGTGATGCCCTTGCCCATGGTGCGGATGATGCGCCAGCCGCCCAGGTAGGTGCCGAGCGCGATGGCCAGGCCCGCCGAGACGATGACCCACAGCGGCGGGTCGGAGTCGGGCGCCACCACGCCCCCGGTGACCAGCGCCAGGGTGATCACGCCCATCGTCTTCTGGGCGTCGTTGGTGCCATGGGCCAGGGAGACCAGGGCGGCCGAGGCGATCTGCCCCGCGCGGTAGCCCTTCGCGGTCTCCTCCGAAGAGCGGCCGCGGCCGAGCCGGTAGGTGAGCCGGGTGGCGGCCACCGTGGCGATGCCGGCCACGACCGGCGCGGCGACGGCGGGGATCAGGACCTTCATGACGATCGCGTCGCCGTTGACCCCGTCCAGACCGACGGAGACCAAGGTGGCGCCGATCAGGCCGCCGAACAGGGCGTGCGAGGAACTGGAGGGGAGTCCGGCGAGCCAGGTCACCAGATTCCACAGGATCGCCCCGACCAGTCCCGCGAAGATCACTTCTGGTCGGATACCGGAGTCCTCGTCGACGATCCCGCCGGAGATGGTCTTGGCCACCTCCACGGACAGGAACGCGCCGACGAGATTGAGGACGGCCGACATCGCCACCGCCACCCTGGGACCGAGTGCTCCCGTGGAGATGGTGGTGGCCATGGCGTTAGCCGTGTCGTGGAAGCCGTTCGTGAAGTCGAACACCAAGGCCGTGACGATCACGATCCCGATGAGAAGCGTGATGTGTTCCATACACCCGGTCAATCAGTTCGAAGGTCGTTAGTGGCACGGTGAACGTAAGGAAACAGGGTGAACGGAAGATGAACTGAGTGGGGCATCAGGGTGACGTGGTTGCGGGAGTGCTAAAGCCTGATGAATTCAAGCCGACTTTCCCACGTCGTACGGGAGTTGAGCCTCGATCGAGGACCACCGGCGGAGGCCCCTGGACCGGCCCCGCGGCCGCCCGCCGTTCACCCTCGTTCACCCACACGGGGGCGGCTGCCCACGAGGCGCGGTCGTAGTCGGTCGTCGACAAGCGCCGCGCCCCTTCCGGTCCCGCCATCGCCCGGCCGCCGGACGCCTGGGAGGATCGGGCCTCGGAGGTGAGGGCAGGTGACCCAGTCGCGATCCACGCGGCAGCCGCAGCCGCGGCTGACCCATCCCCTGCGGCAGGCATGGACGCAGGTGGTGCGAACGGCCCGCAGAACCACCGCTGACGGCCTGGTCGTCGGCACCTCGGGCAATGTCTCGGCCCGGGTCGGCGACACCGTCCTGGTGACCCCGAGCGGCGTCCCCTACGACCGGCTCGGCCCACGGGACGCCGTCGCCGTCGACCTCGACGGACAACAGGTCCTCGGCACGCTGAAGCCCACCAGCGAGCTGCCCATGCACCTGGCCGTCTACCGGGAGACCGACGCCGAGGCCGTGGTCCATACCCACGCCGTCCACGCCACGGCCGTCTCCACGCTCGTCGACGAGCTCCCCGCGATCCACTACATGACCGCGGCCCTCGGCGGGCCGATCCGCGTCGCGCCCTACGCGCTCTACGGAACCGACGAACTGGCCGACGCCATGATCGAGGCGCTGCGCGGCCGCAGCGGCTGTCTGCTGCGCAACCACGGCACCGTCGTCCACGGCGCCACCCTGGACCAGGCGTACGACCGCACCGCCCAGCTCGAATGGATGTGCCAGGTCTGGCTCACCGCGGTCTCCGTCCCCGGCCGCACCCCCACCCTGATCCCGCCGGACGAGCTGCGGCGCGCCGCGGACAAGCTCGGCGGCTACGGCCAGCCGCGCTGAGCCCGCCGGGCCCCCGCCCGGCCCGGCCCCGCACATGCCCG